>JBKJVN010000133.1:0-7301 GCA_046717345.1 Candidatus Limnocylindria bacterium | reverse complement strand
AGGAATCGCAGGTCGTCAAAGTTCCTGGCTCGGACCTCAACCGCCGAGTACTGGCCGAACAGGTCTGCGACCTCGTGCCGGGACGCGTACTCCGTGTGCGGCGCCACGGTCCCGCTCGAGTTGCTGTCGTACATGCGCGCCACGTCGACCTCGGATGGCCCGGCGCGGCCGCGGACCCGCGCCCAGGCCCGGGTCAGGTGCACCCGCCGCCACTGACGCCACGAATCGGCGTGGTAAACCATTGCCACCGCCTGGCCCCCGGGCACCAGAACACGTCGGACCTCGTTGATTGAACGGGGCAGGTCGCCGGTGTGGTGCAGGCAGCCGATCGCGTACACGTAGTCGAACGTGCCGTCGGGGAAGGGCATCGCCAGGGCAGACCCTTGCCTCACCTGGTCGACGCCCCCGCCCTGCATCGCCAGGCGGTGCTGCATCATCCGCACCGGGCCGGCAGCAATGTCCAGGCCGTGGTAGTCCGCACCCCGCCTGGCCAGCGCCTCGCCCAGTGACCCGTAACCGAGGCCGATCTCCAGCACTCGACGCCCGGCCAGGTCGAAGCGATCCAGGTATCCGGAGAGGTACGGGTAGAACCCGAAGTAGGCGCGATCGAATGCCTCCAGCGTTTCCCGATCCCGCGTGACCAGCCCCAGCTGCCGGGCGAACGACGTCCCGCACAACTCGTCCCAGAATTCCTCGTTCCGCCGGTCGAGCTCCTCTGGCGTCGGTTCCGCGGTGACGCGGGGAGTGGTCGTCGAACGCACGTCAGGCCGGCAGCCGCTTGACGAGGTGGTAGACGCCGCCGATACCCGCCAGCTGTCCGCGGTAGCGTGGGAACCCATCCGCGCCGACCTCCAGCTCGCTCAGGAAGCCTCGATGCTCGACTGGCAGGCGTTTATCGGCCACGGCCTGCCCGCCCAGGGCGCGGAACAGCCGTAGCTCGAGGGCCGCGAAGTAGCCGCCGACAAAGCGTGCGCCGAATCCGGCTTGCTCGCATTCGGCCACGAACGCATCTGGCACGTAGGCCCGGGCGATGGGGCATGCCTCGCCGTCCGTGTTGCGTCGGAACGCTTCGTCGATTGACAGGCCGGCAAAGGCTCCCTCCAGTACCTGGCGCTGGTAGGCGGTGAACAGGTGGTAGTAGAGCGAATCGCGGTTGTAGACCATGATCGCCAACGTAGCCTCGGGCGTGACGATGCGGTGGAACTCCCGGAGCGCGCCTGCCGGGTCGGAGGTGTGGTGCAGGACCCCCTCGCAATACAGGTAGTCGATCGAACTGTTGTCGAGTGGGATCTCGGGATCCCCGTCGCCCATCTGGACCAGCGTCGCCCGGCTCCCGTCGATCCGATGCAGCGCCAGGCGGCGACGGGCAAGCTCCAGCGCCTTGCGCGAGATGTCGACCCCGATCACCCGGCGCGCTCTGCCGCTCACCAAGAACCCCACCAGGTCATTCCCCGGACCGCACCCATAGTCGACCACCGTATCGTGCTCGTGGTTGCCGTACAGCTCCATGAGCTGCTCGAACAGCGGGTACTCGCGCGAGCGTCTGCGAAGGTAGGCCAGCGAAGCACGGGCCGAGCGGAACGGCGTCGAATGAACGGTATGCTCGCCCCAATACGAGTCAACCGCCGTCGGGCGCAGCGCGGGCGCGAGGACGAGCGGGATGGCCTCCGGGTCGCCGATGCCGGCGACGGCACCCTCCACCCGTTCCAGGCCGCGAGCGGCCGCCCCGACAGCTTGTCGAGCACCGCGGCGCAGGGTTCGTCCGATCTGGCGAACGGTCTGTGGCATCGTCTTGGCCGCATTCTCCATCATCGGGGTCGAGATCCGGGCCTGTGATCTAGACTGGCCTCCGTGAACACGTCACGCACTGTCGCCCAGCTGATCGGATATCCACGCATTGGTCCCAACCGCGAGCTGAAGTGGCTCCTCGAGCGGGCCTGGAGCGGCCGGACCGACGCTGCCGAGCGCGCGGCGCGCATCAACGAGCGGCGAAACGCCCACCTCGACGAGCAGCGTGAGCTGATCGGCTCGGCCGTCGACGACTTCTACCTGTACGACCAGGTGCTCGAAACCGCGCTGATGCTTGGCCTCGTCCCGGCCGGCCTGGCCACCCAGTTGCCCCAGGATCCGTTTGCAGTCATGACCGCTCTGGCCAGGGGAACGCCTGATCGCGAGGCGTGGGAGATGACCAAGTGGTTTGACACGAATTACCACTACGTCGTTCCCGAGATCACCGGGGCAGTCGGCCCGTTCACGCCACTCCCCTGGCGGCAACCCACTTTCGACGCCGATGTGACATGGACGGTGCTCGGCCCGTACAGCCTGGTCAAGCTGAGCCGGCTCGGCAGCGACAATGGGAGCGCTCTCGGGACGTCCCGGGCCATCGGTGACGGGCTCTGGCGCTGGGTGAGGGCCCAGGCTCAGGAGCACCCGGGATTCCACCTTCAGATCGATGAGCCGTGTCTCGGGCTGGCCATGACCACCGATGACCGAGCGGCGGCGGACGCCGCATATGGCGGAGCCGCCGATCTGGGACTAGAGGCGGCGCCGATCGTGACCGTCCAGTTCGGGCGGGCCAACGAGGGGATCGTCGAGGCACTCGGCCAGCGTGGGTTGTCCGTCCAGGTCCCGCTCGACGGCGTCATGGAACTATCCGCCACCCCTGCCTGGGAGGCCCAGCCCGAGCACGTGATCGCTGTCGTGGACGGTCGCAGTGTGTGGCCCGACGCGTTCGAACCAGTCGCGCAGGCCCTCGCCCGGCTGCCGGATGACGGCCGGACGGTGCGCCTGGTGCCGACCACCAGCCTGATGTTCCTGCCCTACACAGTCGAAGGGGAGGACCTCCCGGCCGGCTTCCAGTTCGCGCGCGAAAAGGCGCAGGCCCTGAGTGGCTGGCCGACAGCGCTGGCGTCCAGAGCGGACCCCTCCGTGACTGCGCCCCCGTCGGCGACGTGGCCGGCGGTCGGGACGCTGATCTCGCGCGCGCCTCGAGCCGAGAGAGCCGCCGCCCAGGCCGACCTGGCACTACCGAAGTACCCGACCACCACGACTGGATCGCTCCCCCAGACGGCCGAGGTGCGGAATCTGCGGACCCAGCTCGGCCGCGGCGAGCTCGATCGAGCCGGTTACGACGCGGCCATGGCTCGGTTGATCACGGACGCCATCGGCTGGCAGGAGCGGATGGGGCTAGATGTTCTGGTCCACGGAGAATTCGAGCGGACCGACATGGTGGAGTACTTCGCCGAGCAGATGGACGGGTATCACACGACCCGCCATGGCTGGGTCCTCTCCTATGGCAGCCGCTGTACGCGACCGCCCATCCTGGCGTCACCGCCGTCGATCAGCGAGCCGATGACCGTTGACGAGTGGAAGCTCGCGCAGGCTGCCACGGCCAAGCCGGTGAAGGGGATGTTGACCGGGCCGGTGACGATCGTGAACTGGAGCTTCCGGCCACCCGGTGTTGCCGATGACAAGCTGTTCTGGGCGGTCGCCCAGCCCATCAGCCAGGAGGTCGGATTCCTGGTGGAGGCCGGTGCCCGTGTCATCCAGGTCGACGAGCCGGCGGTACGTGAGCGATGGCCCCTCCCGACTGAGGACGCGGCCGAGCGGCGCGAGGTCTATGCCCGCGGCGTGCGCGCCGCGCTCAACCACGTCTTCAACCAGCCGGCGCAGGTCCAGATGCACACCCACATGTGTTACGGGACCGACAGCACGATCGCTCCGCTGTGGTCGGATGCCGCGGTCGACGTGGCGTCGATCTACTTCGCCCGCTCCAAGGACGATGGGCGCATCCGGGCCTTCTACGAGCTGTTCGACGACGGCCACATGCAGATTGGGCCCGGCGTCTTCGACGTGCACTCGCCCCACTCACCGGGGCTTGGCGTCATGGAGGAGCGCCTCGAGCACTTCGGTGGCTACATGGACGACGCGGACCTGTGGGTCAACCCGGACTGCGGCCTGAAGACCCGGACCTGGGACGAAATCGAGCAACAGTTGGGTGACATGGTCGCCGCCGCTCGTCGGCGTCGCCAAGCAACCGGCTCCTGATCCGTGCTCTCGACTCGGGGGGGCTGGGTCGAGATGGTCGAGGTCAACCCGCCTCTGTTGCCAGACATGACCCACCTGGAGCTGCGCGGCCGCTGGCAGCACGTCCTCATCACGGACAACCCGTTCAAGCAGGTCCGAGTGTCGCCGTACGCATACGGGGCACGCATCGCGCATGACGTCCCGGATGTGAAGCCCACGATCGTCTGCTCCACGCGCGACCGGAACATCCTCGCCATCGAATCCGAGGTCCGGGGCGCCATCGGCAACGGAGTGAGCTCCTTCCTCGTGGTCCAGGGCGACATGCTTCCCGAGGTCGAGCACTGGAGCGACAGCTACGAGATCGTCGAGTACCTCCGCGCTCTGGAGCGCTCGATGCCGAGCGTGGAGTTCGAGGTCGGGATGAGCACGCGGTCTCGCCGCTGGGTCTTTCGGCGACGCGTATCGGTGGGGGCGCAGTTCCTGATGGTCGGCCCGGTGATGGATCCCGTATCGGTCCAACCCGTCATGGAACACCTCGAGCTCCGCCCCGATGATCCGCCGGTCTATCTGGAAGTCACCCCGCCATTCTCGGAGCGCTGGGTGCGGCGCCTCGAGTCGGTTGGCGCCATCCCCATCGGCGACGAACTGCGGGATCGCCTGGGCCGCCTGGATGGGGCCCAACGGCGGGCCGAAGGCTGGCGCATCGCGCGCGAGGTGGGCCGAGCGGCGAAGGAGGCCGGGTTTGCCGGAGTCGTCTTGATGGGCCTGCGCTTCGAAACCGTCGTCGGCGAAGCCTTCGACGCCTGGCACGCCTGACGGTCTGTGGACAACTGATCGGCGACCAGCAAAGGTCGTGGATAAGGGGGCTTGCGCCCCGCGGCCCGCGTCCCGCATCCTGCCCGCGTCCCGAAGGGGCAGCTGGCCGGACCCGAGATGACATCAACGGTCGCCGCGGTTCCTTCGGGACACTTCGTTGCCCGCGCTCAGAAGGCCCACGCCCCGGTCGCGAAGCGCGCCGAGAACCACAGGAGCAACACTACCGAGACGCCCCCCAGCAGATACCCAAGCCAGCGCCGCTCGGCCAGCTGGGCGAACCACGCGAACAGCGGGAACATGGTGAGCGCGTAGCGCGGCACGGACAGCACGAACGAGGTGCTCACGAACAGCAGCCAGTTGCCGGTCATCCAGGTGAACCAGCCGGGGCGGAAGCGGAACGCCGCCACGACCGTCCCCGCCAGCCCTAGGCCGATGGCCGCGAGCTCGGTGACGCCGTACATGACGACGTTTTCGGGAGTGTCATTCTCGAGCCACCCGAACACTCCGCCGATCCCTTCCCACGGCCAGGCCAGCGACTTGAACCAGTGCTCGTTCTGGATGCGCAGGAACTCGAACGGGTTGCCATAAACCGCGTAATTCACCAGTAGGTAGCCCCCAAACCCCACCGCCACCAGGCCGATCCATGCCCAGGCCGCCCGCCAGCGCCGATCCCTGGCCCACTGCAGCCACGCCTCCGCCGCGAGGGCCGGGATGAGGATCAGCCCGTTGACCCGCGTCAGCGCCGCCAGCCCGCCCAGGAGGCCGGCCAGCCACCATCGGTCAGTCCGGGCGGCCAGGAATGAGCCCAGCACCAGCGCCAGGAAGAGTGATTCGGTGTAGCCGATGTGGAGGAAGTAGCCGGTCGGGAAGATGAGCATGAAGATTGCGGCCCGCTCCCCGATGTGCTCCCCGAACTCGCGCGCCACGAGCCGGTAGAGCAGCAGGACCGCCGCCACCGAGGCGACGGCGCTGACCATGATGGGCGCCACCAGCTCCGGCAGGAGGGTGAGCCCCAGCGCGGTGGCCCACGGGAACAGCGGGTAGAACACGATGAACAGGTCAAGGTCGCCGAGCTTGCTGTACATCGGCAGATTTCCCGGGTCGTAGGCGGTGTACCCGAACAGCGCGACATCGAGATAGTGCGGCGCGTCCCATCGGTTCCAGATGCCGAACACCTGACCGAAATCGACGGGCCGGTCGTTGACGAGCGCCACGATTACCAGGCCCCAGGCGAACAGGAGCGCCTTCACGAGCAGGGTCAGGCCCACCAGCTGGGCATCGGTTGTCCGCAGCCATGGCCGCACGGCTTCCATGGCGGGGGACTATAGGTCCTGGACCGATGTGCCCGGTCGTCAGGCGGATGGGACCTGTCCTAACAGCCACCCCGCCGATGGCGGGACCGGGTGTCGGCTGGTAGGATGCTGAGCCGATCCGGCCGCTCGACGGCGACCGCGATGGATTCGGTCGGGGCGTAGCGCAGCCTGGTAGCGCACTGCGTTCGGGACGCAGGGGTCGGCGGTTCAAATCCGCCCGCCCCGACCACCTCGGTTCCTCCACTACACGCCTACCCGCGACGTGGATGGCAGAGCCGTCCACGACCTGTGGGGGCGTGGCCCTAAGGGCAATTCGCACCCGCCGAATGCCGACTCCCCCGGCCACCCCTCGTTCTGAGTGCGTGGGTCGTGTGCGGTCTGATGGTCTTGCGCGATACGGCGCGCGACGGCCGGTCGCGGCGTCTGATCTCGCGCCAAGGGGTACCAGTACATCGGTCCCCTTCGAGTACTGCACCGGACCCCACTCCGCGCTTTTCCGCGGTTTTTCCCCAGGTGCCCCCGCGCACCGGGGCGTACCCAGGGGACGATCCCGCCATGGATGGAGATGCGCACGCATCGCATCCTCACCACGTAATGCATTCATCCCCCGGGCGCCCCAATCGACGTCACCGGGTCCGGCGTGGCGCCGGTCGCGCGGCACGACCGATGCGCGCCACCCTCGCGGTCCTGATCACGGTGCTTTCGCTGCTCCTGAGTGTCGTGCCGGTCCTCGCATCCCATGTTGTGCCGGTCCCAATCCCGGGGAACCCGACCTGTGCGTCAGTCGGCCTCTATACACACGAGTTCAAGGTCGAGCCGGTGACCAACGGTCTGCATGCCGATCCGGGCAGCGACTTCGAGGTCCAGCTCACGGTTGGGAGCTCAGCGCTTGGAGCGACGGTTGACTTCGTTGCCAATCTGCCGGTCGATGCGGTCATGGTCAAAGGCGGGCCGAACGCCAACTTCTACTTGTATGTGCCGCCTGTGTTGACCGATGACGGCCTGCACGCTCCGATTAATCTGCCAGGTGGCTCGTACTACGGCCTGGGCCACATCCGGTTCTGCTTCCAGGTAGTCCCGACTACGAGCCCGACCCCGACGCCCACGCCGACGCCCACCCCGACTCCGACGCCGACCCCGACTCCG
>JBKJVN010000132.1:0-7010 GCA_046717345.1 Candidatus Limnocylindria bacterium | reverse complement strand
GTCTCCGGCCCGAGCAGGTCCTTCGAGCCGCCGTCGGTGGCGAAATGCATGGGGATGACCACCTTCGGCTCCAGCTGAGCGACGACCTCCGCGGCCTCGGCCGGCGAGATGGTGGTCTGCCCGCCAGCCGGTACCAGCAGCACGTCGATCGGTCCCAGCTCGTGGAGCTGCTCATCGGTCAGCAGGTGGCCCAGGTCGCCCAGGTGGCAGACGTGAACCCCGTCGACCTCGAAGGCGAAGATGACGTTCTCGCCCCGCTCCGTCCCCTCGGCCGCGTCATGCCAGGTCTTCACGCCGGTGACCAGGAGGTCGGCGAATTCGTACTCGCCGGGCCGGGTCAGGGTCAGCCCCGCGCCGATGGAGCGGGTGTAGGCGTGATCCGCATGGTGGTGCGAGATGGTGAGCAGGTCGACGTCGTGCTTGCCGGCCACGAACCCGGTCTTGGGCGGACAGGGGTCGGTGATGACCGTCGCGCGGCGGCCCTTGAGCCGGAAGCACGCGCGGCCGTACCAGGTGATCTCCACGGGTGACCGATGCTACCCCACAACCGCGCCAGAAAAGCACGAGCGCCGGTGCCCGCCCAATGACACCGGCGCCCGAAGGAGGGAGGGTGGAGGAGAAATCCCGAAGGATCTCTGACTCGCATGCTCAAGGTAGGGGTCGGACGTGAAGCCACAACCACGCCGATGTGAAGAAACCTGAACCTTTCATGCCAGAATGCCTGACCCATGTCGCCTCTCGCACGGCGCCTGATCGCAGTAGTGACCCTGGTTCTGGCCGTCGCCCTGATCGCCGTCCTGACCCTGCGCGCCTTTGGCGTCCCGATCGCGATTGGACCCCTGGCCAGCGCCACGCCGCTTCCCGCGCCGAGCGCCACGCCCGAGCCCAGCGCGTCGCCCGACCTCGAGGACGCGCTGGCGGCCCTGGAGGCGGACGTCGCCGACCTGCGCGACCTGCCCCCGGCCGACATCGGTCCGGCCGAGTTCGTCTCCCGCGCCGAGGTCGAACGGCGGTTGGCCGATCAGTTCGCCGAGGATTACCCGGCCGATGAGGTGGCCGCCGACAATGCCCTGCTCCAGGGGCTGGGCCTCCTGACCGCCGACCAGGACGTGGCGGCCCTCCAGCTCCAGCTCCTGTCGGGCCAGGTGCTCGGGTTCTACGACGACGTGACCCGGTCCATGGTGATCGTGTCCGACGCCGGGCTCACCCCGGAGGCCCAGGTGACCTACGCCCACGAGTACACCCACGCCCTGCAGGACGCGGCATTCGGGATCGACTCGATGAACCTTGACGCAGATGGCGACGACGACGGCGCGTTCGCCCGGCTCGGGCTGGTCGAGGGTGATGCGACGACGGCCATGGTCCTGTGGGCCATCGATCACCTGCGGGCCGAAGACCTTCTGGAGATCAGCCAGACGCCGCTCCCCGACACCACGGGCGTGCCGGACTGGATGCTCCGCCAGCTCGAGTTCCCCTACCTGGCGGGGACCGATTTCGTGGCCCGGCTCTACGCGAGCGGCGGCTTCGCCGCGGTCGACGAGGCGTGGGCCGACCCGCCCGTCTCCACCGAGCAGGTGCTCCACTTCCGGTCGTATGTCGAGGACGAGTTACCGGTGGTCGTGCCGGAAATCGACCCCGACGTGCGGGCACTGGGCGTCGACATCGTCGAGGACACGACCCTGGGCGAGGCCATGATCGCGATCTGGCTGGCCCATCATGGCCTGGACCAAGCCGAGGCGGACACCGCTGCGGCCGGCTGGGGCGGAGACCGGGTGACGGCGCTGGTCTCGCCAGACGGCGAGGTGGCCGTCGTGCTGCGCGTGGCGTGGGACACCCCGGTGGACGCCGACGAGTTCGAGGCCGCATACGCCGACGCCCTCGAGACGCTGCAACTGTTCGGCCACCTGACCCGGATCAGCGACACGGAGATCGTCGTCACCCAGGCCTCGACCCAGACATTGGCGGAAGCGCTGGTCGGCGGGCCCCTCTGACCCGGCGCCCCCCTCTGACCCGGCGGCCAGCCGGATCGCTACATCGAGTCCGGCGCGCGCACGCCGATCAGGCCCAGGCTGTTGGCGAGCACCTGGCGAGTCGCGCGCACCACGGCCAGGCGCGCCGTGCTGAGCGTTGCGTCATCGGTCAGGACCCGGCAGTCGCGGTAGAACTGGCTGAACAGGTTGGCGACCTCCATCGCGTATCGCGGGAGCTCGTGTGTTTCGCGTCGCATGGCGGAGTCCGCGACCACCTCCGGCAATCGGATCAGGTGCCGGATGAGCGCCTGCTCGGCCGGATGGGTCAGCCGCGACGCGGCCTCTCCGGGGCTGTCCGGCAGCGCCACCGCGGCTGGCTGACGCAGGATCGACGAACAGCGAGCGTGGGCGTACTGGACGTAGTAGACCGGATTCTCGTTCGACTGCTGGCGGGCCAGGTCCAGATCGAAGTCCAGGTGCTGGTTGGCTGATCGCAGGCTGAACAGGAAGCGGGTCACATCGGCGCCAACCTCGTCGACCAGCTCGTCAAGGGTCACGAAGCTCCCCTCCCGCTTGCTCATCTTTGCCCCGCCCGCCAGCGCCACGTTCTGGTAGATGATGATCTCCACGGTTGCCGGGTCGTGGCCCAGGCCCTCCGCGGCACCTTTCCAGCGCCGGATATCCCCGTGGTGGTCGGGGCCCAGGATGTAGATGAGGCGCCCGAACCCGCGATCGAACTTGTCGAGCAGGTACGCCACGTCGGCCGCGAAATAGGTGGGCTGGCCGTTCGAGCGGACCAGGACCCGGTCCTTGTCGTCGCCGAACGTCGTCGAACGGAACCAGGTCGCCCCCTCACTCTCGTACACGTGGCCCGCCGCCCGCAGCTGCTCGATGGCCGCGCTTACCTCACCCGCCTCGTGGAGCTCGCGCTCGGAACGCCACACGTCGATCCGCATCCCCAGCCGGCTGATCGTGCGCCGAATGTCCTCGAAGACCCGGTTCCAGGCCCACTCCCCGATCGCCTCCAGCGGGTTGACCGATGCCAGCGCTTCGTCCGGCACCTCCGCTGCCAACTGACCGATGTAGGCGCCCCGATAGCCGGCTTCGCCGGATTGGCCGGTGCGCGCCAGGTAGACAGACTGTCCGAAGTCGCGAACCTGGCTGCCGTAGTCGTTGACGTAGTACTCGCGCGTCACCACCGCGCCGGCGGCCTCCAGCAGGTTGGCCAGGCTGTCCCCGATGAAGCCGCCGCGCCCGTTGCCGATGTGCAGCGGACCGGTCGGGTTGGCGCTGATGAACTCGACGTTGATCCGTTCGCCGGTCAGCCCGTCCGACCGGCCCCAGGCTGGTCCAGCGGCCAGCACGGCCGGGACCTGGGCCGCGACCCATCCCGGATCGAGGCGCCAGTTGATGAAGCCCGGCCGCTCAACGGTGGCCCCTCCCACACCGGTCGGCGGCTCGAGGTGACGGACCAGGGTCTCGGCGATGGCCAGCGGTGAGGACCGCGCCAGGGGTGCCAGCTGCATGGCCGCATTGGTGGCGTAGTCGCCGTGCTCGGCCAGCGCCGGCCGTTCAACGTTGGGCTGGGGGAGCGCCGCTCCCTCGGGGAGCGTCAGCTCACCCGCCGCCACCGCGCGGTCGCGCGCGGCCAACACCGCGTCGCGCAGCGCATCCCGGATGGTCATCCCGAAGGCGCGCCTTCCTCGTGCCGGGTCAGCCGATCCGCGACCTCGAGAACACGCGCCCGCCATCGGACCGCTCCGAGAACGACCAACAGCGCGAGTCCGGTATGCACGCTGACCCATGCCGGAGCGAGCACCCGATCCAAATCAGAAAGACTCGGCTGCAAGAGATAGGCAACCAGTACGACGGGAAGGGCGGCCAGGAAAGGTACCGTCCACCATCGGCCGGCGAGCAGCAAACCCACGATGCCGCCCGCCACGAGGGCCAGCACGAGAGGCCGCACAAGCAGCCCAAACGGCAGGGTGGTCGTGAGCTGCTGGAGGTCGTTGGACACGAGCCATCCAAGCGGGTCAGCGATGTCAGGCGCGTTGAAGTGCCCGGTGGGGAGGTCTTGCATGAGGTCCAAGAATCCAGGGAATCCCGCAGCCGCAAGAAACGCAGTGACCGCCAGGGCAGGCACCGCGGCCACAACTGCGGCGACCAGGAACCGTCGCCATTCGTCGGGCCGGGCTAGCGCCGCCACTATTGCACTCAGGCCGAACACGGCAGGCGCCAAGACACCGATTGGGCGGGTGAGGCATAGGGCGAGAACGGCAAGGCAAAGGGCTGCCAGCCAGACGGTTCGGCGCTGTGCTATCCATAACGCCCCGGTCGTGAGCGTGGCGGCCCACAGGCTGATCGCCAAACCATCGGTCATCAGGGCCACCAGCCACTGGGTGAACAGGACATTGATGACCCCAAGGCCGGTGGCGATCACGGCGACACGCAGGCCGGCCAGCATCAGGAGGCCGACAAATGTGGTCGCCACGAACAACGCGACGGCGAAGGCACTAATCGCCAGGGGCGCTCGCGTGCCGAGCACCGGATATGCCGCGGCAACCAGGGCCGGGTACGCCGGTCGCATTCGGTATTGGAGACCCCAACGTTCTTGCTCCGGCCTCAGGTCAAAACTCCACTCGTGGCCGTCAAGCGTCTCAGTTACGTACAGAACCAATGGCCCAGATCCGTATCGCGTGAACAGCTCCCAACTGAGGGCGTCCTGCTCGTCAGGAGGGAGTCCGGCGTACTCGAACGCGTACTTGTGGTAGACGAGCGAGTCCCATCCGGCTCGGGCATCGGTGCTGAACCAGATCGTCGCCCAACCAGCCGCGCCCACCACAAGGCTGAGGAGCAGCGCGCGATTGAGGGACATCCTGGAACCTATCGGTCCTTTGCCAGACGAAGCTCCAGTGCCTGGTCGGCGCTGAAGTTGCGGAGCCCGAGCGTGTCGGCGGTCACCTCCAGCAACGCGGCGGTTGGCGCCAGGCCGATCAGCTCGGCATGGTCGATGTCGGTGCCCGCCTGGCGGGCCAGGCGGCGGACCTCGTGGACCACGCGCGGGATCCCGGTCTGCTCCCAATCGGCGAGGTTCATGCTGACCTGGGCCAACTGCCGTCCGTCGGGAATCGCCACCAGGACGCCCATGGCCTGCACCGCCGGCAGCCCGCCGGACGACTCGCGGATCGTTTCCGCGATGCGCTGGGCGATCTCCACGTCGTCGGTGGCCAGGTTCAGGTTGAACGCGATGAGCGGCTTGCGGGCGCCTACCGCCACCGCCCCGCCGCGGGGGTGCAGGCGGGCTGGCCCGAAATCGGGGGCGCGATCGGGGTTGACTCCGATCTCCTCCTTCAAGCCCTCGTACTGGCCGCGCCGGACGTCGGCCAGGCGGCGCCGCTCGGGTCGTAGGGCCGCCTCACCGTAGAGGTAGACGGGGAGCGCGAACACCTTGGCCAGCTGCTCTCCGAAGCGGCGCGCCAGGTCGACACACTCCTCCATCCGGGTCTCGCCCAGCGGCACGAAGGGGATGACGTCGACTGCCCCGATCCGCGGATGAGCGCCGGACTGCTGCTCCATGTCGATGAGCTCCAGCGCGCGTCCAACGGCCGCCATGGCGGCCCGCACCACCGGTTCCGGGCCGCCGGCGAAGGTCACCACGCTGCGGTTGTGCGACTCATCGCGGCTGGCATCCAGGAGGCTCACGCCGTCGATCTGGCGGATGGCGCGCGTGATCTCGTCCAGCACCTCGGGTCGCCGGCCCTCGCTGAAGTTGGGCACACACTCGATCAGGCTGGCCACGGACCGATCATAGGTTGGCGGGCCGCGCTCAAGCCGACGCCGCAGCAGCTTGCCGCGGGTCCTCGCGACCGATGGTGTCCGGGTTGGTGCCCCGCGCCCGGGCCAGTCTCTCGGTCAGGAGCTGGAGCGGGACGGCCGAGCCCAGGACGGCGGCCACGATTCGCGGCAAACCGGACTCGAGGGTGACCGATTGCCATCCCGCGGTCGCGATAGAGCGCTCCGATGCGCCGCCCACGTCCGCCGCGGCGATGACCGCCGCCGGCATACCCAGCTCCCCCGCCGTCCGGAGCACCGATGCGGCCCGATCCAGGAGGGCGGCTCCGCGCCCCTCGGCATCGATCAGCACCATGACCAGGCCGGTGCGCTCGTTGGCCGCTGCGAGATGGCCGTGGCGGATGGTCTCCAGCTCGTGAGCCACCGCCGGCAGGCGTGCGCCCTCCTCGACCTTAAGGGCCAGCTCACGGGCGGCCGCGTAGTCCGCGCCGGAGCCAACCACCAGCAGGCGATCGGTCGAGGCGAGTCTGGCGGCCATGCCCTCGGCGGCCGTGGGGTCGAATCCGACCGTCACCTGGCGCGCCATCGCCTCCGGGGGCGGCGGCGGATCACGGATCGCGCCGTGCAGGCAGGCACCGACGACCAGTGGCGACAGATAGCCGACCGTGTGGCACCAGGACTGATCCTGTTCTTCGGTGCCGAGGACGTGGTCGGCCAACGTGGCGGCTGGGGAGCGGTCGCTGACGGTGATGAGGACGGTCGTCGCGCCCGCCGCCGCGGCGGCCCGCAGCGCGTCGTTGGTGGCGATGGTGCCTCCCTCGTGCGACACGGCCACGACCACGCCTCCGCGCGGAACCCGACGCGACAGCTCGAACGCCTGCACCGCGGCCACTCGGTCATCGGGCAATCCTGCGATGGCCAGCGCGTCGGCAATCAAAGCCGCCACCCCGATGGCCGCATGCTGGCTGGTTCCGCATCCGGTGGTCGTGATGGCCAAACGGTCCTGGGCTGCCTCCCGTAGCGCATCGGCGACGGCCTCCAGCGAGGGATTGAGTTGGAGCCGACGCGTCAGACGGTCGGCCACGGCGGGCTCGGCCTCGATCATCTCGGTCATCGCGTACGGCGGTCCGTCGCGCCAGGCCGGCATCTCGGATGATGCCCACGGATCATGGGCGCCGGGAAGCGCACCGTCCTTCATCGCGCACATGCCGCCCGATCCTACGCGGCGTCCAGTGGCCCGGACACGGT
>JBKJVN010000131.1:0-3689 GCA_046717345.1 Candidatus Limnocylindria bacterium | reverse complement strand
GGGCAGGACCGGGTCGGGGTGGCGCGCATCCGCCAGGTGGTGGCCGACGCCCACGCGGCGGGTCGGACCGTGATCGCGGTCAGCCACGACCTGCGCTTCGTGGCCGACGTGTTCGAGCGGGTCGTCGTCCTGCGAGCCGGCCGGGTCGTGCTGGATGCAACGCCGGAGCGCACCTTCGCGGCTGAGATCTGGGAGACGCTGCGCGGGACTGGACTCGAGCCGCCCATGGCCACCGTCATCGCCAGCCGGTTGGGCCTGGAAACCGTCGCCACCGAGGATGCCCTGGTGGCGGCCCTCGCGGCGCGGGTGGCCTAGGAACCCGGCGTCAGGGGACTTTCGGCGGCGGCAGGAGCCGACCCAACGCGTCGACTCGCTCGTCGGCCGGAAGCTCATCGCGGTGCAGCCGTCCGCCGGTCGGCCCGGGGATCGGCTGGGCCATGACCGAGTGGGGGACTTCGTCCAGGCGCTGCTTCACGCCGCGCAGCCCAAGCTCGCGCAACGCCGGGGCGAAGCGCTCGGCGATGGCCCGCTCGCGGAGCAGCCCGAACAGCAGCGACGGGTGCGCTCGATTCAGCAGCTCGAGGGCGCGCGCCGTGTCGGTGGCGTTCACCTGGTTGCGCCCAAGCTGCGCTTCCAGAGTGTCGAGGGCGCGGTTCACCTCGCGGCGGGTGCCGCTGCTGAACGTGACCCGGTTGGCCACAATGCGGGTCTGACGGAGCGCGGCGCGTGCCGCCACGTCGCGACTGCCGGGCGCGGAGGTCATGGTGACGGGCATCTTACGGGCTGAGGGGGACTGGCAGGCAGTCATCGCCTCGGCCCTGGCGATCGTCCCGCGCCCGATCGCGGTCGACCCGCGGCTGGCGCCCCGTCGGGTCGTGCCTGATCCTGCCGACCCCTCCCTGGACGACCCACGGCGCTGGGACCGCAGCCGCTTCCCGACCGCCCGCCAGGCGGCGACCCTGCTGCTCATCTACCCGCACCACGGGGAGCTGGTCATCCCGCTCACCGTTCGGCACGACGCGCTCCCCGATCATCCCGGCGAGATCAGCCTGCCCGGCGGGGCTGTCGATCCAGGTGACTCGTCGCTGGAGGCCACGGCCCTGCGCGAGGCAGCGGAGGAGATCGGCCTCGATCCAGGCGCGGTTCACGTGGTCGGTCGCCTGGACCCGGTCTGGATCCCGATCTCGAACTTCGAGCTGACCCCGGTGGTGGCGGTGACCCATGATCGCCCGAACCTGACCCCGCGCGAAGCGGAAGTCTCCGCACTGCTCGAGTTCCCGGTTCGCCTCCTGATCGAGGGCGCCGTCAACATGGAGGAGATCAGCGTTCCGCGGGCCGTCCTCGAGATCGGCGTGTATCGATGGGAGGGCCATAGGGTGTGGGGCGCCACCGCCCGCACCTTGTCCATGCTGGGAGCCGTGCTGCGGTCCACCCCATCGCTGGATGGCTGACTCGGGCGCCTATGGCGGCGGAGAGTCGTCGAGGCGGTACCAGATCACCGGGTTTGGACACGCGACTTGGGAGACGCACCGGCTGGCAACATCTCCTGGCTCGCGATCCTCGCGCAGCTGTATTCGGCCCTCGGCGTCCCACTCGATCACCATCACAATGCCGCTGTACTCCCCGAATGCGAATTGCGTGTCCTGGAAGACCATGACGACCTCGAATTCGATCCGGAAGTCGGAGCCGATGCGGCCGCTGAGATTGGTGAGCCTCGCCTCAACATCTCCGTCCCTCACGAATGCACCTCCCAGGACCGATCCGTACACGCAATCTCCGATCTGGTTCAACCAGGCCCGCTCGACGGAATAGGCCAGCGCCCCACCACCCGCCCACTCCCCGGTCAGGTCGATCCGTTCTCCGCTAGGACTGCGCAAGTCGATCGTCTCGCAGCCGGGCGGTAGTCCACGCCCGGGATTGAACGATGCCACTGGCTCCGCATGCGACGGACTGGCACTCGGAGATGCCGGGGCCGAGGCGCAGGCCGTAAGCGCGGCCATCACGGCGGCTACGACCAATCTCCGTGGCATCAACCGCAGCCTACCCCTCAATAGCATCAGCGGCGGGAGTTGACGCGAGTCTTCGCCGCGGCCAGCAGGCGCAGCAGCTCCCCGTGGTGCGGCTCCGGGGCAGCCAAAACCTCCGCCGACTGACCTCGAACGTCAGGAAGGCGCCGGATGCTCATCGACCCGGTACCAGATGACCGGTGCAGGGCATGAGAGAGCGCCCTGGGGGCAGCGGCTGGCGGTCTCCTCCGGGTCGCGATCCTCGCGAAGGCGAATCCGGCCGTCGTCATCCCACTCGATCACCATCACCAGAGTGCTGTACTCGCCAAACGGGTTTGTCGCCGGCTGGGTAACGATCACGACGTCGAACCCAATCCTGAAGTCGGTACGGGCGCGGCCACTGAGATTCGCGATTGTTTCCTCGGATAGCCAAGCGCCCACAACCGAGCCGTAGACACAGTCCCCTATCTGCTTCAGCCAAGCCACTTCGCCGTCGCCGGCCAAGACGCCCGTGGCCGCCCACTCTCCGGTCAAGTCGACCCGTTCACCGGTGGGACTGCGCAGGTCGATCGTCGCGCAGCCGGGCGGCAGTCCGCGCGCGGGATTGACCGATGCCGATGGCTCCGCATCCGACGGGCTGGCATCCGGAGCTGCCGGGGCTGATGCGCAGGCCGAGAGCGCGGCCATCACGGCGGCTACGACCAAAACCCGTGGCATCAACCTCAGCCTACCCTCAGCAGCATCAGCGGTGGGAGTTGACGCGAGTCTTCGCGGCGGCCAGCAAGCGCAGCAGCTCCCCGTGGTGCGGCTCCGGGGCGGCCACCACGTTCAGGGTCGGCCCCGGTCGGTCCGGATCCCACCATGGCCCGCCGGTCAGGTTGGTCACCACCGCTCCGCCGCGCTCGGCGATGAGCCCGGCCGCGGCCACGTCCCAGCGCGACAGCCCCCCGTTCTGCACGAAGGCGTCGAACCGCCCCGCGCCCACCGACGCCAGCGACAGCGCCGCGCTTCCCATCCGGCGGTGAATCCGGATCACCGGCGCGATCCGTCGCTCACGGGCCAGGCCGCCCCGCCCCAGGATCGCCAGGCTCACGACGAAATCCCCCAGCGCGTCCTTGGTCGATGCCCGCGCCAGGCTGCCGTTCAGGCGCGCGGCGCTGCGCGCGGTGGCGGTGTACAAATCACCGCGCAGCGGGTCGAACACGACGCCGAGCACCGGCACGCCTTCCTCGACAAGGGCCACCGAGACGCAGAAATACGGGATCCCGTTGGCGTAGTTGACCGTGCCGTCCAGCGGGTCGATGGCCCACCAGCGCCGGGCGCCATCGGGTCCGCCAACCCGGTCCGCACCGGCCTCCTCGGCCAGGATCCCGTCGTCGGGGAAGCGGCGACGAATCCGTTTGGAGATCAGGGCCTCGGACCGGAAATCGACCTCGGTCACGACGTCGCGACGGCTCTTGTGCCGGACGCGGCCCACTCGCCCGTACGACTCCAGCACCAGCGTCCCAGCGCTGCGGGCCAGCCGCACCGCGAACTCCAGCTCGTCGGCGTACCGATTCACCCCGGCATGCTAGCCGAGGCGCCGACCGGCTAGGCTACGCCCATGCCGCAGCTCCACCTTCACGCCGAGCCGGGCGACTACGCCCCGCTGGTCCTGCTGCCCGGCGATCCGAACCGGGCCAC
>JBKJVN010000130.1:0-5397 GCA_046717345.1 Candidatus Limnocylindria bacterium | reverse complement strand
GCGTCTCCCACCCTCTGGAGCAGCTTGGTCGAGCCCTCAATGTCGGTGAACAGGAACGTCACCGTTCCCGTCGGTGGCGATCCCGACCGCCGCGGGCCAGTGGCCACAGACCTCCTCAGATGCGATCCGCCGACGCGGTTGGCTCCATCGTACGTCACGTCGCGCGGCACCCGAGAGCCCGCTCACCGGCGGCCGAACCAGCCGCGGTCAGGCCTCGGAGTCGACTGGAGCTGGGATCGGCGACGCCTTCGTGACCACCCGATAACTGGACACGTTTCAATCGAGCTCTGCACTCGGCGCACAACGCTCGGCGATGCCGCATCCAGCCCAGAACTGACCTCCTGGAGCCTCTACGGCACTGTGCCCAATCCGTCTGCCACGGGCTGGCATTGGTGACGCAGCGAAGGGGCTTCCCGCCAGCGGATAACTCGGGCACATTTGGTCAGCAAGCCACGCTCACGCCACAGCGCTTGGGGGTTTCTGGTCCGAAGCCACCCGCTCTATCCACTGAGCTACCGGCGCCCGTTTCACGCTCAAACTGAGCGGAATGGTGGACATCCTACCCCGCCATCGAAGGTACATCGACACCGTGAGGGCGGGCCTTCTGGATGTGGGCGAGCGTGACACGGACGGGTGGCTGATTCGGGGACGGCACCACGCCTCCTTGTCTCGCCAGAAGTCGCGGCGCCGCAGTCATGCCGCAGGTCCACGAGCGTAGACTTTCCTCGCGATGCTATGGGCAAGGGCGACGCACGGTTTGGCCCGCGGAGTGGCTGGTGCGCCAGTGCTGCTTGCGGACCGCCACCGGGGGATGGTCACGGCCCGCGAATTCCACACCGCCACGTTGCTGCCCGATGGCACGGTGCTCGTTGCGGGCGGCACCAGCAACCGCAAGGACGCGCTGGCCTCCGCCGAGCGGTACGATCCCAGCAGCGGGACCTGGACCGCCACTGGGAGCATGATCGAGGCCCGCGCCGGTCACACGGCCACGCTGCTGCCCGATGGCAGGGTGCTCGTAGCCGGTGGCGGCGACGACATCGGCGACCCACTGGCCTCCGCCGAGCTGTACGACCCCAGCAACGGGACCTGGACCGCCACCGGGAAGATGGACGGGGGCCGCGTCGGTCACACGGCCACGCTGCTGCCCGATGGCACCGTGCTCGTGGCGGGCGGCCTCAGACTCAGCGGCGGCGACTACCACGCACTGGCCTCCGCCGCGTTGTACGACCCCAGCAGCGGGTCCTGGACCGCCACCGGGAACATGGACATCGAGGCCCGCTACGGTCACACGGCCACGCTCCTGCCGGACGGCATGGTGCTCGTGGCGGGCGGCGAGCCCGCTGACGGCACTCTCTTCGGCTCCGCCGACCTGTACGACCCCAGCCGCGGGTCCTGGACCGCCACCGGGGGGATGATCCAGGCCCGGTCCCTTCACACGGCCACGCTGCTGGCCGATGGCAAGGTGCTCGTGGCGGGCGGCAGCCTTGGCGACCTACTGCCCTCCGCCGAGCTGTACGACCCGGGCAGCGGGTCCTGGACGGCCACCGGGAACATGATCGAGGCCCGCGTCGGTCACAGGGCCACGCTGCTGCCCGATGGCACCGTGCTCGTGGCGTGCGGCGGCCACAGCGACGGCAGCGACCTCATGCTGGCCCCCGCCGAGCTGTATGACCCGAGCAGCGGGTCCTGGACGGCCACCGGGAACATGATCGAGGCCCGCGTCGGTCACACGGCCACGCTGCTGCCCGATGGCACGGTGCTCGTAGCGGGCGGCCGCCGCAGCAGCCGACTCGCGATTCTATGGGCACGGGCTACGCACTGGTTGGCCCGCGCACTGGCTGGCGCAGCCTTGCTGCTTGCGGACCGCCACCGGGGGATGATCGAGGCCCGCTACAATTACACGGCCACACTGCTGCCCGATGGCAAGGTGCTCGTGGCGGGCGGCAGCGCCAGAGACCTGGCCTCCGCCGAGCTGTACGACCCCAGTAGCGGGTCCTGGACCGCAACCGGGAACATGGACGGGGTCCGCTCCTACCACACGGCCACGTTGCTGCCCGATGGCAAGGTGCTCGTGGCGGGCGGCAGCACCTTCATGAGCGGCCCTGTGGCCTCCGCTGAGCTGTTCGACCCGGGCAACGGGTCCTGGACCCCCACCCGGAACATGATCGAGGCCCGCCACGGTCCCACGGCCACGTTGCTGCCCGATGGCAAGGTGCTCGTGGCAGGCGGCAGCAGCGACGGCTTCAGCGACGGCCCACTGGCCTCCGCCGAGCTGTACGACCCCAGCAGCGGGTCCTGGACCCCAGCCGGGAACATGATCGAGGCCCGCGTCGGTCACACGGCCACGCTGCTGCCCGATGGCAAGGTGCTCGTGGTGGGCGGCGACAGCGGCAGCATCGACCTGGCCTCCGCCGAGCTGTACGACCCCAGCAGCGTGTCCTGGACCGCCACCGGGAACATGATCGAGGCCCGCGTCGGTCACACGGCCACACTCCTGCCCGATGGCAAGGTGCTCGCGGCGGGCGGCGACAGCAGCAGCGCCAGCGGCAGCGACGACCTACTGGCCCCCGAGCTGTACGACCCGGGCAGCGGGTCCTGGACCGCCACCGCGAACATGGACGCGGTCCGCGTCGGTCACACGGCCACCCGGCTGCCCGATGGCAAGGTGCTCGTGGCGGGCGGCGACAGCGACCGCATCACCGTCGGCGGCGGCGCGCGGGCCTCCGCCCAGCTGTACGACCCGGGCAGCGGGTCCTGGACCGCCACCGCGAACATGACCGAGGCACGCTCCTACCACACGGCCACGCTGCTGCCCGATGGCAACGTGCTCGTGGCGGGCGGCCTCAGCAGCGGCGGCGCGCTGGCCTCCGCCGAGCTGTACGACCCGGGCAGCGGGTCCTGATATGCGGCTGGCAGACCAGAACTGACCAACCGGAGCCCCTGCGCCAAGGTGCGCAATCCGTCTGCACCGGGCTGCCATGGGTGACGAAGCGGGAGAGCTTCCCGACAGCGGAAAACTCGGACTCGTTTGGTCGGCAAGCCACGCTTGTGCCACAGCGCATCGAGGTATCTGGTCCGAAGCCACCCGCTCTATCCACTGAGCTACCGGCGCCCGTTTCACGCTCAAACAGAGCGGATTGGTGGACATCCTACCAGCGGTCCACGGCCGACCCACTATCTCTGCCTTGGCTGTCACCTATTGGGGCAAATCCCTCCCTGTAAGGGCATAGTGGCCACCGTATTGGCTCGCGTCGCGGCACCGGACGAGGTTGAGGCCGTCTACCGGCAGGACGGTGCTCGACTGTGGCGGGCGTTGTACGCCTTCGCCGGTGATCAAGATGTGGCCTCTGACGCGGTTGCCGAGGCCTTCGCCCAAGCGCTGCGCCGGGGCTCGGCGATCCGAGACGTGCGCAGCTGGGTCTGGCGCTCAGCTTTTCGCCTCGCCAAGGGGGACCTCAAAAGCGGTTCCAACCTTCTGCGGGGACCGATGCCGGAAGGCGCCTTTCATGACGCCCACCCGGATGAGCAACTGCTCGCTGCCCTCCAAGAGCTCACGCCACAGCAGCGGGCGGTCATCGTCCTGCACTACTACGCCGACTCCCCCGTGCGCGAGATTGCGCGCCGCACGGGCAGCAATCCGCTTGCCGTCCGCGCTCACCTCAGCCGAGGCCGGAAGCGCTTGCGCGTGTTGCTTGGTGATGACCGATGAATGATCTGCACACCCGTTTCCGGACGCTCGACAACCTGTCGGCGCCGAACCTCTGGTATGACATCGAGGAGCGAGCTCTCGCCATGCAGCCCACACAGCGGCGCCGTCCATGGGTCCTGATTACCGTCACTCTCTTGCTGGCGCTCGTCATCGGCGGCGCGGCGCTCGTCGGGTCAGGCATCATCGAACTGCCCCTTCCTGACGGGGCCTCGCCCGCACCCTCCTCAGCGGCTTCCTCAGCGGCTCCATCCTCGACTCCCGAACAGGTCAGGGAGCCCGCGTGGACCGCTACCGGGAGCATGGTCGACGTCCCCCACGGTCACACGGCCACGCTGCTGCCCGATGGCAAAGTGCTGGTGGCGGGCGGCTACAGCAGCGGCAGCGCTCGCGGCACGGTGGCCGAGCTGGCCTCCGCCGCGCTGTACGACCCCGGCAGCGGGTCCTGGACCGCCACCGGGAACATGATCGAGGCCCGCTCCGGTCACACGGCCACGCTGTTGCCCGATGGCACGGTGCTGGTGGTGGGCGGTTGCTGCGACGTCGGTGGCGGCCCGCTGGCCTCGGCCGAGCTGTACGACCCGAGCACCGGGTCATGGACCGCGACCGCGGGAATGATCGAGGCCCGCTGGTTCCACACGGCCACGCTGCTGCCCGATGGCACGGTGCTGGTGGCGGGCGGCAGCATCACGGGCGGCGGCACGGTGGCCTCCGTTGAGCGGTACGACCCGGACAGCGGGTCATGGACCGCGACCGCGGGAATGACCGAGGCCCGCGCCGCTCACACGGCCACGCTGCTGCCTGATGGCATGGTGCTGGTGGCGGGCGGCTTCAGCGACAGCCTCAATCGCGCCTCCGCCGAGCGGTACGACCCCGGCAGCGGGTCCTGGACCGCCACTGCGAGCATGATCGAGGCCCGCTACGGTCACACGGCCACGCTGTTGCCCGATGGCAAAGTGCTGGTGGCGGGCGGCTACAGCAGCAGCAGCGCTCGCGGCACGGTGGCCTCCGCCGAGCTGTACGACCCCGGCAGCGGCTCCTGGACCCCAACCGGCAGCATGATCGAGGCCCGCGGTAGTCACACGGCCACGTCGCTGCCCGATGGCAAAGTGCTGGTGGCGGGCGGCCACAGCAGCAGCAACGGCGGCCCGCTGGCCTCGGCCGCGCTGTATGACCCCGGCACCGGGTCCTGGACCGCCACTGCGAGCATGATCGAGGCCCGCGCCGATCACACGGCCACGCTGCTGCCTGATGGCAGGGTGCTGGTGGCGGGCGGCTTTATCTTCGGCGGCGACGGCGGACCCGTCCTACTGGCCTCGGCGGAGCTTTACGACCTGGGCAGCGGGGACTGAGCTGCCGGCTCAAGCCCAAGTCAGACCACCTGCAGCCTCTACGACAGCGTGTGCAAGCCGTCGGCAACGAATGCCGTATTGGCGGCGAGTAGAGCCCTCGCGACAGCGGAAAACTAGGGAGGTTTTGGTCGAGAACTCACGCTCGTGCCACAGCGCATGGGGGTTTCTGGTCCGAAGCCACCCGCTCTATCCACTGAGCTACCGGCGCCTGTTTCACGCTCAAACAGAGCGGAAAAAGTGGAAATAGCCTTGACCACAGCGCTCGGAGAGCGTGTTTGGCGCCGATCTTCGGAATCCCGCCAGCAGAGCTCCAAGCCACGCAGTCGGCCACTCCCACCG
>JBKJVN010000129.1:0-5420 GCA_046717345.1 Candidatus Limnocylindria bacterium | reverse complement strand
GCCCGGATCACCTCGGTGTCGACCAGCTCTTCCACGACGGCGATGACGCGCTGGGCGGCCAGGGCCGCCTCGCGCTGGACCCCCACCAGCCCCCAGACCTGGACGTTGCCCTCGGCGTCGGCGCGCTGGGCGTGGATGATCGTGACGTCGGGGTTCAGGGCCGGCACGACCGCGACCTCATCCCCCGGGGGGTAGGGGGAGGCAACCCACTGGATGAGCGGGTTGGCCGCCGGCAGGTCCGACCCGGCGTACGAACGCAGCGGGTAGAAGGGGAGATGCGCGGCGCCCGCCACGTAACGGCCGACCATCCCGAAGTGGCTGTACTCCTCCAGCTCCAGGCCGCCGCCTTCGATGGCGCGCCGGATGGCGTGCAAGGAACCCACGCCCGGGTTGCCGAGCCACGAGAAGATGAGCTTGCGGGCGCAGCCGGCGGCCACCATCTGGTCGTAGACCAGGTCCGGCGTCAGCCGGGCCAGGGTCAGGTCGCGGCGACCCTGGCGGATGATCTCGTGCCCGGCGGCGAATGAGATGAGGTGGGTGAAGCCCTCGATCGCCACCAGGTCGCCGTCGTGGACGTGGGCGGCGATTGCCTCCGACAGCGAGACGACCTTGGAGGCCGTGGGGTCAGCCTCCGGTCTCTTCGGGCCCCGGCAGCGGGCGGATGGGGCAACCCACCGAGGCCAGCGCCTCGGCGTAGAGCCGGATGGCCGTGTCGACGGCCGGTTCGTCCACCATCAGTGGCGGGCAGAACCGGATCGAGGCCTCGCCGCACTCCAGGATGAGGAGGCCGCGCTGGAACGCCGCCTGCTCCACCGCGTTGGCCTCCTCGTGGGTCGCGAACTCGACCCCGAGCATGAGCCCCGCCCCGCGGATGTCGCGGACGACCCCGCAGTCTGCCGAGGCGTACTCGATCCCGCGCCGCAGCCTGTCACCCATCGTGGCCGCGTTCTCGACGTACCCGCCTTCGAGCAGGTCCAGGGTGGCCAAGGCCGCGGCGCAGCACACCGGGTTGCCGGCGAACGTGCTGCCATGGGCGCCGGCGGTCCAGGTGAAGAGCCGCTCACGACCGATGAAGGCGCCGAGCGGCATGCCCGAAGCGATGCCCTTGGCGACCGTCACGACGTCCGGCTCGACGTCGTAGGCTTCCATGGCCCACATCCGGCCGGTGCGCCCCATCCCGGACTGGATCTCGTCCGCGATGAGGACGATGCCGTGCTCGTCGCAGATCTCGCGCAGGCCGCGAATGAACGCCGCCGGGGCCGGGAAGTACCCGCCCTCGCCCTGGATCGGCTCGAACACGATGGCCGCCACGTCCTCGGGCGCCACCAGCCGGCCCAGGACGGATCGGCGCAGGATTTCCAGCTCCTCGCTGCCATCACCTCCGGAGCCCTCGTGCCAGGACCGGACGCGCGGGAACGGGGCGTGGAAGACCATGGGCAGCAGCGGCCCAAAGCCGGCCCGCTGCTTGAGCTTGGAGTTGGTGAGCGACAGCGCGCCGAGCGTGCGCCCGTGGAAGGCGCCCTCGAAGGCGATGATCGCCGGGCGGCCGGTGTGGTGGCGCGCCAGCTTGATGGCCCCCTCCACCGCCTCGGTCCCCGAGTTGGTGAGGAACACGCGGGCCTTCTCCTCGAACGGGGCGATGGCCGCCAGGCGCTCGCAGAGCTCGATGTAGCGGGGCTCGTAAAAATCGGTGGCCGCGATGTGGACCAGCTGCTCGGCCTGGGCGGTGATGGCCGCCACCACGGCGGGGTGCGCATGGCCGGTGGCCGCCACCGCGATGCCGGCCGCGAAATCGAGGAATCGGTTGCCGTCCACGTCGGTGACGACATACCCCTCGCCCGACTCGGCCACCAGCGGGTAGGCGCGGGTCAGCGACGGGCTGGTGACGGCATCGTCGCGGGCGATCAGCGCGCGCGCGCGTGGCCCGGGTAGCTCGGTGACGAGATGGGGGGCGGAGGGTGCGGCATCGGCCGCTTGACGGAAGGCCCGAACGCTCATGAGGGGACCCCTGGTCGAAAGCGGCGCGTCCTGCCCGCGCCTCTGGCTAGCTTGGCGCAGATGTTACCGCCTCCACCACCTCTCCGATCAAGCCCGGACCGGCATATACGAGCCCGGTCCACAGTTGGACCAGGTCGGCTCCCGCGTCCAGGGCGCGGCGCGCATCGGCTGCGGAAAAGATCCCGCCGGAGGCCATGAGAGTGAACCGATCCTTGGTCCGGGCCTTCACGGTACCGATGGCGGTCAGCATGCCTTCCAGGAGCGGCCTGCCCGACAGGCCGCCCTGGTCCGCTCCGGGTGGCAGTTCCGCGCGCAACCCTGTCCGGGAGCGCGACGTGTTCGACAGGACCAGCCCTGCCGCCGGCGAACCGGCCAGCGCCTCGGCGATGGCCGTCAGTCCGTCCGCCGGCAGGTCGGCCGACAGCTTGACCACCAACGGCCGGCGGGGCTCAACGGCCGACAGCGACGTGACCAGCGCCGCGACGCGTCCGGGCTCCTCGAGCGCCGCCAGGCCTTCGGTATTCGGCGAGCTCACGTTGACGGCCACGTAGTCCGCGACCGGCGCCACCGTCCGCAGGGCGGCGAGGTAGTCCTCCTCAGCCACTTTGTCGGGAGTGGCAGCGCCACGCCCGACGCTGACCCCGACCACGAAGTCCGGCGGCAGCCAGGGTCGGGCGCGGGTCAGCCGCTCAACCATGGCCGCCGCGCCGTCGTTGTTGAAGCCCATTCGGTTCACCAGGGCTTCGTCGTCCGGCAGGCGCCACAGGCGGGGGCGCGGGTTGCCGGGTTGGGGCTGCGGCGTCACGGTCCCCACTTCGGCGAAGCCGAACCCGAGCGCTCCCCAGCCGACGGCCGCCTCCCCGTTCTTGTCCATCCCGGCCGCCAGCCCGACCGGGTTGCGGAACCGGAGGCCCATGTGCTCCACCGGCCGCGACGCAGCCCAGGAGCCGGCGGGGCCGTCGCTCGCCAGGTGGCTCAGCAGGGCCCGGCCGTAGGACCCTTCGGCCACCTTGCGCAGGGCGGTCAGTGTCGCGCCATGGATCCATTCCGAATCGGCCGTGAAGAGCACGGGCCGCAGGCCCTCGTACAGGTCGCGCTGCCAGCCCACCCTGGTTGACCCTCGGTCGTCAGGTGTCGTGGGCGCGCGGGAACGCCATCTCGGTCGGCCACACCGGGGGCAGGGACTCGTCGTCGCCCGCAGCCGGACCGGTTGGCGACATGTACTCGTGCCACACCTCGGTCCCGGCCGCGGGCGGGTCGTCGAGCTCCTTGATGGCCACGATGCCGTCGAAGCGGATGGCGCCCGGGCGGCCGTCCTCGGTCTCGAAGTCGTCTTCGTACTGAGTCGCGATCTCCACCGCGCGGCCCATGGCGGCCTCCTCGTCGTCCCCGTCGATCAGGACCACGCGGTCTTCGACCAGGTACGGCTGAGGGGCCTCTTCGATCAGGTACGCGTACCGCAGCTCGACCGCGAACCAGCCGCTGCTGACGACCCGGGCGGCGGCCGGATCCGCCTCGACCGCATCGGCGCGGCGACGGTGGGTCACGCGGGGGGTGGCTCTTCGCCCATGACCGTCTGCGACTGTTCGCGCAGGAACTGCTGAACGTAGTACGGCCCCAGGCCGCCCTTGCCCGACGAGCCCGAGCCTTTCCAGCCGCCGAAGGACTGGATGCCCGGCCACGCCCCGGTGGTCGCGCCGCTCCGTCGGTTGACGTACACGACCCCGGCCTGGATGGCGGTCAGGAAGCGTTCGATCTCGGATTGGTCGTGCGAAAAGATGCCGGCCGTCAGGCCGTACGGGGTGTCATTGGCCAGGCTCAGGGCCTCGTCCAGTGAGTCCACCTCGGCCACCACCACGAACGGCACGAACAGCTCGTCGCGGAACAGGCGGTGGTCGGGCGGGAGGCCGGTGACCACGGTGGGGGTCGGGAAAAAGCCGCGCCCCACGTCGCCCGAATCGAGGACCTGGCCCCCGGCTGCGATGGTGCCGCCGTCACGGCGCGCCTCCTCGACCGCATCGGTGAACTTGCGCAGCGCCCGGGCGTTGATGACCGGGCCCATCCAGTTCTCGCGCTGGGTGGGGTCGCCCACCTTGATCTGCCGTGCTCGCTCGGCGAGCCGCTCGACGAACTCCGCCGCCACGCTGCGTTCGACGTAGACCCGCGAGTTGGCGCTGCACTTCTGCCCGTCGAACCCGAACGCCGAGCGGGCCACGCCCTCGGCCGCCTCGTCCAGATCGGCGCTGGCAGTCACGATGGCCGGGTTCTTGCCCCCCATCTCGGTGATGATCGGCCTCGGGAACTCGCGCGTGAATCCGCGGTACAGCCGCATCCCGACCTCGTGGCTGCCGGTGAACACCATCCCGTCGATGCCCGCGCTCTCCTCCAGCTCGGCGCCCACCGTCTCGCCGGGGCCGGTCACGAAGTTCACGACCCCGTCCGGGATCCCCGCCTCGCGCAGGGCCTCGACGAACTTCCAGCCCATCAGCGGGGCGTCGGACGAGGGCTTCATGACGACCGTGTTGCCCGCGATCAAGGCGCCCGAGGCTGGCCCACCGGCCAGCGCCATCGGGAAGTTGAAGGGACTGATGACCGCCCACACGCCGTGTGGCTTGAGGACCGAGCGGGTGTGCTCGGCCGGCGACAGCGATCCCATGGGCTGGACGAACCCGTCGTGGGCTTCCATCTGGTCGGCGTAGTAGCGGAGCAGATCCGCCGTCTCCTCCACGTCGCCCAGCGACTCCAGCCGGTTCTTGCCGACCTCGAAGGTCATGAGCGCCGCGTACTCGAACTGCCGCTCGCTGATGAGGTCCGCCGCGCGGCGGATGATCTCGAGCCGGCGCCGCCAACCGAGGTCGCGCCAGGCCGGGAACGAGTGCCGGGCCGCGGCGATCGCGTCGTGCACGTCCTTGCGCGTGCCGACCGGGAAGCGGCTGACCACCAGCTCGGTGTCGATCGGGGAGCGGTGCTCGAAGGTCTCGCCCCCTTCGCGCAGCTCGGATCCGATCAGCATGGGGTACGTCTTGCCCAGCTCGCCGCGGGCCCATTCCACCGCCCGGTCGAAGGCCGCCTGGAGCTCGGGGTTATCCGCGCTCAGGGTCGCGTACGTGATCTTCAGGCGGGGGCTGGTCGCGGTCACGGATGGGGTCTCCTGGATGGGTCGGTCCGGATTATCGCACCGGCTCCGAGCGGCCCCGAAATGCCCCGTCGGGCACAGTGGGAGGCCAGGCTCCGGGGGGAGAAGAACCTGGCCTCCCGGGCCGATGATAGACCGATAACTGGGCGCCAGGGACTGCTTTTGGGCGGATCACGCCGATGCTTTGGCGAGGTGGTACAGCCCCAGCTTGAGCTCCGGGAGGGGCGGATAGGAGCTCATCAGGAAGGCCCGCGCGCGGTCGCCGTACAGGCGCGGCAAGATGGCA
>JBKJVN010000128.1:0-21066 GCA_046717345.1 Candidatus Limnocylindria bacterium | reverse complement strand
GGCGGGGTGGTGATGCTGTACCTGGCCGCCGTCGGGCTGGTCGCATCCTTCGCCGAGCGCGAGGTGATCACCGGGTACCTCACCCTCGGTCGCCTCATGCTGGACCTCCCACCGCTGATACTCGGGTACTGGATCGCGGGCCGGACGGACACGGCCCCGCGCCAGCTGGCGTCCGGCCTGGTGGCCGGAGCCGCCGCCG
Source organism: Candidatus Limnocylindria bacterium (assembly GCA_046717345.1). Classification (GTDB taxonomy): domain Bacteria; phylum Chloroflexota; class Limnocylindria; order QHBO01; family QHBO01; genus DASTEQ01. Next base: position 20,867 of record JBKJVN010000128.1, on the reverse strand, counting down.
GGGCGCTGTTCGCGGCCGGATTCCTGGTCGCCAGCGCGCTCTCGCCCCAGATCCGCGACGTGCTGATCCGCGTCACGTCGCAGCTCTTGGAGTTCATCGGGTTCGGGCTGGAACCCGTCCTCGGCGCAGTCGTCAACGTGGTGACCGCCGCCGGGCTGGGCCTGCTGGCCGCCGTCGGCCGGAGCCTTCCGGTGCGGATCCGACGCCCGCTGGTGGCCGGCACGGGGGCCGTGATCCTCATCAGCATGGCCGAGCCCTTCCTCCGGCCGCGGCTGCTGGAGGACCTGGCCGACTTTTCGCGCTGGCTGTACATGGATCACGGCCTGTCATTGTCCGGGGCAGCCGTCATCTTCGTGATCGGCGCGGCCATCGCGGCCGCCTGGTCTCCGCTGCGGGCCACCGGCCGGCGGCGGTTGGCGGCCGCCGACCCTGGGGCGCGACGGCTGGTGCCCTGGGTGGCGGTCCTCGCCGTCATCGGCATCCTGTACACGCTGCCGGTGATCGCCGGCTCGTTCCTGAGCCAGGTGCTGGTCCTGGTCGGCCTGTACGTGCTGCTGGGCCTGGGCCTGAACATCGTGGTCGGCTTCGCTGGCCTGCTGGACCTGGGCTACGTGGCGTTCTACGCGGTGGGCGCCTACTTCACGGGCCTGCTCACCTCGCCCGTCTCGTCGCTGGGGCTGGGCCTCAGCTTCTGGGTGGCGCTGCCCATCGTCGTGTTGGGCGCGGCCATGGTGGGCCTGTTTGTCGGCGCGCCAGTCCTCCGCCTGCGCGGCGACTACCTGGCCATCGTGACCCTGGGCTTCGGCGAGATCGCCCGCGTCCTGTTCCTGTCGGATGCGCTGCGGCCATGGTTCGGCGGGGTCCAGGGCATCATCCGCATTCCGGAGATGATCGGCGCCGGGGGCGCCTACACGTTGCCCCTCATCGGCGAGGTCAGCGGTCCGGCGGCCACCTACTACCCGCTGGTCGCCTTCTGCGGGCTGGCCGCGTTCGTCGCCTGGCGGCTCAAGCATTCGCGCACCGGCCGGGCCTGGAACGCGATGCGCGAGGACGAGGACGTTGCGCAGGCAACGGGCGTCAACATCGTCAACTACAAGCTGCTCGCCTTCGCCATGGGCGCTGCGGTTGGCTGCCTGGGCGGGGCGGTGTACGCCACGCACCTGCAATCGGTCTTTCCCGGTGCCTTCAGCATCCAGGTCTCGATCACCGCTCTGGCGGTCGTCATCGTGGGCGGCATGGGCAGCATCCCAGGCATGATTCTGGGAGCCCTGGCCCTGATCGGACTTCCGGAGCTCATGCGTGAATTCGCCGAGTTCAGGCTGCTCGTATACGGGGCGGTCCTGGTCCTGATGATGCTGCTGCGTCCGGAGGGCCTCTTCCCGGACGTGGCCCGCCGGCGCGAGCTCCACGAGGGTGAGGAAGAAGAAGGCGAGGACGAGGGGACCTTCGGCGACGAGTCGGTGACTCGCGGCGCAGCACCGAGTCAGGCATGAGCGCCACCGCCAAGGAAGCCACCGATACCCGCGACGGGATCCTGCTCGAGGCGCGCGCGGTGACCAAGACCTTCGAGGGTCTGGTTGCCAACCGCGACATCGACTTCGACATCCCGCGCTACTCCATCGTTTCGATCATCGGCCCCAACGGAGCGGGCAAGACCACCTTCTTCAACCAGATGAGCGGGATCTATCACCCGACCTCGGGGACCATCACCCTGGATGGGGTCGATATCACCCACAAGGCCCCCCACGAGGTTGCGGAGCTGGGGGTCGCCCGCACGTACCAGAACATTCGCCTCTTCCAGAACATGACGGTCCTGGCCAACGTCAAGGTTGGACGGCATGTCCGGTCCCGCGGCGCGTGGTATGCGGCCGTCCTCCGCACGCCTGGCATCCGCGGCGAGGAGGAAGCCATCGAGCAGCGAGCGTATGAGGTGCTCGAGTTGGTGGGCCTCAGAAAAAGGGTGGCGCACGACCTTGCCAAGAACCTGCCCTATGGGGACCAGCGCCGTCTGGAGGTTGCCCGCGCCCTGGCCAGCGACCCGGTGCTGCTGCTCCTCGACGAGCCGACCGCGGGCATGAATCCGGGCGAGACACGCCGCATGACCGAGTTCATCGGGCGCCTCCGGCACGACCTGCAACTCACCATTCTGCTCATCGAGCACGACATGAAGGTGGTGATGGGGATCAGCGAGCGGATCACCGTCCTCGACTACGGGGAGAAGATCGCCGAGGGCACCCCCGAGGAGATCCGCGCCAACCCGCGGGTCATTGAGGCCTACCTCGGCAAGCAGTCGACCGCCTGATGGCCCATCTGCTCGAGCTGGCTGACGTCCACACCTTCTACGGCAACATCGAGGCCCTGAAAGGCGTATCGCTGACGGTCGATGAGGGCGAGATCGTGACCCTCATCGGCTCTAACGGGGCAGGAAAATCGACCACCCTGCGCACCATCAGCGGCATCACCCGCGCGCGCTCGGGCACCGTCCATTTCAAGGGGGCCGAGATCCAGGCCCGCAAGCCGCACGAGATCGTGGGAATGGGGATTGCCCAGGCTCCCGAGGGGCGCGGGGTGTTCGCGCGGATGAGCGTGCACGAGAACCTGCTGATGGGCGCCTTCAGTCGGAAGGGCCCGCTGGGCGAGGACATCGAGCGGGTCAATGCCCTGTTCCCCCGCCTGGCCGAGCGACGATCCCAGAAGGCAGGCACATTGTCGGGCGGCGAACAACAGATGCTGGCCATCGGTCGGGCGCTGATGGCCAGCCCATCGGTGCTGCTCCTGGACGAGCCGTCGATGGGCCTTTCCCCCATCCTCACCGAGCAGATCTTCGAGATCATCCGCGACATCAACGCCGGGGGCACCACGGTGCTGCTGGTCGAGCAGAACGCCGCGATGGCGCTCAACGTTGCCGGTCGGGGGTACGTGCTCCAGACCGGCCAGGTCATCCTTGCCGACACCGCCGCCAACCTGGCCGCCAACCAGCAGGTCCGCCAGGCCTACCTGGGCGAGATCTAGACCGATTCGGAGGCGATTGACAGACCGATGTCAGGTCCGCCCTACCGGCCGGACCTGCGCCCCATGCTCTTGCTGGGAGCGTTGCTGGTGATCGTGGTCGCGGGCTGGATCGTCCTCAGCCCGCTGCTGCTGCCGCGCTAGGCTCCGCCGCTCAGAAGCTGCGCCAGTCAGAAGGTGCGCCGTGTACCGAGACCGGTGCCCGCGCCGTAGAGGAACAGGCCGACTCCCACGATGGCCAGGATGAGCCCCGGCGAGTTCTGCGGTAGCGGCAGGTAGGAAACCGACCATAGCTCCCAGGCCCGCCATACCAGGGCGGCGGCCGCCGCCAGGCCCAGGATCAGATAGATGCCCGGCGCGTCGAGGGCGAACCCCCAGCGCCCGCGCGCGTATCCGATATCGAGCAGGGCGAGGGACAGGATGGCCGCTGCGAAGATGACCACGCCCGGCCCCTCCAGGCCGATCCCGCTCGACGCCGGGAGCTCCACACCGCTCACCAGCTCCCCGCCCGCCCGCCACCAGGGCAGGAAGGCGGCCGCGATCATCAGCAGGCTGCCGAGCAGGATGGGGATCCGGTACCGCCGTGGCCGCCCGGACTCGTCCACCGCTCAGGCCTCCGGGTTGTCGAGCCCGTAAACGGACGGACGCAGGACTCCCACGTACGGCAGGTTCCGGTAGCGCTCCCCATAGTCGAGCCCGTAGCCGACGACGAATCGGTCCGGGATCGTAAACCCCACGTAGTCGATGGGGATCTCGGTCAGCCGGCGGGCGGGCTTGTCCAGTAGGCAGCAGATGCGGAGCGAAGCGGGCCCCTTCTCGCGCAGGTAGCGGAGGAGGTAATTGAGGGTCAGACCGGTGTCGATGATGTCCTCGACCACGATCACGTGCCGGCCCTCGATGGGGTTGGACAGGTCCTTCAGGATGCGCACCTGGCCGCTGGTCTCGGTCGCCGCCCCGTAGCTGCTGACCTCCATGATGTCGATCGACAGCGGCAGCTCCATGCTGCGCACGAGATCGGCCAGGAACACGATCGAGCCCTTCAGGACACTGATCAGGACCGGCTCCCGGCCGGCGTAGTCGGCGTCCAGCTGGGCGCCCAGCTGGGCCACCCGAGCCTGGATCCGGTCCTCGGTGAGCAGGACCTCCTGCACGTCGGCGTGGATGGTGGTGGCCGTGGCTTCGCTCACCGTACGGCCGCCTTGCCGTGGGCCCCGTGGCCGCGGGCCCCGTTGCCGTTGGCGCCGTTGCCGTTGGCCCCGTTCATCTCCAGCAGGAAGCCAAGGCGCCCGTACTTGACCATGAGCGCCCGGAAGTCGCGGGCATACAGGAGCTTCACCCGCACCTCGGGGTACAGCTGACGCAGGAGGCGCAGCTTGCGATTCTTCTTGCGCACCAGGGTCTGGCGCAGCGTGGTCAGCTCCACGTACAGCTCCAACTCAGGGAGGTAGAAGTCGGGCGCGAACGACTCGATGACCGCCCCGGCGGGGCTCCACGAGATGGGAAAGACGTCGGGTTCGTAGCGCCACGAGACCTGGTAGAAGTCGAGAACTCTGGCCAATTCCGCCTCGCTGTCGTGAGCGAAGCGCGGTGGCAATGTTTCGCTCAGCAGTGCCACCGAGTCCCGATCGTACTCGCCCCGAGGGGGTGAGGCGCCATCTGAGGCGAGTATAGCCGGGTGAGTTATCCACAGATGCGGGCTTCCGGGCGGGATTGGTGGATAACTGACTTGCCCGACGAGGGGCGGAGCGCGAAACTGGCACTCCTGCTTCCGCGGTGCTGAGTATGGGTAACCGGGAACGGCGCGGGGCCGATGCGAGAGCCGGCCGCGAAACCGCCCGCTTCCGGGAAGACCGAAAGGCGCCGAGGGAGCATTTTCCGTACACTCCCCGGCCGATGCGCCTCGCGGTCCTGTCGGACATCCACGCCAACCTGGTCGCGCTCGACGCGGTCCTCGAGGATCTGTCGACCCAGGCGGCCGTGGACGAGTCCTGGGTGTGCGGGGACATCGTGGGCTACGGTCCGCAGCCCAACGAGGTCATTGATCGCCTGCGCCAGCATGACGCTCGCGCGGTGATGGGCAACCATGACGGCGCGGCGGTCGGCCTGGTGGACGTGACCTGGTTCAACGAGGCCGCGGCGGCCGCCATCGCCTGGACGACGGACGTGCTCACCGCCGACTCGCGCGAGTACCTCGCCGCCCTGCCCGAACGTCGGATCGAGGGAGAGCTGACCGCCGTGCACGGGTCACCGCGCGATCCGATCTGGGAGTACATCGTGTCGGCCGAGGTGGCCCGGGCCAACCTGGCCGCGTTCGCGACCCGCATCTGCCTGTTCGGTCATACCCACTACCCGGTCCTGTACGCCGCGACCGACGGGGCCGTGACGCGAGTCGCGACCTCTGCAGGCAGCCAGACGTCGCTGCCGGACGGACGCCTGATGCTGAACCCGGGGAGCGTGGGCCAGCCCCGCGACGGCAACCGGGCCAGCTCCTACGCGGTGCTGGATCTGGACGCGGGGAGCGTAGAGTTCCGCCGGGTGGACTACGACATCGAACGCACCCAGCAGCTCATGCGCGAACGGCAGCTTCCGAGCTGGTTGGCGGAGCGGCTCAGCTCCGGCCGCTGACCCATCGCCGTGACGCCCGTCCCGCACGCGGCGGGCGGCTAGGATATCGCTCCGATGTTCCGCCGACGCCCTTCGGAATCGGATCTCCTGCTGCTCCCGTATCGCCGGCTCCTGATTCCGCTGGCCGGCGGGGACGCGGACGACGACGCCCTCAGCCTCGGGGCGCTGCTCCTGGCCGGCCAGCCGGCGAAGAGCGGCGCAGATGCGGCGGAGATCGTGCTGGTCCACGTCATCGAGGTCGGCTTCGAGCGGACGCTGGACACCCAGGACGACAAGGCCATCGCCTTCGCCGACGAGATCCTGGACCGCGGAGCCGAGTTCCTCGAGGCCCGCCGCATCCCGAACCGGGTTGGCATGATCCAGGCCCGCGCGGCGGGGCCGGCGATCGTGGACGAGGCGGTGGCTTCCAGCGCCGACCTGATCGTGATGGGGCTACGCTATAAGCGCCGGTTCGGCGGCAGTTGGGACGCCGGACGGACGGTCCCCTACGTCATGCGCAACTCGAAGGCGCCGGTCTGGTGCCTCCGGGCGCGAACCGAGGAGCTGGCACTGTCACCATGAGAGTCATCATCATCGGCTGCGGACGAGTGGGTGCCCAGACCGCCGTGCAGCTCGACCAGCAGGGTCATCACGTCACCGTGCTGGACGTCAACCCGCGCGCCTTCGAGCGGCTGCCCACGGACTACAGCGGCATCACGATCCGCGGCAACGGGTCGGACGAGGACGTCCTGCGGGGCGCCGAAGCCGAGATGGCGGACATCGTCATGGCCCTGACCGAAGGTGACAACCGGAACGTGATGGCGGCCCAGCTGGCCAAGCACGTCTTCGGCGTACCGCGGGTCATCGCCAAGATCAACGACCCGTTGCGGGCCAAGGCCTACCGGACCCTGGGGCTTGAGACCATCTGCCGGACCAACATCCTGTCCTCGGCGCTGGCCACCGCTGCGGTCGAGGGAGCGGCGGCCACCAACGGCATGGTCGAGGAGCCCACTGCCGAGCCGATGCGCGGCGCTCCACCCGCCGGCAGCCGCGCCGCCGCGGCGACGGAGGGGAGCTGACATGTACGTGGTCGTGATCGGGGGCGGAAACGTCGGCTACTACCTCACCAAGGAGTTGCTGCACGCCGGCCACGAGGTGGTCATGATCGAAAAGGACGCCGGCCGCGCCCGCCAGATCGCGGAGGAGCTGGGCAGCATCGTGGTGCCCAACGACGGGTGCGAGGGTCGCTACCAGGAGCTGGCCGGCATGGGGCGCGCGGACGTCGTGGCGGCGGTGACCGGCGACGACGAGGACAACCTGGTGGCGTGCCAGGTGGCGAAGATGCATTTCAACGTCCCACGGGCCATCGCCCGGGTGAACAACCCGAAGAACGAGCAGCTCTTCCGCCGGCTGGCCATCGACGACACGGTCAGCCCCACCCGCACCATCCTGGGCGTCATCGAGCACGAGATCCCGATCCACGACCTCCTCCACCTGGCCGAGCTGGAGGGCGGCGACCTGGAGATCGTCGAGGCCCAGCTGACCGCCGAATCGCCCGCGGTGGGGCGCGAGCTGCGGGAGCTGACCCTGCCCGAGGGCACGTCGGTGGCCGTCATCCTGCGCGGCTCGAAAGCGGTCCCTGTCCGCCCCGAAACCAAGCTGATGGACGGGGACCGGATGCTGGCGGTGACCTCGTCCGAACGAGAACCGGAGCTCCGGCAGCTCCTGATCGGCGACTAGACCGATGACCGCCGACGCGCCGACCGACGTCGGCCGGCAGGCGGCCGCGTTCTTCGACGACCTGCGCTCGGCGGTGGCGACCGCGGTCGTGGGAGCTCCCGAGGCCCTGCGTCTGTTGGCGGTCACGCTCCTGGCCGATGGTCACGCCCTGATCGAGGACGTGCCGGGGGTCGGCAAGACGCTGCTCGCGCGCGCCGTGGCGCGCGCCATCGGTCTGTCCTTCGCCCGTGTCCAGGGCACGCCCGACCTGCTGCCCGGCGACGTCACCGGCAGCAGCATCCTGGAGGGCAAGGCCTTTCGCTTCGTGCCCGGACCGATCTTCAGCCAGGTCGTGCTGGTGGACGAGATCAACCGCGCCACGCCGCGGACCCAGTCCGCGCTGCTGGAGGCGATGCAGGAGCGGCAGGCATCGGTCGACGGGGTCACCCGCCCGCTACCCGAGCCGTTCATCGTGCTGGCCACCCAGAACCCGATCGAGCTGGAGGGGACGTTTTCCCTGCCGGAGGCCCAGCTGGATCGCTTCCTGCTCCGGATCGCGGTCGGCTACCCGAGTGTCGAGTCGGAGCACGCCATCGCCCGGCGTCACCAGGCCCAGGCGGAGCCGCTGACGCAGGTCCCGACCATCTCCAGCGCCGATGCGCTGCTGGGCCTCCGCGACGCGGTCCGCGTCATCCGGGTCGCCGACGAGGTGGAGGCGTACCTGGTGAGCCTGGTGCGGGCCACCCGGGAGCACCCCGACGTCCGCCTTGGCGCGTCACCGCGCAGCAGCGTGGCCCTGTACCGCGCCGCGCAGGCCTGGGCCTCCCTGGACGGCCGCGCCTTCGTCCTGCCCGACGACGTCCGGGCCGTGGCACATGCGGTGCTCGGCCATAGGATCCTGCTCGACCTGGACCGTGAGCTGCGCGGGGCCAGCGTGGCGACCGTGGTCGACGCCGTGCTGGACGAGGTTCCGGTCCCGCTCACGCCATGACCGGCTGGACCGCCCTCGCGCTGGGGATGGCGGTGGTGGCGGCCATGGCCGGTGTCCCGGGCCTCCTGCTGCTGGCGTTCGCCACCTTCGGGTACGGGGCCACCACCCGGCTGTGGACCCGATACGGGCTGCTCGATCTCGCCTATGACCGTCGGCTGGGCACAGGGCGGGCGGTGGTCGGCGACACCGTCGACCTGGACGTGGCGGTCTGGAACCGCAAGGCGCTGCCCCTGCCGTGGATCGCCGCCGACGACCTGGTGACCGACGGCATCGAGGTCCGCGAGCGGATCCTCGAGCTGGACGACGTGGCCGTCAGGCGCCGAAGCCTGCGCAACACCTGGGCCCTGGGCTGGTACGAGCGCGTCATCCGTCACTTCCACCTCGAGGCGCGGCACCGGGGCGTGTTCGAGTTCGGTCCGGTGCGGCTCCACATCCGCGACCTGGTGGGGCGCCACGCGGTGGCCGAGGAGCGTGCGCTCCCCGACCGGCTGGTGGTGGCCCCCCGAACAGCGGCCGTTCGAGACGTTGCGCCCGCGCGCGCGCCCATCGGGGAGCGGCGCGCCCGCAGCGGCCTGGTCCACGACCCGGCCCTCTTCGGCGGGGTGCGACCGTTCCAGCCCGGCGACCCGCTGCGGCGCATCCACTGGCGGGCGACCGCGCGCCTCGGGCGGGCGGTGAGCCGCCGCTGGGAGCCGGCGCGCAGCCGACAGGTGATCCTGGTGCTCGACGTCCGGACGATCGAGGGAGCGGACTGGTCCATGGACTGGGACGAGGACGCCTTCGAGGGACTGTGCGTGGCGGCCGCCTCCGTGGCCCGCAGCCTGCTCGACGGCGGCGCCGCGGTCGGCCTGGCGGCGGCCGGATTTTCGGGCACGGCCCAGCGCGTGGCGTACCTGCCGTCGCGGTCGGGCCCCTCCCAGCTGGGTCGGGTCACCGACCTGCTCGCGCGCCTGGGACCGATCAGCTCGGGGACGCTGGCCGGCCTGCTGACCTGGCTCACCCGACGCGTGCCGGCGGGCGCCAGCCTGGTGGTCCTCACCGCCCGCTCCCCACACGCCATTCACCCGACCTTGCGCCGCCTGCAGGCGTCCGGCTATGCGGTCGAGGTGCTCCTCCTCGGCGGCGACCCCGAGGCGCTCGCCGCGGCCCGTCGCGCCGGGATCCCGGCACGCGACATGACCATCACCCCATCCTGGGAGACGGCGGATGTGGTCGAACTATCCGCCTGAGCCGGTCCCGGTCGGCGTCGAGCCGGACGGACGGCCCACCCCGCCGCCCAGCCCCCCGCGCCCCTCGCGGCTGCTGCCCGTCGCCCAGAGCGTGGCCGAGGGCGGCCTGCTGGCCGTGGTGGCGGCGGCCGTCCAGGCCCTGTTCGGGGAGGTGCCGATCATCGGGCCACTCGAGTTCGCCATCCTGGCCGGGGCGGGCATGGGCTGGGCGCGCCGCGTTCGGTGGCGAGGACCGGCTGGCGAGGCGTTCGGGTTGCCGGTGCTGGCGGTGGCCGCAGGCACGCTGGCCTGGTTGCTGGCCCCCGAGGTCCGGGTCGCGCTGCTCCAAGGTGACGCACAGGCGGCCCTGGCCGCCCATCCCGGCGGCTGGATCGGCGCCCTGGCCGTCTGGCGCGGGCACGCCCACCATTCGCGGGTCGTGGACGAAGAGGTCCAGGACCAGCTCATGCGCTGGGGCCTGCCGGTTGTCGCAGTCGCATGGCTGATCGGCGACCTGGCGGCCGGACGGGCAGCCCCGGGCATCCAGGAAGCGTTCACTGCGCTCGCCTTCATCGGCTCGCTCATGTTCGTGGGTTCGGGAGTGCTGGCCCTGGGACTGGCCCGCCTGGCCACCGTCCGCGGTGACGGCCCGGGCGGCGGCTCGTGGTTTGGGTTCGTCCTTCTGGTGGCGCTGGGAGTGACGGTGCTCGGGATCCCGGCCGCGCTGTTCCTGGGTGTCCCGCTGGAGGCCCTGGTGGTCGCCCTGGTGGCGCCCATCCGAGTCCTGGGCGCCCTAGTCGTCCTGCTCCTGTCTCCGGTCATCCTCCTGGCCGCGCTCTTCATCGACCTGGCGCGCGGGATCCTGCCGGAAGGGTTCGGCCAGGGCACCATCCAGCTCCCGGTCATCGAGATCGGCGCGACGCAGCCGACAAGCCCGCTGCCAGGCATCCTGTTCTTCGCGCTGATCGGCATCATCATCCTGCTCGAGCTGGCGGCGGTGGCGCTGTACATCTGGTGGCGCTGGCGGGAGCAGCGCCGGATGGAGGCCCTGCTGGGAGAGGTCGTGGAAGAGCGGAGCGTGGTCTTCGACCGCCCGCCGCGGCCACGACGCGAACCCAGGGCTGCCGCCCCGGCCCGCGGTGACCGCAGCGACCCGGTGGGGGCCTACCTCGCGGCCCTGGACGCCCTGGCGGCGGACGGCCGCTGGGCGCGCCGGTCGACCGAAACCCCCCGGCAGCACCTGGCCCGGGTCATGCCATCGGCCCCGGTCGCTCCCGCCCTGGCCCGCCTGGCCGCCGGGTACCAGCTTCTCCGGTATGCCGGGCTGCCCCTTGGCAACCCGGAACGACGCCGCGCCGCCGGTCGGCTGGAGCGCCTGGAACGAGCGTTGCGCGAGGCTCGCTCGACCTGACTCGCGCCCACCCATCGGTCCTGGTCAGCCGGCGGGTGCCATAGGTCTTGACAACGCCGTTGTCAATGATTAGGGTACCGCTGCGCCTCTGCGGGGCGCCTGAAACTCAGCTCAATCGATAAAGAGAAACCGATGATTGGAGTTCCGACCAGGTGAGTTGGATCCGCGACCCGAAGCGGCCGCGTTACTTCATCAGCATCGCCGCCGAGCTGGCGGCGGTACACCCGCGCACGCTGCGGATCTACGACGAGGAGGGACTCGTCTGCCCGAAGCGGCGCAACAACCTCCGCCTCTACTCCGAGGCCGATATTGAGCGGGTGCGTATCATCCGCTTCCTGACCCGTCGCCAGGGGGTGAACCTGGCGGGCGTCAAGGTCATCCTGCAGCTCGAAGCGCTCGGCAAGATCCGGGTCTACGACCTGTTCGATGAAGGTGATGTCGAACGCTTTGTCCAGGGCGACGCGGAACCCGAGCCTCAGCTCGAGCCCGTCGCCGGGCCCGTCGCCGGGCCCGTCCCCGAACCCAGCAGCAGGTGAGCCACGTGGAATCCGAGAAGACCAACCCCCAGCCCACTCCCCCGACCGATGAGCCGGCGGACCAGATCCAGGTCCTCCCACTCGTCGCCCTGCGCGGCACCGTCATCTTCCCCGAGATGATCGTCCCGTTGGAGGTGGGCCGCGACCGTAGCGTGAAGGCCCTGGAGCGCGCGGTGCGCGCCAACTCCCCGGTGGCCCTGATCGCGCAGCGCTCGTCCGAGACCGAGGAGATCGGTACTGTCGACGAGCTGCACACGGTGGGCACGCTGGCCAAGATCGCGCAGCTCATCCGTCTCCAGAACGGCACCATCAGGGCCATCGTCCAGGGCCAGCGCCGGATCCGGCTGCTGGACCTGGTCCAGGTCGACCCGCACCTCGAGGCGCGCATCCAGCTCATCGAGGACCAGAAGGAGAGCGGCGTGGAGATCGAGGCCCTCATGGCGTCGATCCAGGCTCAGATCGAGCAATACGTCACCGCCGGGGCGCCCGTGCCGCCCGAGGTGGCGGTCGCCGCCCGCAACATCACCGATGGCGGGCTGCTGGCCGACATGGCCGCCTACTCGCCGGAGATGAGCATCGAGCTGCGCCAGGAGCTGCTCGAGACGATTGACGTCGCCGATCGGCTGCGGCTGGTCAGCACCTTCCTGGCCAAGCAGATCGAGATCCTCGAGCTGAAGGGCCGGATCCAGAGCGAGGTCAAGTCGGAGATGGACCGCAACCAGCGCGAGTACATCCTCCGCGAGCAGATGAAGGCCATCCAGAAGGAGCTGGGCGAGGACGACCCGGCGGTCAGCGAGGTGAACGAGCTGCGCCAGAAGGTCGAGGAGTCGGGCATGCCCGACGAGGTCAAGGAGAAGGCCCTCAAGGAGGTCGACCGCCTGACCCGCATCCCGAGCGCCTCCCCGGAGCAGGGCGTGGTGCGCACCTACGTCGACACGCTCGTGTCACTGCCGTGGGGAACCACCACCGAGGACAACCTGGACCTGACCGATGCCGAGCGCGTCCTCAACGAGGACCATTACGGCCTCGAGAAGCCCAAGGAGCGGATCCTCGAGTACATGGCCGTCCGCAAGCTGGCCGAGAAGATCCGCAGCCCAATCATCCTGTTCGTGGGCCCGCCCGGAGTGGGCAAGACCTCGCTGGGCAAGAGCATCGCTCGCGCCATGGGGCGGAAGTTCGTCCGGATGAGCCTGGGCGGCATCCACGACGAGGCCGAGATCCGCGGACATCGGCGCACCTACATCGGCGCATTGCCGGGCCGGGTCATCCAGTCCATCAAGACCGCGGGCACCTCGAACCCGGTCTTCATGCTGGACGAGATCGACAAAGTGGGAATGGACTTCCGCGGCGACCCGTCATCGGCGCTGCTGGAAGTGCTCGACCCCGAGCAGAACTTCAGCTTCCAGGACAACTACCTGGAGGTGCCGTTCGACCTGTCCAAGGTCCTGTTCATCGCTACCGCCAACATGGCCGACACCATTCCGCCCGCCCTGCGCGACCGGATGGAGATCATCCCGCTGCCGGGCTACACCCAGCTCGAAAAGCTGCGGATCGCCCAGCAGTTCCTGGTCCCCAAGCAGCTCGAGAACCATGGGCTGACCACCAAGCACGTTGTCTTCGAGGAACCGGCCCTGGTCCGCATGATCCAGGCCTTCACCAAGGAGGCCGGGGTGCGCAACATGGAACGCGAGATCGCCGGCATCGCGCGGAAAGTGGCCCGCAAGGTGGCCTCCAACGCGCGGACGCGGGTCAAGGTCAAGGCCGACGATTTGGAGGACTTCATCGGTCCAGCCCGCTTCGACTACGGACAGCTGGACGAGGAGGACCAGATCGGGATCGTGACCGGTCTGGTGGTTTCCGACGCCGGCGGGGACATCTTGCAGGTCGAGGCGACCAAGATGGACGGCAAGGACGACTTCATCCTGACCGGCCAGCTGGGGAGCGTCATGCAGGAGTCGGCGCGAGCCGGCCTGTCCTACCTCCGCGCGCGATGTCGGGAGCTGGGTCTCGACCCGGCCATCTTCGAGAAGCAGACGATCCACGTCCACGTCCCGGCCGGGGCGACGCCCAAGGACGGCCCCTCGGCGGGAGTGACCATGGCCACCGCCATGGCCAGCCTGCTGACCGGCCGGCCGGTGCGGCGTGACATCGCCATGACCGGCGAGATCACGCTCCGCGGTCGGGTGCTGCCCATCGGCGGCCTGAAGGCCAAGCTGCTGGCGGCCCACCTGGCGGGCGTGGAGACGGTGCTCATCCCGGGTCGCAACATGAGGGACCTGGTGGACGTGCCAGAGGAGGTCCGCAAGCAGCTGACCATCGTGGGGGTCGACCACATGGACCAGGTCCTGTCGGCGGCCCTGCTGGACCAGGCGCGCCCGGCCGCGCGAACCGCGCTGCGGGCCATCACGCCGCTGGTGCGAAAGCCCGTGCGGCGGACGCGGAAGGGTCCCAAGGTCCCGATCGCGGCCACGCCGGTCCCGCCGGTCAAGCCGAAGCAGCCGCCGGCGGCGCCGCCGACCGGCAGCGCGTGAGGACGCCCTAGCGGGGGACGCCGTGGAGTACCGGGACTACTACCAGGTCCTCGGCGTCCCCAAGACCGCGTCCGCGGCCGAGATCAAGAAGGCGTATCGGCGCCTCGCCCGGGAGCTCCATCCCGACCGCAACCCGGGCGACGCCGACGCCGAGCGGCGCTTCAAGGAAGCCAATGAAGCGCACGCCGTCCTCTCCGACCCGCAGAAGCGGAAGCGCTTCGACGAGCTGGGCGCGAACTGGCAGGCCTACCAGCAAGCCGGGTTCGACCCCAACCAGGCCGGTGACTGGTCCGCCTTCGGCGGCGTGCCGGGCGGGATGCGATGGACGGTGCGGACCGCCGGCGCCGATGACCTGGGCGGCTTCAGCGACTTCTTCCGCATGTTCTTCGGTGAAGGACCGATGGGGGCCGGCGCGGCTGGCGCCGCCGGCGGGGCCGGCACCTCGGGATCCGTCTTCGGCGACCTGGGCGCCTTCACGACCCGGAGCCGATCCGTGCAGCCCCAGGCCGAGGGCGCGGTCGAGGTGACGCTGGCCGAGGTGGCCCGCGGCACCGAGCGGACGGTTGCGGTAGATGGCCGCCGGCTGCAGGTCAAGATCCCGCCCGGCGTGGCAGACGGCGCCCGCATTCGCCTCCGCGACCAGGGCGTGACGCTCACCGTGCGCGTCAAGCCCGATCCCCGCTTCACGCGGGACGGCGCCAACCTGGCCACCGAGCTCCCGCTCAGCCTGCCCGAAGCGCTGCTGGGCACGGAGGTCCCGGTCCCCACCCTCAACGGGAAGGTCAAACTCCGCATCCGGCCCAATACCCAGAACGGGCAGGTGATCAAGATCCCGGGCCGCGGGCTACCCAAGCGTGGCCACCCTGATCAGCGCGGCGACCTGCTGGTCACCGCCCGGGTCGTGCTCCCCAAGCTGGACGATGAAGCGCGCGCCGAGTTCGAGCGCTTCGCGGCCGCCCACCCCCAGCCGGACCCCCGCCATGCGCATTGATCGGTTCACCCAGAAGGCCCAGGAGGCGGTGCTGTCCGCCCAGCAGCTGGCCGAGGGCGAGGGGCACGGCCAGCTCGAAGCGCTCCACCTCCTGTATGCACTCGTGGAGCAGCCAGATGGGGTTGTCCCCGCCGTCCTGGAGCGCACCGGCCACGACCCGTCCGCCTTGGCATCCCAGATCCGCGAGGAGCTGGCCAAGCACCCGCGGATCTCCGGCACCACCCAGCTCACCCTGTCAGAGGACGCGCGCCGCATCCTGGCCGACAGCCACCCACTGGCGGAGCGGATGCACGACGAGTACGTTTCCACCGAGCATCTGCTGCTCACCATCCTGGCGACCCAACCGCCCAGCCCCGCCACTCGCCTGTTAAACGCCAACGGGATCGACGAGAAGGCGGTGCTGGCGGCCCTGACCGATATCCGAGGCAGCCAGCGCGTGACGTCCGAGAACCCCGAGGCCACCTACGAGGCCCTCGCCAAGTACGGCCGCGACCTGACCGATGCCGCGCGACGCGGCCAGCTGGACCCGGTCATCGGCCGCGACGAGGAGATCCGGCGGGTCATCCAGGTCCTCAGCCGGCGGACGAAGAACAACCCGGTCCTCATCGGTGAGCCGGGGGTCGGGAAGACGGCGATTGCCGAGGGGCTGGCCCAGCGCATCGTGCGAGGCGATGTGCCCGACTCGCTCAAGGACAAGCGCGTGGTGGCCCTGGACCTGGGCGCCATGGTGGCCGGTGCCAAATACCGCGGGGAGTTCGAGGAGCGGCTGAAGGCCGTCCTCAAGGAGATCACCGCGGCCGAGGGCCAGATCATCCTGTTCATCGACGAGCTCCACACCGTGGTCGGGGCCGGGGCCGCGGAGGGGGCCATGGACGCCGCCAACCTGTTGAAGCCCATGCTGGCGCGCGGGGAGCTCCATGCCATCGGCGCCACCACCCTGGACCAGTACCGCAAGAACATCGAGAAGGACGCCGCCCTGGAACGCCGCTTCCAGCCGATCGTTGTCGACCAGCCATCGGTCGAGGACACGATCTCCATCCTGCGCGGGCTGCGCGAGCGGTACGAGGTCCACCACGGGGTGCGGATCACCGACTCGGCCCTGGTGGCGGCTGCGGTCCTCTCCAATCGGTACATCACCGAGCGGTTCCTCCCGGACAAGGCCATCGATCTGGTCGACGAGTCCGCCAGCCGGCTGCGGATGGAGATGGACTCCATGCCCGCCGAGCTGGACGAGCTGGAGCGGCGCCGGATGCAGCTGGAGATCGAGCGCGAGGCGCTGCGCAAGGAGAAGGACGTGGCGTCCAAGGCTCGCCTGGCGGCGCTCGAGAAGGAGCTGGCCGACCTGCGCGAGCGGACCGATGCCATGAAGGCCGAGTGGCAGCGCGAGAAAGAGGTCGTGGCCGGCATCCGCGAGACGCGCGAGGCCCTGGAGAAGCTGGCCCCCGAGATCGAGGCCGCCGAGCGGGCCGCGGACTACGCCAAGGCCGCCGAGCTGAAGTACGGCACCGAGACCGAGCTCACCAAGCAGCTCGCCGAGCGCGAGCAGAACCTGCGCGACCTGATGGCCTCGGGATCGGTCCTGGTCCGCGAGGAAGTGAACGCCGACGACATCGCCGAGGTCGTGGCCCGCTGGACGGGGATCCCGGTCAGCCGCTTGATGGAGGGCGAGACCGAGAAGCTGCTCCACATGGAGGAGCGGCTCCATAAGCGGCTCATCGGCCAGGACGAGGGGGTCATCGCGGTCAGCGACGCCATCCGTCGGGCTCGAGCCGGCCTCAAGGACCCCAAGCGGCCCATCGGCTCGTTCATGTTTCTGGGCCCCACCGGGGTGGGCAAGACGGAGCTGGCCCGAGCCCTGGCCGAGTTCCTGTTCGACGACGAGAACGCGCTGGTGCGGATCGACATGAGCGAGTACATGGAGAAGTTCGCCGTGTCGCGCCTGGTCGGGGCGCCGCCGGGGTACGTTGGCTACGAGGAGGGCGGCCAGCTGACCGAGGCCGTCCGCCGCCGGCCGTACCAGGTGGTGCTGTTCGACGAGATCGAGAAGGCCCATCCGGACGTCTTCAACGTCCTCCTCCAGCTGCTGGACGACGGGCGCCTGACCGATGCCCAGGGCCGGACCGTGGACTTCAAGAACACGGTCGTGATCATGACCAGCAACATCGGTTCCGCCGGGCTGGTCGAGGGCGCCGAATCCGGAGGCGAGGCGTTCGACCGGGCCGCGGAGGCGGTCCGCCTCCAGCTGCGCGAGCACTTCCGCCCCGAATTCCTGAACCGAGTGGACGAGATCATCGTCTTCCGCCCGCTGGACGAGTCGCAGCTGGGCGAGATCGTGGGCCTGCTGCTGGCCGGGACTCAGGCCCGATTGGCCGACTCTGGCATCAGCCTGGAACTGACCGATGCCGCGCGCGCCCACGTCGCGCGCGAGGGGTACGACCCGCAGTTCGGGGCGCGGCCGTTGCGGCGCGCCATCCAGCGCACGGTGGAGAACCCGCTCGCCAAGGCCGTCCTGTCCGGGGAGTTCACAAGAGGCGACACGGTCGGGGTCGACCTCCGCGACGGCTCGCTCGTGTTCGAGAGAGTCGCGAGCGCCGAGGTGCCGGTCGGGGCGACGACGGGGGCGAGCGCCTGACCGATGTCGCTCAACCGAAGGTCGACCGGAAGGGTGTCTAGGAGCCCATACGCGAGCGAGCGACCTTCGCGTGGGCCGCGTCGGGGTCGAGGAGCCGCCGGGCGAATAGTGCCGTAGACAGGCGCAGAACGACCTCACCGGCCAGCGGTCGCCCGATGAGCTCCTCGACGCGCGCGAGGCGGTAGCTCACGGTCCGTACGCCGACGCCGAGGAGTCGGGCGGTCGTCCGTAGGTTCTGGCGAGCGGAGAGGTACGCTTCGACCGTCCGGAGGAGTTCCTCGCCGTTGCGCGGTGCATCGAGGATCGGGCCGAGCTCGCGGTCGACCGCGGCACGAAGGAGCCGCTCGTCGGTCAGGAGCGCACGCTCGAGCAGCAGGTCATCGGCCGGGTGACGCCCCTCGAGACCGAGACGTTCGGCGACTAGGAGCGCATCGAACGCTGCACCGAACGCATCGGCGACCGCCGCCAGGCTCGTGGCCGGCGGCGCCTCGACGGCGAGCCAGCCGTGGGCCCCCATGAGCTCGTCGAGGACGAGGTCGAGAGCGGCTACCCCGGGCCAGTTCGCCCGCGCGAGCAGGACGAGTCGACCCCGCTTGGCGGCGATCATCGGCACGCTCGACGCCCGGTCGCCGCCGGACCGACTCGGCCGGTCCAGGGCGAGAGCCACTCGCAGGATCTCCGGGCCCTCATCCTCGAGCTCCCGGCCGCACCCAGCGATCAGGACCCGGTAGGTGTCGCTCGATGCGAGCCCGAAGTGAGCAGCCCGTCGGGTGATCCGGGCAGCGGCCGCCGGGTCGCCGGGCGGCAGGTCGAGCAGCTCGTCGAGGAATTCGCGGCAAGCGGAACCGGTTCGGGCGGCGATCTCCCGCTCGGCATCAGCGTATCCCTCGCCAAGGACGGCCGCGGCAGCGTCGCCGGCCTTCAGGAGGGCCGTCCCGAGCGCGGCGACGGCAGCCCGGCGTCCAGTGGGCCGGCCCGTGGCCGCAGCCCAGAGGACCCAGCCCGACGTAAGGTACCGATCGAGCAGCCGATGCAGCGACTCGCCCTCGCGCGCCGCACGCGAGCCGGCGAGTCGCAGGCGCGACAGCTCGGCCCCGCTGAGCTCCTCGGCACGCAGCAGAGCAGCGATGGTCGACTCCACGGCCGCGCGCGTGGACATCGCGAGCACCTCAAGGTCGTCGCCCGGGCTGGCCACGTCCCGGACGATCTCGGCGACGATCGGGTCGAGCTCCTGCTGGAGGGCTTCGAGCAGATCGGCGTAGGGCAGCGGCGAATCATGCCCTTGCGTCATCCGGGCAGGATACGACGGCAAGACTTGCTGCATCGTGGCCTTGTTTGCAAGTAGCAGGAAAAACGACACTATCCGGTGCCAGGCCAGCCACCTGGTTGACGACCTCTCATGACCCGTCCAACGCCGATCGCGCTGGACGGGTCGCCACGCTCGCTCCACACGGCGGCCGGTCTCCCTCGGCCGCCGCTCGAAGGACCACCACCGCATTGGATTCGACCATCCTCCTCGGCGCCGGGTTCGCCGCGTTCATCGTCGGTGCGCTCGCCCTCGACCTCGGCGTCTTCCATCGCCGGGCCCACGTCGTTGGGGCTCGCGAGGCGCTCAGCTGGACCGTGGTCTGGGTGACCCTGGCCATCCTCTTCGGGATCGGGGTCTTCGTTGTGCGGGGCGGAGAAACAGCCGTCGAGTACTTCACGGGCTACGTTATCGAGTACTCGCTCAGCGTCGACAACGTCTTCGTCTTCGTCCTCATCTTCGCCGCCTTCGCCGTCCCTCGGGAGCTCCAGCACCGGGTGCTCTTCTGGGGCGTGGTCGGCGCCTTGGTGATGCGGCTCGTGATGATCGTGGCCGGGGCGGCGCTCATCGAGCAGTACCACTGGGTGCTCTACCTGTTCGGCGTGTTTCTGGTCGTGACCGGCATCCGGATGCTCATGGCCCGCTCCGGGCACGAGGCCCATCCCGAGAACAACGTCCTCGTCCGGTTCGCCCGACGTCACCTGCCGGTGACCGATGGCTTCCACGGCCAGGCGTTCTTCGTGCGCACCGCGGCGGGCCGCGCCGTGACGCCGCTCTTCCTGGCCCTGCTCGTCGTCGAGTTCAGCGATCTCGTCTTCGCCGTCGACTCGATCCCGGCCATCTTCGCGGTGACGACCGATCCGTTCGTGGTCTTCACCAGCAACGCCTTCGCGATCCTCGGCCTCCGGTCCCTCTATTTCCTGCTCGCGGAGGCGGCCGCTCGCTTCCGGTACCTCAAGATCGGGCTGGCGCTCGTCCTCCTGTTCGTCGGCGCCAAGCTCCTCGTCGCGGGGTTCCTGGAGATCTCGCCGCTCGTGTCACTCGCGGTCATCCTCTCGATCCTCGGGCTGGCCGTGGGGGCATCGCTCCGCTCGGACGGCGACGCAGGGAGCACGGCCAGTGGAGCCTCATCCCAAACGCGTGATTGAGACGAAGCGCGCGACGTGACGAAGAGGGCCCAGGTCACCCCGTTGGCAAAGGCCGACGAGTCCGTGCGGTTCGAGTGCGGTCGCGCCGACATCGCGCATTTTCCGGCCGGGACCGTCACTCGCTGGATCCTCGAGCCGGGCTGGCGTTGGTCATCCCATGTCGGCGCGGCGCAGGGGCTCGCGCTGTGCCCGACCCCTCATGTCGGATACCTCGTCGCGGGACGAATGGTCATCTCGATGGCCGACGGGCGAACCATGCGTCTCGGCGCCGGTGACGCGTTCGCGATCCCGCCCGACCACGACGGCTGGGTCGAGGGCGACGAGCCGTGCGTGCGGATCGACGTTGCCGTCCGGACCGTGGCTGGCAGCTCGTTTGCGCGCTCAACGGTCGCACGGCTGACAAGGGAGTAGAGCGCGCCTGACAGGGGTCGGACGTGCGCATGCCCACTCGAGAGTCAAGCTGATTCCGATCGAAGGAGCCGACAGTTGGGAGTCCGCGGCGCGGAACAGGGCGTAGGTCTGGCTCGACCGGTAGCGCCGTCGTTGGCGCTACGCCTCGCAAGGCGTTGAAGCCGCGCGGGTCCTCATCAACTCAGCCCGGCGGGGCTCACCGCTGAGCGCGCGCCCCGATGGCCTTCACCTCCAACGCATCGAGGTAGAGGGCGTACTCGGGATAGCGGTCCCGAAGGAACTGCTCACGCCCCCGCCAGCGCCCGAGAGCCGCCAAGGATCCCATCAGGAGCCGGAAGAGCCACCTTGGCAGCGGCGGAAAGTAGAGACC
>JBKJVN010000127.1:0-14835 GCA_046717345.1 Candidatus Limnocylindria bacterium | reverse complement strand
TATGCGGCAGCCCTGGACAGCCACCTGGAGGAAGTGGCCCACCACTACGCACGGGCTCATGACCTCGGCAAGGCGCTCGAGTATCTCGAACGCGGCGCGGAACGAGCCGCCGAGCTGGGCGCCAACGACGAGGCCGGTCGGCTGTGGCTACGTGCGTTGCGGGCCGCCAATCGGCTCAACGACGAGTCCGCCGTCGAACGAATCCGCGACCGAATGGCGCGGGTCGCGCCCGACACCTAGTCCCGGGCCGAGATCCGGACCTGGTCGAGGAAGAGTAATCCCGGAGTATCGTCCATTGGGGTGAGCACGAGCCCTTCGACCCATGGGGCCACGAGCGCGTATCCCCCCGGCCATTGGAGAAATATCGCCGCCGGGTCCTCGACGAGCAGGCGCTGGGCGTCGGCATACAGGGCAAGCTGGCTGTCGATGTCGCCAGTGCGGGCGGCCTGGTCGAGGAGCTCATCGAACGCTGGATTGCAATATCCGGCGTAGTTCGCCGGTTGCTGGCAACCCCACAGGGGTTCGAGGTAACTCTGCGGGTGCGGGTAGTCCGCGATCCACCCTGCCCAGAACATGTCGAAGTCGTGCATCTTGGTACGCAGCCGGTCAAAATACTGGTCTGTCTCGAGGCCGACGAACTCGACGTCAATGCCCAGGTTCGTGCGCCATTGCAGTTCCAGGTACTGCGGGCCATCGCCAACCAGGGTTCCATGGAGAAACGTCAGTTGCAGTTCGCTAACGTCGCTCAGACCCAGCTCGACCAGCGCGTCCGCCAGACTTCGGCGAGCGGCGACTGGATCGAAAGCGGGCGCGAGGTCCGGATCATGACCAGGCACGCCCGGGGGAATTGGGCTGCCGCCGACCGGGCCGCTGAAACCGACGACCGCGTTCAGTTCGTCGCGGTCCGTGGCCAGGCCGAGTGCCCGACGTAGCGCTGGGCTGCGTGCCGTGGGACTGCCCGGCTTGAGCATGTCGAATCCGATGTACCAGAAGGACGAGCCGGGACGGGGTTGGGCGAGGGCATCGAGGTCCGCAGCCCCTGGCAGGGCCGGCACACCGAGGAGGTCGATTTCTCCTCGCCGGAAGGCCTCCAGGGCCTCCTCGTCGGAGGGAAAGACCCGCATCTCAATGCGACGGACGGTGGTCGGAGCGCCCCACCACATCGGGTTGGGCTCGAACGTCCGTCGTTGATCGTGGACCCATTCGGTGAGCACGAAGGGTCCGGACGACACGAACGCACCCCCCTCGGTGGCACCTGGGCGGGTGATCCACGATTCGGGAACGGGGGCTGTGGCCGCGAAGGTGGCGACGGTCGCGAAGTAGGCCGCCGGCCTGGCGAGGTCGACCTCCAGCGTTCGCTCGTCGGGTGCCGACACGCCGAGGCCGGCCAACAGGGAGTCGATCTCCTCGTCCGTCGGGACTGAGTCGGGCGTGAGCGCCAGGAGGTCTGCCGCGCCGACCAGATCGGCCAGCAGATATCCCCACCCGGCCCCGATGCGTGGGTCGAGCAGACGCCGCCAGCCGTACACGAAGTCGGCGGCAACGATTGGATCGCCGTTGCTGTAGCTGGCCTCGCGCAAGTGGAACGTGAGATGGGTGCCATCCTCGGTGACGTCCCAGGACTCAGCGATGGCCGGAACGGTGCGCATGTCCTCGTCCAGCCCGGTCAAGCCGCGAACAAGCAGATGCAGCGTTCCGTCGTGGTAGCCAGCGGGATCCAGCGTATCGACCTCGGAGTAGCTCAGTCGCAGGATCTGCTCTGCGTCCCCCTGTCGCCCGCTGGCGGATGGAGCCTCCGATGCGCTGGGAAGCGCCTGGTTGCAGGCTGCCAGTCCCACGGCAGCCATCAGGACCAATCTGCCGAGCCGTCTCAATTAGATGTGTCCTCGCGAACCCAGCGCTTGATGGGATGGATGTCCCCCGTCGAGTCCCGGAGGTGGAACTCGACCTCGTACCTGCTATCCGCCCTCACGAACTCCACACCGACCGTGATGGCGCCACGACCGCCATCGGGCAGCTCATCCCAGAACCCCACGATCGTAAAGTTCGAGCGCACGTGGCCCGAGAAGGTCTCGATCCATGACTCCCCGGGGGCTTCCCCTTCCTCCGCGCTCAGGCCGACCCACACCACGCAGCTGTTCGTCTGGCGGATGTAGTACACCGATGGCCGCGGGACGGCATTCGGGTCGACGCTGCCGATCCAGCGGCCGCTCAGAAACACGATCTGCCCGTCCGGGGCGCGAAGCGGGACGTCCTCGCACTGAAGCTGGGCCTCCGGCGTGGCATTGGGTTGCGTGGGGCCAGGGCTGGCCGGAAAACTCTCTGACGTGCATGCGGTCAGGAGGGCGACCGCGATGACCGCGGCTGCGGCCTTCTCCACTCAGCGCCCCGCCACGGCCACCCAGACCGTCTCGCCGGACACGGCGATCCCGACTGGTGCACCGCCGATCGTGATGGTGGCCACCAGCTCGTTGGTCGTTGCGTCGATGCGCCACACGGTCCCGTCGCCGGAGCAGGCGACCCACACGGCGCCGCCTCCGATCGCAATCGCGGCCGGCCGCGAACCCACTGTGACGCGCGTCTCCTCGTCGCGCGACCTGGTGTTGAACCGGACCACGGCGTCATTGGCGGGATCGACGATCCACAGTGCGTCGGCGTCCGCGTCGAGTGCCAGGGCACCCGGGGTGAAGCCGAGGGCGATGGGAGCGTCGGCACCGGAAAGGCCGATCGTCAGGCGCGACAGGCTCTGGTCCAGGCTGTTTGCGACCCACACCACGCCGCTGCCGGCCGCCACCGCAACCGGCTCGGCTCCGACGTTGATCGGGTCATTCTCCAAACGCAACCTTGCGGCGTCGATCTGGGCCACGCTGTCGGTCTGCGTAATGACCCACAGGAACGAGTCACCCAGGGCCAGCGCTCCAGGCCGGAAGAGAAGGGCCAGCGTGGTGGGTCCGCGGCTTGGGTTCTCAGCGTCGATCTCGGACAGCGTCTCGGCCGTCGTATTGGCGACCCAAACCAGACCCTCAGCCGCCCCCGCTACCACGGCCCCGGGCCCGGCTCCAACCGGAATGGATGTGACCTCGTGGCCCTCCGTCGCGGCCACCCGCGAGACGCTGCCAGCTGAGAAATGAGTCACCCAGGCCGCGGTCGCATCCGCGGCGATCGCCGTCGGCTCGTTCGCGAGCTCAGCGCCCAGCGACGCCTGGTTGGTCGTGGCGTCGATGATCGCCACCCCGTTGCCGGTGACCACCGGAGCCGCGGACTGGTTGCTCAGCCAGAGGACGTAGCCCCCAATTGCCAAGGCCGCGACCGCCGCGGCGGAACCGAAACCAATCAACAGCAGCCGGCGGCGAGATTGCGCCGCGGAGCGGGCGCGCCGGACCGCGACCGGTTGCGATCCGGTCCCTGTGGTCGCACCCGTGATCCGAACCAGCTCCTCGCCGAGGTCGCCGCACGAGTCATAGCGGTCCGCAGGCTTCTTGGCCGCCGCCCGGGCCAGGGCCCCGTCCAGGGCGGATCGGATATCCGGCTCCACCGCGTCCCCGACACTCGGAAACGGATCGCGCAGGTGCGCATACAGGGTCGCGACATCCGTCTCGCGCTCGAACGGCCGATGCCCGGTCAGGCACTCGTAGACCAGGCATGCCAGCGAGTACTGGTCTGCCTTGGCGTCGACCGGACGGCCCTCGATCTGCTCGGGTGCGACGTAGGCGATGGTCCCCAGGAACGCGGACGATCCCGTTACGCCCGATTCGGACAGGACCCGCTTGGTGAGGCCGAAGTCCCCGAGATAAGCATGCTCGCCTCGGCCGGCGCCGCGAGCGGGGAGCAGGACGTTGCTGGGCTTGACGTCACGATGGACGAGACCAGCCTCGTGCGCGGCGTCCAGGGCACTGGCGACCTGGGCCACGATGCGGGCCGTTCGTGCCGGCTCCAGCCGGCCGTCGCGGCTGATGAGGGTCGCCAGGTCCACGCCATCCACGAACCGCATGGCGATGTACAGGACGCCCTCCGCCTCCCCGGCGTCGTAGATCGGAACCACGTTCGGATGGTCCAGCGAGCCGGCCGTGCGGGACTCCCTCAGGAAGCGCTCCCGGAACTTCGGCTCGCGCGCGATCTGGGGCGCCACGACCTTGAGCGCCACCTTGCGCCCCAGGCGCAGGTGCTCGGCCCGGTACACGACGCCCATCCCGCCCCGGCCAATGACCTCCTCGACCTGGTAGCCGGCGACCTCGCGCCCCAGGTAGCTGTCCGGATCGACGGTCATCGCGGCGCCTGGCTGTCCCGGCCCTGGAGTCCGGCCAGGAAGCTGACCGCGTTGGCGCCGATGGCGTCGAGGGCGTACCCGCCCTCCTGGAGAGCGATCACCGGCAAGTCCAGCGCTCCGATCGCGGCCCCGATCCGGCGGTAGTCATCGGTGGTGATCGCGAAATCGGCAATCGGGTCGCGATAGAACGTGTCGAAGCCGAGCGACAGGACGATGGGCGCATCGGGGTCGTGGTCGCGGATGGCGTGCAGACCCACCTCCAGGGCCACGAGGTAGGTGGCGAGGTCGGTCCCCTCGGGAAGCGGCAGGTTGACGTTCATGCCCTCGCCAGCGCCGAAGCCGGTCTCGGAGGCGAAACCGGAGTAGTACGGGTACGCGCGGGCCGGGTCGCCGTGGAGCGAGACGTAGAGCACGTCGTGTCGATCCCAGAACAGCTGCTGGGTGCCGTTGCCGTGGTGGTAGTCGATGTCCAGGATGGCGATCCGCGAGGCTCCGCCTTTGGACAGGGCCTGCGCCACGATGGCCGCGTTGTTGAAGAAGCAGTAGCCGCCGTACAGGGCGCGGCCGGCGTGGTGGCCGGGGGGCCGGCACAGGCCGTAGGCTAGGTGCGCCCCGCCCAGGGCCCGGTCCAATGCGGTCAACGCCACGTCGACCGCCACCCGCGCCGCGTGGTAGGTGCCGGCCACAATCGGCGTCGCGGTGTCAAATGTGTACGCGAACACCCGGTGGCCCGGTCCCGGCAGACCAGTTTCATGACCGGCTGCATACCCGGTCGTCAGGAACGTGCCCGGGATGAGCGGCTGGGTTCCGTCGGTGAGCCCGGCCGCCAGGGCCTCATCCCAGGCCACCGCCAGGACATCAAGCAGCGCGCGATCATGCACGGCCAGGATCGGCTCTTCGCCATGCTCGGTCGGGTCCTCGAACCGATACCCGCCCGCCTCCACCAGCGCCTGCTCGATCTCCACCGCGCGGGCCGGCACCTCGTAGCCGGGGATGGCGCGGCCGCGCTCAACCTCGACCAGGCCATCGTGGGCGAGATGGGCGTCCGATCTGATGACAGGGACCGGCATGGGCGCCTCGGAGTGTACGGGTAGACTGCCCGGACCGATGGGCAGCCTCGCCAGCTACCGGCGCGTATTCGCAAACCCGGCCCTCGCGCGTCTCATGATCGGGGAGTTCGTGTCCTCCATCGGCGACTGGCTGTACCTGGTCGCGCTGCTGGTCGTGGTCTACAACTCCGGCGCCTCGCCAGTCGTGCTGGGGATCGTGGGGGCAGCCCGCATCGTTCCCTACATCCTGCTCTCGGTCCCGGCCGGGATCGTGGCCGATCGGTACGACCGGCGCCTGATCCTGATCGTCACCGATCTCGCTCGCGGGGTCATCATGCTGGCGCTTACCGCGCTGACCCTGGTCGACGGGCCGATCATCGGGGTCGTGGCCCTCAGCCTCTTGGCGGCCTGCTTCTCGGCCTTCTTCAGCCCCGCCATCGGCTCGCTCATCCCCAGTCTGGTGGCCGATGAGCGGGAGCTGGGCCCCGCCAATGCCGCCTGGTCGAGCCTGGACAACCTGGCGTTCATCATCGGTCCGGCGGTCGCGGCCATCCTCATCGCCGTCGGCAGCATCCCGCTGGCCTTTTTCCTGAACGCCGTCACGTTCGTGATCATCGCCGCCGTCCTGTGGCGGCTGCCGAAGGATCGGGGACGCGCCGTGGCGGCACACCCCGCCTCGACCGAGGCGAGCAGGATTAGGTTCCGGGAGTCGGTCCGCCCGGTCATCCGACCGCTGTCCGGCCTGGGCGTGATCAACCTGTTCGACGGCTTCGTGTCCGGCGGGCTGGCGGTGCTGACCGTGGTCATCGCGGTCGAGGTGCTCGGCGCAGGCGATGCGGGAACGGGCTGGCTGAACGCCGCCATCGGGCTGGGCGGACTCATCGGCGCCGTCATCGCCGGGCCCATGACGCTCCGTCGGCGACTCGAGATCCCGCTGGCCGTGGGCGGGGTGACGCTCGGCGTGGGGGTCATCCTGGTCGGGCAGTCGACGGTCCTGCTGGCGGCCATTGCCGCGATGGCGGTTGCCACGGCCGGCATGCTGCTGCTCGAGGTGGTGGCGACCACGATCTTCCAGCGGGCGGTCCCCGACTCGATCCGGGGGCGAACCATCGGCGCCATGGACACCGTGACCGTATCGGCCTATGCGCTGGGTGCGTTCCTGGCGCCCATCCTGGCCGCCGCGACCGGCCCGGTCGTGGTCCTGCTCGGGTTCGGGATCGCCATGGTTGCCGCCACCCTGGTCGGGACGATCCTGGTGGGGAGGTCCGCGGTGTCGGAGATGGACCCGGGCGCGGAACGGTTCGTCCGCATACCGCTGTTCGATGGGCTGGCCCCCGCCGCGTTGGAGCAGGCCGCCCGCCACTTGACTCGCGTGCGCGTGACGCCGGGCCAGGTCGTCATACGCCAGGGCGACCCGGCTGACCGCTTCTTCCACGTCCTGGACGGTACGTTCGAGGTCGCCCAGACCAAGGACCCGGGTGGGGCGCCGCGGTTCTTGCGGACCCTCGGCCCGGACGACGTGTTCGGCGAGATCGGGCTGCTGCGTGGCGTCCCGCGGACGGCCACCGTCACCGCCACCGGCGACGGGACCCTGCTCGCCCTGGACGGAGGGCGCTTCCTGGAGTTGGTCGGCGCCGGCCCCGGCCTGACCTCGCGACTGCTGGACGTGCATCGCGGGACCTCTGCCCGCCTGGACCGGAGCGACGAGCCTGTGACCGATGACTGACGATCCGAGCCTGACCCTGTTGGCCCGATGCCCGCTGTTTGCGGGGGTCCTGCCTGAGGACCTGCGGGACGTGGCCCGCCACCTGCGTCGCCGTCGCTTCCGCCGGGGCGAGGTGATCTTCCACCAGGGCGATCCGGGCGATGCGCTCCACATCGTGGCTTCGGGGTCGGTGAAGATCGTGCTGCCCTCGGCCGAAGGGGAGGAGGCGATCATCGCCACCGTCCACGCGGGCGACTTCTTCGGTGAGCTGGCCCTGCTCGACGGGGCGCCGCGCTCGGCGACCGCGGCTGCGGTGGAGGTCACCGAGACGCTGAGCCTGCCCCGCGAGACGTTCCTCGAGGAGATCGGTCGCAGTGCGAGCCTGCGGGACGTCCTGCTTCGATCGCTGGCCGGCGAGCTGCGCCGGTTGACGGGCCACGTCGAGGAGCTGCATTTCCTGGACCTTGCCGGGCGGTTGGCCAGCCGGCTGTTGAGTCTGGCCCGCGACGCGGAGCCTGGACCCCAACGAACGCCGCAGGGAATGTTGGAGGCAACCCTCGACTGGCCCTTCACACAGTCCGATCTGGCTGCCATGATTGGGGCTACGCGGCAGAGCGTGAACCGGCTCCTGAGCGACCTCGTCGAACGTGGGCTGATTCGCATCGATCGCGATACGCTGGTCATCACCGACCTCGAACGGCTGGAGCGGCAAGTCGCCCACTGAACTGGTCGGCCAGTGTCACCCAGTTGACAGCCGGACTGTCACCCGGGTGATCGTGAGGTCGGGGGACGCTAACCTACCGTCAGACCCGAGATTCCGGGTCATTCGGTCCGGAAAGAGAATCGGGAGGCACCAGTCAACCATGGATAAGAACATCAGAGTCCGGGGCAAGGTCTCGGGGGACGAGGACGTGGAAGGCCACGCCCATACGCGGGCCAACGTCAAGGCCGTCACGCGGGTCACCACCAAGGCGCGCAAGCGCGAGACCGATGACGACACCGAGGGCCACGCGCGCAAGCGAGCGAACCTGAAGTCGTCGCCGGCCAAGAAGCGGTAACTCAAGCTTCCCGAGCAGGTAAGGCGGCGGGGCTCTCCCCGCCGCCTTACGCTATGCGCCGATGACCAGGGACCCAGCTCCGGAGTCACTCGCCCAAGCCCTGGCCATCGTCCGTGCCGGGGCCGAACGCGCCGCGGTGGCGGGCCGGCTCCATCCCGACGGGGAGCAGCGGCTCCTCCAGTCGATCGTCGACGCCACGGTCCGCCTCTTCGACGCCGAGGCGGCTTCCATCGCCCTCTTCGAGCGCGATCCGGACCGGCTCGAATTCCGGGTCGCGGCCGGCCCGCAGGGCGCGGGCGCCGTCGGCAAGAGCGTGAAACCCAGCCAGGGAATCGCCGGCTTCGTGTTCTCGACCGGGCAGGCGCTGGCCCTGTCTGACGTGGCCTCCGATCCGCGCTTCGACCGCCACACGGCCGAGAAGACGGGCTACGTGCCGCGGTCAATCGCCGCGGTCCCGCTCAGCGATGAGGACGGCACGCACGGAGTGCTGCAGGTCCTCGACAAGAAGGGCTCGCCCACCTTCGACCTGCGCGACATGGAGCTGCTGGGGGTCTTCGCGGCCCAGGCCGCAACGGCCATCGCCGTCACCCGCGCTCAGCGCGAGCTGCCGCGGCTCCTGCGCTCCGCGTTCGACCGCGCCGGCGGCGGCGGGCTGAGCGAGGACCAGCTCGAAGCCCTGGTGAGCGCGGCGTCGGCCGACCTGGACCTGGAGGACGACTCGCCGTACTGGCGCCTGGCGGACCAGGTGGCCCGGCTTCGTCAGCTCGGCGGGTCGGAGATGAGCCTGATCAACGACATCCTGGCCGCGGTCGCAGCGCACGCCGCCGCCAGCCGCGGACGGTCCCGCCGGCGGTAGCCGGACCGTGTCCGTCGACCTCGAGGACCTTCCCGCCTGGGCCGAGCCCTTCGCGGCGGCCGATCGGCTGGCCCGCCGCGCCGG
Organism: Candidatus Limnocylindria bacterium; assembly: GCA_046717345.1. Taxonomy (GTDB): domain Bacteria; phylum Chloroflexota; class Limnocylindria; order QHBO01; family QHBO01; genus DASTEQ01. Next base: position 5,816 of record JBKJVN010000127.1, on the reverse strand, counting down.
CCTGCGGCGCATCGACCGAGCGTGGGCCTGGGGCGGGGCCACCGGCAAGGGTGTCCGGGTGGCCATCATCGACAGCGGCGTCGAGGGCGACCATCCATGGGTCGAGGGCCGGCTGGTCGAGAGCGTGGCGGTCCGCATCGACAAGAACGGTGACGCAGAGGTCGTACCCGATGAGCCCACTGACCTGTACGGCCACGGGACGGCATGCGCCGGGATCATCGTCGGCCTGGCACCGCAGGTCGAGATCGTCTCGGTCCGGGTCCTGAATGAGGATCTGAAGGGCAAGGGGGCCGCCTTCGTGGAAGGCCTGTCGTGGGCCATCGAGCAGGGAGTGCAGGTCGCGAACCTGAGCCTGTCCTCCAAGAGCGAGGCGCTGTATCCGGTCTTCCACGAGCTGGCCGACGAGGCCTATTTCCGAAACGTCATGCTGGTCAGCGCCGCCAACAACGTGAACGTCGCGTCGTACCCGTCGCTGTTCAGCAGTGTCGTTTCGGTGGCGGCACATGGCGAGCCCGACCCGTGGCGCCTGTACTACAACCCGAAGCCGCCGGTCGAGTTCGGGGCCTGGGGCGTGGACGTCCCGATCGCGTGGAAGGACGGGACCGAGACGGTGGCCACCGGCAACTCCTTCGCCGCTCCCCACGTGGCCGCCATGGCCGCCCTCATCGTGTCCAAGCACCCAAGGCTGACGCCGTTCGAGCTGAAGGCCATCCTGGCTGCGGTGGCCGACAACCCTCGCCCCGCCGCTCGCCGCGCACGAAGGGTGACGCCCAGCTAGCAACCGCCCTGGCGGTATCGGTCAGGCGCAGAGCCGGACCGATAGAATGTCCGGGCCCACCCCTGCCACCCAGGAGCCCGGCCCGTGTTTTACGTCCAGCGCGGCCAGGTGCCGCCCAAGCGCCACACCCAGTTCCGCAAGCCGGACCGCACGCTGTACGCCGAGGAGCTGTTCGGCGTCGAGGGCTTCACCGGGCGGGCGTCGCTGCTGTACCACCACACCCCGCCAACCCGCACCCACCGGATCGAGAAGGTGCGTGACGTCGTCCTGGAGGCGTGGGCGGACGCGCCACATCGGCACTACCTGGTGAACACGAAGGGCGTCGAGCCCAGCGGGGACGCGGTCTCGGGTCGGCTCCCGCTGTTCTTCAACGCCGACGTCGCCTTCGGGGTGGTGCGTCCCGCCGAGGCGATGACCCGCTTCTATCGCAACGGGGAGGCGGACGAGATGCTGTTCGTGCACGAGGGGCGCGGCACCTTGGAGACCATCTTCGGCCCGATCGACTACCGGCCCGGCGACTACCTCGTCATCCCCATCGGCACCACCTACCGCGTCGTCCCCGCCCAGGGCGAGGCCCAGCGCATGCTGTGGCTCGAGTGCCCGACCAACCTCGAGCCGCCGCGCCGCTATCGGAACGAGTACGGGCAGCTCCTCGAGCACTCTCCGTACGCGGAGCGGGATATCCGGCCCCCGGCCGAGATGGACGCCAACACGGAGAGCGGTGAGTTCGTTGTCGAGGTCAAGACCCGGGGCCGGGTCACCGCCTACCACTTCACCCATCACCCGTTCGACCTGGTCGGCTGGGACGGGTTCCTGTACCCGTATGCCTTCAACATCGAGGACTTCGAGCCGATCACCGGGCGCATCCACCAGCCGCCGCCGGTGCACCAGACCTTCCAGGCCCGGAACTTCGTCGTGTGCTCCTTCGTCCCGCGCAAGTTCGATTACCACCCCCTCGCCATCCCGGCTCCCTACAACCACTCGAATATCAACTCCGACGAGGTCATCTACTACGTGGCCGGCAACTTCATGAGCCGTCGGGGGGTGGACATCAGCTCGTTCACCGTCCATCCGGCGGGCATCCCCCACGGGCCGCACCCGGGGACCGTGGAGGCATCCATCGGCAAGGAAGCGACCGAGGAGCTGGCGGTCATGATCGACACGTTCCATCCGCTCCACCTCACCCGCCAGGCTGGTGAGCTGGAGGACCCCGCATACCCCTTCAGCTGGCTGCCGCCCAAGGATGCCGAGGCCGAAGCCCGCGAGCTGGCGGACCGCGGCCCCGAGGCATTTCCGGACTGAGCGGGCGGCCACGAGCCCCGCGCCGTGATCCTGTATTTCCTGCGCCACGGCAAGGCCGGGGAGTACCGAGCCGGCGATCCGGACGACGACGCCCGCGAGCTGACCGATGCCGGCGTGGCCGAGCTGCGCGCCGCCGCTCAGCTCTGGCGCCGCCTGAACCTGCGTCCGGATCTGGTCATCAGCTCCCCGTTGCCGCGCGCGCTCCAGACCGCGGAGCTGCTCGTCGAAGGCGTCCGACTGGCCAGGCGGCCATTGGCCGATGACCGGCTGCGGCCGGGCGCCGAGTGGGCGCACATGGCCCGCGCGATGACCGCCGACCGCGACGCGCGGCGCGTGATGTTCGTGGGCCACGAGCCGGACCTGTCGACGGCCGTTGAGCTCCTGAGCGGCGCCCGGGCCGTCCGCCTGCGCACGGGTGGTGTCGCCTGTGTCGAGTTCCCTGGCATCCCCGAGCCGGGCGCCGGAGAGCTGGCGTGGCTGCTGGATCCGGACCTGTACGCGACGTGAGCTGAGGAGCAGCATGAACGGCATCCGGATCTATCGCTTCGAGGACGCGGACGAGGCACGCACCTTTGACCTTGGCCGGTTCGACCTGATCCGCGCTGCGGGAATGACCATCGGTCGCGCCGAATACGAGCCCGGGTGGCGATGGTCGGAGCATGTTGGCAAGGCGATCGGTCAAAGCCTGTGCCCCACCCCACACCTGGGGATGGTGCTGTCCGGCCGAAACCGAGTCGAGATGGCGGATGGCACGTTCGTCGAGCTGCGGCCGGGCGACATTTTCGAAATTGGACTCGGCCACGACAGCTGGGTGCTCGGAGACGAGCCGTACGTCTCGCTTCATTTCCTCGGCGCAGAGGCTACGGCACCGCTTGACCCATATCGGGCTTAGGAACTAGCCGGGGACGACCACAACCTTGCCGAAGGCGCGCCGCGCATCCAGGTGCTCCTGGGCGGCCCGCGTTTCGGCCAGCGGGAAGGTACGGTCGATGACCGCCTCCACCCGTCCTGCCTGGATGAGGTCCAGCACGCCCGCCATGTCGGACCGGGTTGCGCCCATGGAACCCAGGATCGTGAACTGGCGCCAGAACAGGTTCCACAGGTCCGTTTCGGCCATCCGGCCCGTCAGCCCGCCGCAGGTCACGACCCGGCCCCCGGTTCGGAGACTGGCCAGGCTGTGGCGCCAGGTGGCCGGACCGATGTGCTCGAACACGACGTCAACGCCGCGCCCGTCGGTGATGCGCATCACCTCCAGCTCGAAGCGGGGTTTCTCCGCGTGGTTGATGACGTGGTCAGCACCCAGCTCGCGTGCTTTGGCCAGCTTGTCCGCCGAGCCGGCGGTGGCGATCACCGTGCAGCCCAGCTCGCGAGCGATCTGGATCGCGGCGCTCCCGATTCCCGAGCCAGCGGCCAGGACCAGCACCCATTCGCCGGACTGGACCTGGGCGCGGCTGACGAGCATGTGCCAGGCGGTGCCGAACGCGGCGGGCAGGGCCGCGGCCTGCGCATCCGTGATCCGGTCTGGCGTCCGCACCAGGCAGCTGGCCGGCGCGGTCAGGTATTCGGCGAACCCGCCGTCGCGACTGAGGCCGATGATCTGGCGGTTCTCGCACAGGTTTTCGCGGCCATCGCGGCAGTACGAGCACGTCCCGTCCGCGGTGAAGGCCAGCACGATGACCCGCTCCCCGACCGACCAGCCGCTGACCGCCGACCCGAGGGCGGCGATCTCCCCGGCCGGCTCCAGCCCGCCGATGTGCGGCAGGGGGGCGCGCATGCCGTGGCTCCCCTCGCGGGCGTGGAGGTCGAGATGGTTGAGTCCGCAGGCGCCGACCCGCACCAGGACCTCGTCCGGCCCGGGGACCGGATCGGGCGCGTCCTCGTAGGACAGGACCTCGGGACCACCGCGGCGGCGGAAGATGACTGCTTTCATCGCTCTCGCTCCATAATCGGGCCCGAGTATGCCAGCCGAGCCGTCCAGCGCACCGCGGATCGTCATCACCGGGATGGGTGCCATCACCCCGCTCGGCAACGACGTCGCGACCCTTTGGCGCAACCTGGTGGCCGGGACCTCGGTCGCGCACGCCATCGACCGATTCGACACGTCCCGCTTCCGCACCCGCTTCGCGGCCGAGGTCGTCGACTTCGACCCCACCGCCTGGATGGACCCCAAGGACGCGCGGCGCGCCGACCGCGTCATCCAGTTCGCGATGGCCACCTCCACCCAGGCCCTGGCCCAGGCCGGGCTTCGCCCGGAGGGTGACCTGGCCGATGAGGTTGGAGTCCTGATCGGGACCGGGATTGGCGGGTTGACCAGCCTGGACGAAGCCGCCCGCGTAATGCGTGAGGACGGGCCCGATCGGGTCACCCCCATGACCGCCGTCAACATGCTGCCCGACATGGCGTCTGGGCAGGTGGCCATCCAGTTCGGGCTGCGCGGGGTGAACTTCTGCGTCGTCTCGGCCTGCGCCACCGGCACCAACGCGGTCGGGGAGGCGGCCGAGATCATCAAGCGCGGCGACGCGGTGGCCATGGTGGTGGGCGGCACCGAGGCGCCAGTAACCCCGCTGGCCCTGGCCGCGTTCCACCGCACCGGCTCGCTGTCCACCCGCAATGACGACCCCACCCACGCCTCACGACCGTTCGAGCGGGACCGCGACGGGTTCGTGGTCGGCGAGGGGGCAGGCGGCCTGGTGCTGGAGCGCCTCGACTTCGCGCTGGAGCGCGGGGCGACCCCACTGGCCGAAGTGATCGGGTACGGCAACGCGGCCGATGCGTTCCACGTCAGCGCCCCGGAGCCGGAAGGCCGGGGAGCCGCGCGCTCGATGTCGCGCGCCATGGCCAAGGCGGGCCTCGCGCCGGAGGACATCGACTACATCAACGCCCACGGCACCAGCACGCCGCTCAACGACCGGAGCGAGACGAGGGCCATCAAGCTGGCCATGGGCGACAACGCCTATCGGGTGCCCGTCAGCTCCACCAAGTCCATGACCGGGCACATGCTGGGGGCGGCTGGGGTGGTCGAGGCGGTCGTCTGCGTGCAGGCCATCCGGGAGGGGGTCATTCCCCCCACCATCAACTACGAGAACCTCGATCCTGACTGTGACCTCGACTACGTCCCCAACCAGGCGCGCAGGGTCGCGGTCCGGACCGCGATGTCGAACTCGTTCGGTTTCGGCGGGCACAACGCCACCATCATCCTGCGCGCCTACCCCTGAGCCCTAGCCGGCTGGTTCCTGGGTCGAGCTCTCTCCGGCGCCGATGCCCAGGGCGTGGAACCCGCCGTCCACGTGAATCAGCTCCCCGGTAGTCAGCGGCGCCCAGTCGCTGAGCAGGAAGCAGACCATGCGCCCGACCGGCATCGAGTCGTTCACGTCCCAGCCCAACGGGGCGCGGTCCCCCCAGCGCCCGGCGATAAGGTCAAACCCGGGGATGTTCTTGCCGGCCATCGAGCGGATGGGGCCCGCGGACACCGTGTTGACCCGGATCTGGTACTGGCCCAGGTCGCGCGCCAGGTAGCGGGTGATCGATTCCAGGGCGGCTTTGGCCACACCCATCCAGTCGTAGATCGGCCACGCAAACCGGGCGTCGAAGTCCAGGCTCACGACCGACGCGCCGCCGGACGCCCCGGAGACCTTCAGCAGCGGCAGCATCCCCGCGGTCAGGGCCTTCAACGAGAACGCGCTGGTCTGGAACGTGACCGCGGCGCTCTCCCACGGCGTATCCAGGAACCCTCCCC
>JBKJVN010000126.1:0-2784 GCA_046717345.1 Candidatus Limnocylindria bacterium | reverse complement strand
CCTCGGCGTCCCACCCGTCAGCCCCGGGTCCCATGCGCCCCCCGGCGGGGCCCTGATGGCCACCGCCGCCGCCGAGGTTCTGACTGAAGCCGCCTACCTGGCCGCCACCACCACCCCACATACCCATTAGGAGGCCCTCCTGCATTGGACTGGGGGAAGACCCCCAAGCCCCCTCTGAAGCGGCTCCCGTGGCGCAGCGGGCGCCCGGAAGCATTTTGTGTTAACCATGATCACGCGCCACCTCCGGCGTCCAGGGACTCGCTGCGGCTTTCGCCGGCGATAGGACTTGAATGGCCCAGCGCTTCTTCCTGGTCTTTGAGCTCCAGGTCGTAGATGCGCCGGTACAGACCGTTCTGCTTGATGAGCTCGGCGTGCGTGCCGCGCTCTTCGACCTTGCCGTCGTCCAGCACGACGATTTCGTCCGCGCGCATGATCGTGCGCAGGCGCTGGCCGATGACGAAGGTGGTGCGGCCGCGCATGAGGGCAGAGAGCGCCTGCTGAATCAGGTACTCGGTCTGCATGTCCACGCTGGCCGTGCTGTCGTCCAGGATGAGGATCTTCGGGTCCATGAGCAGGGTGCGGGCGATGGCCACGCGCTGCTTCTGACCGCCGGACAGGCGAGCCGGGTACTCGTCGCGCTTCTCGGCCAGCCCGACCTTGCCGAGGTAAGCCTCGGCGCGCTCCACCGCATCCTTGCGAGGCACATGCAAGACACGGGTCGGCGCCTCGATCAGGTTGGCAAGGACGCTCATGTGGGGAAACAAGTTGAACTCCTGGAACACCATCCCGGACCGGATCCGGATCTGGCGGATCTGCTCCTGGTGCTCCCGACTCCGCGCATGCAGGGGATCGGCGTCGACGCGGACGCCGTCGATCTCGATGGACCCGATCGTCGGTTCCTCGAGGAAGTTCACGCAACGGAGGAAGGTCGTCTTTCCGCTGCCCGAGCGGCCGATCAGCATGACCGCCTCGCCGCGACGCACCTCCATGTTCATTCCCCGCAGGACGTGGTTGCGCCCGTAGTACTTCTCGATCCCGAGGGCGCGGACGACCGGTTCACCCAGATGCGGGGCCTTGACCGGGTGCCGCCGTGGCTCCCCCGACGATGTGGTCCCGGTCATCGGTCACCCCTCGCCATGCGCTTCTCGCGGCGCTCCTGGGCCCCACTGAAGACGATGGTCAGGATCCAGTAGACGGCTGCGGCGATCAGCAGGGCCTCCAGGGTGCGAAAGTTTTGGTTGCCAATCCCACCTGCCCGCCACAGCAGCTCTTGTACGGAAATAGTCGAGACCAGCGCCGAGTCCTTGATCATGGCCACGAAGTCGTTGCCGATGGCCGGGATCACGATTCGGAACGCCTGGGGCAGGACGATCCGGCGCATGACCATCCGTTCCGGCATGCCAAGCGCCTGCGCGGCCTCGCGCTGGCCCCTCGGCACGGCCTGGATCCCGGCCCGAAAGATCTCGGTCATGTAGGCGCCGTAGTTGAAGCTCAGGGCCATGATCCCGGCCGGGATGCTCGCAATGATGATCCCGAACTGGGGAAGGGCGAAATAGATGAAGAAGATTTGGACCAAGAGCGGCGTCCCACGCACGATCGAGACGTACAGCGACGCGACGCCATTGATGTACGGATTGCGGGAAAGACGGGCAATGGATCCGACGATCGCGAGTCCCGTGGCAAAGATGATGGAGACGACTGACAGCAGGACGGTGATCGGCGCGCCCAGCAGGATGAACGGGCCCCATTCGGCAATGAATGCGAGGTCGATGTTCCCGGTCGCCCACAGGCCGAGCAGCAGGAGTCCGATGAGCACGAGCCAGACGCCGGCGTATTTCAGCCGGAACGCGGTCCGGGCCCGCGCCTGGCTGGCCTCGACCTGGTAGAGGATTGAGCCCGGTTGCGGGGCTTCGGCGGCTAGCACCATGCACCTCCAAACAAAGCAGAACGGGGACTCGATCGAGTCCCCGTTCCGGTGGGCGGGCCTACTTGGCTTGGGCTATTCGGCGGCCGGGTCCTGGGTCAGATCGGCGCCATCGAACCACTGCTCGCTGAGGGCGGTCAGCGTTCCGTCGGCGTGCATCTCCCCGATGATCCGGTCGATCTCGAACAGCAGCGCCGCATGTGGCGGGCCGCTCTTGTCGATCGCCACCGCGAGGTTCTCAACGAAGATCGGATCCCCGATCTTCACGATCGGTGCGCCTTGCGCAACCGCGTCATCGATGACGGTGCCGGAGGTGATCAGCAGATCGAACTCGGTTCGGCCCGACTGGATGGCCTCGATGCAGTTGGCATCGGTGGTCAGGGTGGTCGGCTCGACCTCGTCCGGAATGGTGAACGGAAGCTGGTCGAGTGCCGTCACGCCGGACCGCTCACTGGCCGCCAGGTAGGCCGGGGTGTAGTAGTACGGCTGGCTGAAGCTCAGGATGTCCTTGCGGGGCGTCGTGATCGTCATCGAGCCGACGCTGATGTCCCACCGTTCGGACCAGCTGCCGGCCGTGATCGCATCCCAGTCGGGGGTCTCGAACTGAATGTCGACGCCAAGGCCGTCGGCGATGGCTGTCGCCATGTCGATGTCGAAGCCTTCGAACTCGCCTTGCGGGTTCAAGAACGACTGCGGCGCGTAGTTCGGGTCGGTTGACACGATCAGCGTCCCACGCTCCTGAATGGTTTCGAGCAGGTCGCCCGAGGTGTCGGCCGGCTCCTCGATCGCGTCCTGGACGTTTGGCTGGAGGTCGCCGGTCAGGTAGTCGAGATAGGTAGTGGCTTCGCCGACGCAGACCA
>JBKJVN010000125.1:0-16533 GCA_046717345.1 Candidatus Limnocylindria bacterium | reverse complement strand
GGATCAGGCGGTCTAGCCTATGCCACACGCGTCGGCGACGCACGCCTTGTTCGCGCATCAGAGCGCCGCCATCCGTCAAGCCAATGGGGCTACTCCGGGCTTATCGCTGGTTAGCTACGGCGCGCGTCACAGGTCTTCGTGCTATCGCGTAGCACGTTACCGCGATATCACGAAAGGCTGCGATACCACTCTGACCGATGCGCCGAAGGACGCGAACCGGGTGCTGATCTTGTTGCTGATCGCGAAACCTCGACCCGACAGGCTAGGTGTCGCGACCGAGGTCCAGGCTCGGGCCATGACTGTCGACTACCACAAATTCATCAACCGCAATCTGCCGCCCCAGGAACGAGGCTGCACGTCGAAGGCCATGTTCCTGAGCCGCCGCGAAGCGCGCTCCATCAGCCGCCAGCCGTGGGCCTCGAGCGGGCTCAAGCCCTACCGCTGCCGGTGGTGTGGCGGCTGGCATTTGGGCCATCGCCGGCGTCGCATGGACTCACCGGCCGGTAGAGTGACGTGGTGATGACGGCGCACGACGCCGCGGTCGCGGTCCGGGAAGTGCAGCTCCAAACCTTTCGCCGCCTGTCGCCATCCGAGCGCGTGTCCATCGCGTGCCAGATGAGCGATGAGTCTTGGCGCGTCACCGCGGACGGATTTCGGCACCGGCATCCGGACATGACCGATGCGGAGGTCAATCGCGCCGTGCGGCAGCTCCTCGTTCGCTCGCGGTGACCCTGGCTGAGCTGCTGGCGGAGATGGGCGGACGCCTGGCGCAGGCCGGCATCCTGTACATGGTGACCGGGTCGATAGCGAGCTCGTTCCATGGCGAACCTCGGGCAACTCGGGACATCGACATCGTGGCTGACCCCACGCCTGAGGCGCTCGACCAGTTCGTGTTCGCGCTGCCGTCTGATGTGTTCTACGTCGACCTGGACGCGGCGCGAGCGGCGCTTGGCGAGCGGAGCCAGTTCAACGTGATCGAGACGGGCAGCGGATGGAAGGTTGATCTCATCATCCGCAAGGACCGCCCCTTCTCGGTGGAGGAGTTCGCGCGCCGGCAACCGGCGGAGTTGTTGGGCCTATCGACCTTCGTGGCGAGTGCCGAGGACGTGATCATCGCCAAGTTGGAATGGGCGCAGGCCGGCGAATCAGAACGGCAGTTGCGCGACGTGGCCGCGATCCTGGCGGTTAGCGGCGCGGGGCTCGATTACCCGTACATCGAGCGCTGGGTACAGGCGCTCAAGCTCGGGGACATGTGGTCGCAGGTGGCGCGCTCGGAGACCAGCTAAGCCTTGCGCTTGAGCTTCCGCCAGCCGCCCGCCTGGTTGTTGGCGATGATCTGCTTGAACATCGCCTTCAGCGCGGATGTGTTGATGGCTTGGCCCCGACGGATGGCGACGGTCCGCCTGGTCACCATCGCCGGAAAGGCAAGCCAGCAACTGCCGATCGCGACGTGGCGCAGTATTCTCAGGCAGGCTGGGATCGATCCCAAGGAGCGGTAGATGCGGTACGCAGTCGTTTTCGAGAAGAGTGGCAACGGGTACTCGGCATACGTGCCTGATTTGCCCGGCTGTATCGCGGCCGCCCGTACTCGCCGCGAGGTCGAATCGTTGATTGAGTCGGCGATTCGCGAGCATCTGGAGCTGATGCGTGAGGGCGGCGACTCCATTCCCTCGCCCACGACCTGGACCGATCTGGTTGAGGTTGCCTAGCTGGCTAGGCACCGTCAGCGATGGCGGGGACGTCCAGGCCGAGGTGGTGCGCCAGGGCGCGACGGACCTGCTGGCGCAGGGTGGGATCGGTCAGGTAGCCGAGCGCAGGAGTCCGGACCCGCTGGGCTGAGATGGTCCGCAGCTGGCTGCACGCGATGACGCCATCCCGCGTCTGGCCGGCTTCCCCCGCCGGAACGGCGACGTCGCCAGGGTATCGAGGGTCGGCGCGGGACGCCGTGATGGGACAGACCGTCAGCAGCCCGGACCGGTGAAACGGTTCGTAGGAAACGACCAGGGCGCGCCGGGTTCCGGCCTGCTCGTGGCCCTGCGTGGGCTCGAGATCAACGATGACGGTCGCCCAACGCAAACGGCCCGTCAGGCTGGCTCGGGTGGCCACGTCTCAAGGCCGGCGGTGCGGAACGCCTTCTCCAGGGCCTCACTTTCGGCTTGGAACGCGGGATCCGCCGCTGCCCGTTCCCACGCTTCGGATTCCTCGCGCTCCCGGACCTGGCGTCGGAGCTCGTCAATAGCCAGCTCCACCACGGCGTCCTGGGAAGGCGCCACCCCGTATCGGTCCGACAGCTCGCGGACGGCGTGAACCGTGCGCGCATCGAGGTTGTAGGTCCGCTTCACCCGGGTTGCCACGATTCGGATAGTTGCACGTGTCGATCTGGGTGTCAATCAGGGTCCAAGGGCGAGCGGGCTATGCTCCGGGCTCAGGACAAGCCGAAACGAGGGCAAATCCATTGAAACTGTTCGGGCCGACCGGCATCAAGAAGCTCGAGGCCAAGCGGGACCTCGCCGCTCTGACGAATGCGCTCTATGAGCCAGATCCGTCGCGGGCGCGGTTCGCCGCCGAGGCATTGGGTCGGCTGGGAGACCCGCAGGCGGGTCCGGCGCTGATCGACGCGCTCCAGGACGTAGCGGTTCGAGATGCGGCTGCCGCGGCCCTGCTGGCGATGAGGTCTGAGGTCGTCGATGTCCTCGTCATGGCCCTGCGCCAGGCGCATCCCGATGTGCGAGCTGCCTCGCAGAATCCAAGCGTTCGGGTTGCGATCGCCGGCATCCTGGGCCAGGCCGGAGACCAGCGGGCGGTGGAAACGCTGATCGCCGCACTCGAGGATGTCCCCGAGGTGGGCGAGGCCGCTGTGGAGGCACTGGGCAGGCTGAAGGATCCTCGGGCGGTGGACCCGCTCATCAAGGTGACGGCTCGCTTTGGTGTCACCGCGGTGCAGGCACTTGGTGAACTGGGAGGTGAGCAGGCCACGGCCGCGGTCGTCGACTGGGTCATGCCGGACGGGCAGGCCCGCAGTCAGCCTGACGAGGTCGCGGCGGCCATCCGGGCACTGGGCAAGCTAGGCCCACGGGATGTCGTGATGCCCGTCATCGATCGGATCAGCAGCCACTTCCCGGGCCAGGGGACGCCGTATGGCGACATGATTCACGACGCGATGCGGGATGCCGAGGCGTCGCTGGGCGCATCGGTCAAATAGGTGAAAGCCCCGACGCTCACCCGCGCGGTCTCGCTGGCTGACGACCCAGCCGACGTCGGCTTCACCCCCCTGGGCTGAACGAACCGATGCAGACCGCGTAGTCGACGTCCTGGACCGCCTCTTCAGTCGCTTCGACGGACTGGCCCTGGCCTCCGGGGTCGAGAAGGTCAAGACCATCGGCGATGCCTACATGGCGGTCGCCGGTGCGCCCGAAACTCGAATAGACCACGCCGATACGGACCGTCTGGAGTTCGCGTCGCCTCGGCCGAACATCGGTCCTCCTGCGGCGTCACACCCTTTCGTGGTATCGCGGTAGCGTGCTTTCGTGTAGCGCGATAGCACGAATGCCTGTGACAGCAGATGGCCCGGCTGCTGGAGTCGGCCGCCCGGTAGAGTACTGCGGTGGGCGAGTGTTCCTGGCACGCGGCCGCTGAGTGGGCATGGATCGCATCGGGACTGGGCCTCTGACGGGCACGACGTTGTCGAACGCTCGGCCCACCGCTACCCCCACCGCCGAACTCACCTTCGGGTTAGGCTACGGTCCCCATTTAGGGCGCCCCCAAAGGAGACAAACCCATGGCCGATCACCCCAACGCAGCCCTTGTCCGTCGGATGCTCGACGCGTTGAACAGCGGCGACATGCAGGCCATGGCCCCCGATCTGGCCGATGACGTGGTGTGGCACGAGATCGGCAACCCGGAGCCGGTCCGCGGCAAGGCCGCACTGGCCGCCCGCTACGCGGGCCCGACCCCGCCGGACTTCGAGATCACCGGAGAGCTCCACGACGTGGTGGCCAACGACGACCACACGATCGCGATGGTGACCGCCACTGGCAAGCGCGGCGGTCGGACCCTCACGTATCGGACGTGCGAGATCTTCCACATCCGAGACGCCAAGATCACCGAGCGCTGGGCCTTCTCGGACGACACCGCGGCGATCAACGAGTTCTTCGCCGGCTCCTAGCTCGGGTCTGACGACCTCCAGCGATGGGCCGTGACCTTCAGCGCCCCCGAGCGCGCTCGATGAATGCGTCCACCGGTTCGGTCAGTTCCAGGCTGCCCCACGCCGTATCGACCTTGACCGCCGCCTGGCGGCGGAGCTCCCCGAGGTAGGCCGCTGCGCCCCGCCAGGTAGCCCACGTCGACGTTTCCTCGTAGGTTGCCAGAGGTTCGGAGATTCGGCCCCCGGCATCCACCAGGATCGCGCGGCGGCCCGCCGCCCGCGCCTGGTCCTGATCGGTGGTCAGCACCTTTCCGTCGGCGATTTCGGCCAGGACGATGTAAGCCGCGTCGTACGCCGTGAGGCGTTGTCGCTCGGCGCGATCGATGATCATCAACCGGGCCACGCCATCGGTTTCAATTGCGGTGATCCCGAGCTCTTCCAACTCACGAATGGCTTCGAGGACCTCGTAGGCCGGCAGGCCGTGACGCCGGATGAGGCTATTGATGAGCTCGAGCCAGAAGAAGGCGGGCGCCAGGAGGTCCCCGTCATGCTCGTCCAGGATGCGCAGGATCTCCGGCTGGGCACCCTCTTCGCGAATCATGGCCACCGCCGCCGAGGCATCCAGGACCAGGGGTTTCATCCGTGATCCCCGTGTCCGTGGTCCCGTTCCCATCGGATCGAAGCGGCCGCGTCGAGGTCCCCGGGCTGGGGCGGATGGGCGATGGCCATCCGTTTCGCGAACGCGTCGAGGCGACGGAGCGCGGCGCGTCGGCGCTGGATCATTTCCGCACTGGGCTGCTCCAGGCGGGTGCCGTCCTCGTACGGGACGAGGACGGCCATGGGTCGGTGGTCGCGCTCGATGACGATCCGCTCGCCGGCCGACGCCCGGTCGAGCCACTCCCCCATCTTCCGCCGCAGATCCATGGCCGTGATAGTTCTCATAGCCGACTAGTATAGTCGGCTCATATAGCCATCTGGGTCGACCATGCGTCCATCCGCAGGCGAGGTGCGCGGTTAGGATGGGTGTCAACCCTGAGGAGGTACCCCGATGGCCGAGCATCCAAGCGCAACGCTGATTCGCGAGGGATTGCGCGCCCTGAATCGCGGCGACATCCAGGCGATGGCCGACATGCTCGCCGACCACGTCGAGTGGCACGAGATTGGTCGCGCTGAGCCCATCCGCGGCAAGGCGGCGCTCGCCGCCCTGTACAGCGGAGCTCCGCTGCCCGACTCCGATATCACCACGGACCTCCACGACGTGGTGGCCAACGACGATCACGCCATCGCGTTAGTCACGGCCACGGCGCGTCGCGGCGGCCGGACATTTACGTACCGGACCGCGGAGATCTTCCACGTCCGCGACGGGAAGGTCACGGCGCGCTGGGCGTTCTCCGACGACACTGCGGCCATCAACGAGTTTTTCGCCGGCACCTAGAGCCGGGGCGATTCAGGCGCTCGCCGGCATATCCAGCAGGAGGGTCGATCCGTCCGAGCCGGTCCGCTCCACGGAGATCGCGCCCCCACTCGGAGCCAATAGCTCCCGGGCAATGGTCAGACCGATGCCGGCGCGGGGGCCCGCGCCGGTTTGGGTGGCAGGTTGGGTAGCGCGCGCCGGATCGGATCGGTAGAAGCGCTCGAAAATGTGGGGCAGGTCCTCGGCAGGGATGCCCAGGCCCTCGTCGATGACGCGAATCTGGACCCGATCCCCCGCCTCCCCGGCGGATGTGGCGGTGACCCGGACGGTCTTTCCGCTCGGGGTGTGCTGGGCGGCGTTGGTCATCACGTTGCGCAGGGCGCGGCCCAGGTGCGCGGGGTCGGCCCAGGCCGCGAGCTCCGGCGCCACGGGCTCGATCTCGATCTTCACGCCGCGCTCCCGGTACAGGCCGTCCAGCGCAGAGGCGGCCTCGGCCAGGATGGCGGCCACCTCCACCCGCTCGGGGCGGGCCTGCAGGGGCGCGGCTTCGGCACTCGCCAGCTCCCCGAGCTGGACGATCACCGAACCGAGTGCCGACGCGGACGCGCGCGCAGCCTCCAGGTTGGCATGGTTCTTGGGCACGACCCCGTCGATCATGGCCTGCAGCTGACCCTCCAGCACAGTGGCCGGCGTGGCCAGGTCGTGGGCCATGTCGGTCGCCGCGCGGCGGCGCAGCATCTCCGTGCGTTCGAGCCGGGTGGCCATGGTGTTGAACGCGCCGGCCAGCTCCTGCGACTCGCGGTCGCCGCCGCCGGTGGCGCGGGCCGACAGGTCGCCGCCTTCCAACCGGGAAGCGGCCGCCGCCACGTCCCGCAGGGGCCGGGTCTGTCGCCGCGCGATCCACACCGCCAGGCCCGCGATGACGGCCAGCGAGACCAGCCCCGATATCAGCAGCGCCCCGTTGAACAGGCGCAGGAATGGCTGCTCGGGGTTCTGGGCCGCCACGATGACCGAGATCATCGCGACTTCCTGGTCGGCGACCACCACCGGAGCATCGAGGCCGCGAGTCTCCCCGGCGGGGAGCGTCTGGTCACCAAAGTGGGTGATCTCGCGACCTTGCGGGCCGAAGACGGTGACCGGGCCATGCAGGCTCCGTGACAGGCGAAGCATGACCGCTCGGGCCTCGCGCAGCGTCCCGCCCTGGCGGAGCAGCTCAGCCAGCGCGTCGGCAGTGGCGTCAACCTGGTCCTGCTGCTGGGCGGTCACCACCTCGTCGAAGGACCGGATGACCACCCGGTTGACCACCGCTCCGATGAGAAGCAGGACCACCAGGACCGCGGCAGACAGGACGAGGCCCAGGCGGAGCGCCAGCGGCATGCCGGTGGGACCCGTAGGGCCGGTGGGGCTACCGGTGCTCCACGGGGTGGGCGGCACGGCCTGCGTCATATCGCGTCCCGACTGGCCACCAGCCGATACCCGGCCTGGGGAACCGTCTCGATCAACCACGGCTCCGCCGCATCGTCGCGCAGCTTGCGGCGCAGGTTGGCCACGTGGACGTCCACGACGCGCTCGAACACGTCGTCCGGCCGCCGCGCCACCGCCTCCAGGAGCTGCTCCCGGGTCATGACGGTCCCCGGCCGACGCGCCAGGGCCAGCAGCAGCCGGGCCTCCCCCGGTGTCAGCCGCCCGGATCGGGCGGCATCGGTCCCCTCCCCCGCCAGCGTGTACCGGCGGGTGGCGGGGTCCAGGGCCAGGCGTCCGTGGGCCAGCGACAGCATCGGTTCATCGGTCAGGTCATGCCCATTCCCACCCGATGGCGCCGCCCGTCGCAGGATGGCTGCCACCCGGGCAGTCACCTCGTGCGGATTGAACGGCTTGCCCAGGTAGTCGTCTGCTCCTTGCCGCAGGCCGGCGATCCGATCGGCATCGGTTCGCTTGGCCGATGTGATGAGGACCGGAACCGATCCGCGGTCGCGCAGCTCCTCGAGCACCGTCTCGCCCTGCATCTTGGGCAGCATCAGGTCGAGGATCACCAGGTCCGGCGGTTGGGCGTCGTACGCGGCCAGGGCAGCGGCGCCGTCCCCGACATCGGCCACCGCGTAGCCCTCGCGTTCCAGGTACAGGCGCAGCAGGGCGCGCAGCTGCGGCTCGTCCTCGACGATCAGGATCCGCGGCTTGGCCGCCCCGTTGGGGCGGGAGTGGCTCTTCGCGCGCGCCATGTGTGGGGCAGATGCTATCGGTCCGCCCATTCAGGAGTTGTGAAGGCCCGCCTCAGGCCGTTTGGATTCTCCGTCAGCGGCCTTTGTCCCGCCCCGCGGACGTATCGGCCAAGAAGGCTTCGGCATCGTGCCCATTCCGCCCGTTCCTTGGCCGTTCCTTGGCCGTTCCTTGGCCGTTCGTCCCACCCGATGGGCCATGCAGCCAACGGAGGGCCGCACGGCGGCTTTGGAACTCCGAAGTTGGCCGATAGCCCCGCCAGGTGGGACAAGGACCACGTCACCAGGTCTCATGGCCGAGAAGATGACCTCGCGGGACTGATTCCGTCGGACTTCCTACACTTAGGCGGAAATGGAGACCTGGCAAGCGATCAACACGGTTCGGGTCGTCCGGCGGTTCGCCGACCCGCCGCTCGCCGACGAGCATCTCGATCGCATCCTCAACGCCGCTCGCCGGACCGGCAGCAGCAAGAACGAGCAGAAGTGGGCGTTCATCTCGGTGACGGACCGCGAGGTTCTGGGCCCGCTCACCGGGGTCGGACGTTACGCGGACCACCTGGCGGGCGCAGCCGTGGCGGTGGCGCTCATCACGCCCGATGACAGTGGGCGCGGTTCCCGCTCGCTCCTGTGGGACCTGGGCCGCGCGGCTCAGAACATGGTATTGGCGGCATGGGAGTTGGGTATCGGCAGCGCGCCGGCAACGGTGTTCGACTTTGACCTCGCTGCGCAGTTGCTCGGCCTACCGGACGGGCAGCGGTGCCACTACCTGCTTTCGTTCGGGTATCCGGCCGACCCGTCGGCGCTCACCGCGCGGAACAAGCCAGGCGGACGCAAACCGCTCGACGCCGTAGTTCACCGCGAGCGCTGGTAGGCCCAGGCTCCTAGCTCGTTGGATGCCGCATGCGTCGGGTTTGTCCCACCCAGTGGACGTATCGGCCAAGAGGGACCTGAGCGCGGGCCGGAATCGGCTGTTTCGTGGCCGTCTGGTTCACGCTGCGGGACAACCGGCAAAGTAGAGGACCCTTGGGGGCGGATTCAGCTGCGAAGTTGGCCGTTATTCCCACCCGGTGGGACAAGGACGCAGGTCGCGTGCGAGTTCGGCCAATTCCGTGCGGGGAAAGCGAAACGCCCGGTCCGAAGACCGGGCGTTTCCGTTTGGGAGTGGGTCGGGGCCTAGGCGGCCTGGACCTTCACGGCGCGGTCACCCTTGGGGCTGGACTCAACCTCAAAGGCCACGGACTCGCCGCCAACCAGGCGATCGAAGTCCAGCGAAGCGGCGAGCTCGTTCTTGTGGAAGAAGTATTCCTTCCCGTCGGGGCCGCCGATAAACCCGAAGCCGCGCTCCGAGATGACTCTCTTGATAGTTCCGGTAGTCATTGCAAAAAACCTCTGTCTCCTCGAACCAACACTTGCCTCACACAGCCGGCTCGAGAAGGAACCAACGACTACGCGGGAGCCACCGGAGAAGCCGATGACGACCTATAGGGTACCACTACCCGCCCGAAATGACCGTTTTCCGATCAGGATTCGGGCCTTACCGATCCGGAACGGCCGCCTGGGCCCTCGCGGGAGCCTGAGCCCTCGCGGGAGCCTGAGCCCTCGCGGGAGCCGGGGCCGGGAGCGATCCGCCATTCGCCGTTCCGACCTCACCCTTGGTCCACGGCTCGGCCCACGAATAGCGGTGGCTGGTCTGCTCGAGCGCCTTCAGCACATCCGCGCGGGCGAGATCCAGCTGGGCGCTCATCTTGCGGGCGTGGGGCCAATCCCCGTCGGGCATCTCGAGTTCCGCGCTGACGGCAGCGCGGGCACGGCGATAGGCCTGGATGGCGTCGTTCGCGGTGCGGGTGATCTGGTTCGTGGCCTCGCGGAGCATTCGCAGCCGCTCTTCGGGCCGCTGCTCTTCAGCGAGGCGGCGGTCGAGGATCTCGATCAGATCACCAATCGTGCCCGGGGCGCGCTGGAGAAGCTGGAGATCGGGCACGCGGCGGCCAAGGCGGGTGTGCGCTGGCCTTATCGGCACCGCGGGCTCCGGATCATAAAGACACTCCTTCTGCGCGGCCTCAGCGACCGGATCTCGCCGGACCTAGAAAGGAGTGATCGGAGGAGCCGCGATGCGAATGCCCCTGACTCGGGGCTCCTAAGGATACCACCCAAGGCATAGGCGCCCCGGGGACGGACCCCGGACGCCCACTACGTGCGCGTGACGACCTCAGTGCTGGATGTCGATCACGAGCCGGCGAGGATCGAGCAGGGTGAAGGCCCGGAGGCAGTCCCCGCCGTTGACGCCCAGGTACCAGTTATGGGTTGCCTCGAAGTCACCGAACTCGACGAACTGGACGATCTGCGCGAAGCCGGGCTCGAAGTTGGTCGGGCCTTGATACGGCTGCTCGCCGCTTTCGGTGTCGTACTTCGTGGCGCCGGTCAGGGTGATTCGATACACCGGTGACCCCGCGACCGTCTGCGGCAGGCCGCTCGGGTCCTGCACGTACGGCGGCCGGGCGAGATCCAGCTCCAGGAACGGCGTCCCGCCGTCGTACTCGAACACGATTCGGTCGTACCCCTCGTGGGTCCCAACCCGAATGTCCTGAGTGATCAACGGGTGGAAGTCAGTGCCGGCCGCAAGCAGCGTGATCGGGAGGTCGCATGTGAACGGCGGGTCCACGGCGGTGGACGGTTCGGCAGACGGCTCGATCGACGGATTGGTTGACGGTTCGGTCGAGGGCTGCACCGATGCCGGCGCGGAAGCAGTGGAGCTGGGCCCAGGGCCCCCCACCAACGGACCGCCAAGCTGGAGACCGATGACCACGGCCAGCATAACCACGGCGGTCACGGCCGCGACCCCGACGAATCGGTTCACGAATGAATTCCTCCACGGTCCGAACGCGGTCCGCTGGCCGGTGTGCTCGATTTCGGTGCGCACTTCGTCGTAGACGTGGTCGGGCAGCTCCGTCCGGCCCTCGTTCAGGAAGGCATCGATAAGCCGATTGGAATCGCGGGGCGAAGTCATGCCGTTCGCTCCTGTGAGGGCACTCGGGCATCGGCTTCCAGGCTGGCCCGCAGCGCGGTGGTGGCGTGGTGGATGCGGGACTTCGCGGTCCCGAGGGGAATGCCGAGTCGGTCGGCCACCTCTGGCACAGGCAGCCCGACATAGTGGTGCAAGACCATGACCGCACGCTGCTCAACGGTGAGGCGGCGGAAGGCCCGTTCCAGCTGGTCACGGTCCTGGACGGTGAGGATGTCGTCGCGCCCCGAGGCGACCTCCACGGGGAGCATCCGAATGGCCGACGACCACCGGCGGCGGCGCCTGGCCTCCGCATAGCAGGCGTTGATGAGGATCCGATGGAGCCACGGTTCCCATCGGTCCGCGTCGCGGAGGGAGCGAAGCTCCCGCCAGGCGGTGATCAGCGAGGCCTGCACCGCGTCTTCGGCGAGGTCCGTGTCGCGGAGGATGCGGCAGGCGATGGCCATGCAGCCGTCACCGGCGCTCCGGGCCAGCGCATCGAAGGCCTCGGTGTCGCCGTGCTGCGCGCGCTCGATGAGCGCTGCCTGGGGTGCTATCTGCATCCGTCCCTCAGGTCTGGCGAAGGTCGGTCCTATTGCACGCATTCAACCTTAGAGAGCGTCGGGGCGGGGTCAATCGTTCAATCAGGCTTGGGCCCGAGCCGGCCTAGACGCCAGATGCTCAGCAGCGCCTGCTGCGTCGCGTCCTCGGCGAGATCGATGTCGCGCAGGATCCTGTGCGCCACCGCATGGAGTCGGTCGCCAACGGCCACGGCGAGGCTCGCGAATGCCTCTTCGTCGCCGTTTTGCGCCCGTACCACGAGATCGGTATCCATGCCTCTTCCGCGTGTGTGTGCCGGTTCAGACCGGCGCACTCATACGGTATAGGCCCATTGGGCCGCGCGGCGACTCAATCTTGGAAGGATCCTCGGCACAACCAAACACATACCGATAGCGCCCGGCGACAATCGCCGGGCGCCCTGATTTCGGCGGCCGTCAGGCCGCATCGGTCTTCCAGAAAGAGGCTGCCCTACTCGAAGACGATCGAGTCGATGATCTGCTGGATCTCCTGTTCGACCTCGGGGCCGGCGGCCTTGCGGGTTTCGGCTTCGATGAAGAGGCGCACCCCGTCCACATCGACGATCCATGCCCTGATCGTGTCGCCCAGCTCCGTGGCGTAGCGGTAACACCCCAACTCGGGGAGGACACCTCCACACGCGTTGTACCACAGGTAGAAACTCGTCCGGTCGCAACCGATGTCCTCGGGAGCGGTGAGCACCACGTGCTTCGCGGCCCGCCCGCCCACCGTGACGTCCGAAGGTTCCGTGGCCTCGGTCCCGAATGCTGTCCACAAGGCGTCCGCGAGATCGGCTGCCGATGGACCAACGGGCGGGCTCAGCGGGGTGTGGGCGCATGGATCGGAGTAGATGTTGGCCAGGCTCCAGAAGAGGAACTCCGCTTGGTCGGCTGCCACTTCTGTGTCCTTGTAGATGTAGCCGGTGTCGTCGATGCTCCAGCCGGACGTCGCCACGCTGAACGAGAGCGGAACGCCCTCCACGGTCAGGGAATGCCTGCCAATCGCAAGCGGGCCCGCGTCGGGATAGACGTAGGCCGCCGGCGTAGCCTCCGGTGTCGCCGTCGGAACGGGAGAAGGAGTCGGCGTCTCAACGGGGCTCGGGCCTCCGACGTTCGGGCCCGATAGAAACTGGTAGCCGAGGAAGACCACGACCACGACGGCCGCAGCCGCCAGGCCGATGCGCATTGCGCTGTTCATGGCAGGGAACCTCCGCGCCGCCCATGACGACCGGCGCTGTGGGGTCGTATCCAGCTCAGCCAGCACGGTGTCCAGGACGCGGTCGGCGTCCTCGTGCCGGTCCTCGCGCAGCCACGACCGGACGATGCGGTCGACGTCGCGATCGGTGCTCATTGAGCGGCCTCCCGTGGCGTCGTGCCCGCGTCGGCGTCGAGCGCCGTGCGCATGGCCCGCATCGCGTAATGCAATCTCGATGCCACCGTCCCGACCGGGACGCCGAGCATGTCGGCGACCTGGTCGAGCGGCAGGTCCAGGTAGTGGTGCAGGACCACCACCGATCGATGTTTCAGGGAGAGTCGCCGAAAGGCGCGCTCAAGCTGGTCGCGATCGACGACCGAGCTGAAGCCGTCCGCGCCATCGGTTCGTCAACCGTAAGGAGGCGGATGTTCGGCGCCCAACGGCGCGATTTGCGCCCCTCGGCGTAGCAGGCGCGCACGAGGAGCCGATACGACCAGGCCTCGAAGCGGGCCGGGTCGCGGAGCTGGGGAAGGTCCTGCCAGATGCTCAGCAGCGCCTGCTGCGTCGCATCCTCGGCCAGGTCGATGTCGCTCAGGATCCGGTGCGACGTCGCGAGGAACCGATCCGCGAGCGTGGCGGCCAGATCGGCGAATGCCTCCTGGTCTCCGCCCTGTGCCCGTACCACGAGATCGGTATCCATACCCCTTCCGCCAATGGCGTCAGTTCAGACCGACGCTACATCCGGTATGGGCGCGGGGCGCGCCGAAATCTTCAAATCGCGCTCAGCCGCTTGGACTTCGGCCGTGTACATCACATGTACGGATCGGTTACGAAACGGCGGCGGCGGGGCCGATAGGGCCCGTTTTGGTCGGTCTTGTTCATGGCATGGACATACCCGACCGGAATCGGCCTTCGTGGGCACGGCGGCAGCGCCAGATTGACCGATCTGTACACGTGGTGAACAACAAGCTGGCCGCCGTGGACGACTGAGGCCACGTTCAACGAAGTAATGGATCTTGACGCGATCTTCACCACGAGCGGCGACATTCCGGATTGCCAGGGAGGGCACCAAGACAAAGGCACTCCCCAACGAGGTAGCACGGACGATGTCTCAGCCACTCAAGCTCCTGGGCGGCGCTGCCGCCCTGATCACCGCCGCTCTGGTGGGCGGCACCCTCATTGGTTCTGTCCTTGCTGCGCCGGGCTCCACCGCCAGCGACGACCTGCTGCTGGCGGTCGGCGAGGACACGTCCGGCGAGAGGGGCGAGTACTGCCAGGTCTTCCTCGACACCTTCGCCGAGGAGCTGGGCGTCTCGACCGATGAGCTGGCACCGGCCGCCAAGGCCGCATCGATCGCCGCCATCAACGCGGCCGTCGAGGCCGGCGACCTGACCGAGGAGCAGGGCCAGGCCATCATCGAGCGGATCAACAATTGGGACGGCACCGGGTGCGCGTTCATCGGCTTCCACCTGGGGCGCTGGGCGCACCACGGCGCCCGGGTCGAGTTCATGTCCAGCGTGTTCGAATCCGCGGCCAAGTCCCTGGGGATGGAGGTCACCGAGCCCCGCGAGGCGCTCGTGGATTCGACTCTCGAGGAGGTCGCTGAGGCCCAGGGCGTCGACTACGCCGATGTTGTCGCGGCCGCCCTGGCATCGGCAAAGGCCGATCTCGACGCAGCGGTCGAAGCCGGCACCATCACCCAGGACAAGGCCGATGCGATCTACACGCGGCTGGAGACCTGGCTGAACGAGGGGGGCATCGGGAATTGGGGCGAGCGTGACGGCCGCCCGGGACCGGGCCGCCCGGGACCGGGTCGCCCGTTCTTCGGCCCGCCAAGCTCCACTGATGGCTCCACTGATGGCTCAACTGATGGCTCAACTGATGGCTCCGCGGAGGGAACCTCCGCCTAGGCTCGAGCCGTCTTGCTGCCTGAGGGCCGCCCTGGCTGCGGGGCGGCCCTTTCGGTCTTCGATCTGTCGGCGGCGCCTGGCGCCGCCAAGGTCGATATATCACAGGTCTTCGTGCTATCGCGCCACACGATGTCACGAAAGCTTGTGACACCGAGCTAGCGACTCCGCAGAGGTGCCGGGTCGAGCCGCCGGGGTCGAGCCGCCAGGGTCGAGCCGCCAGGGTCGAGCGAGTTCGGGGCGGGTACTTCTGGGTGACACGTGTGGGGGATTCGGACGCGGTCCGGTGCGGCCGTACGATCGGGACATGGCTGCGGTAACCCGTCCCCACGCGGCGTTGGCCGGGCTCGCCATCGGCGAGATGCTGGCCGATCCAACCGGCATTCGCCGTCTCCTCCTCCATTACCTGGCGCGACCGGTGACGGCGGTGTTCGTCGCAGTCCCGCTGGTGAGCGCGGTCATGGGCCTGGGAACGCCATCGCTTCTCCTCACGCTGAGCGGCCTGGCGGCTCTTCAGCTCGCGGCCGATCTGCTGCTGGAGCGGGCTGGTCATCCCGTCTCACCAGACCGACTCCTCCAGCTGAGCCTGATCACCTGGCCGGCGGGATTCGCCGTCCTGGGCGCGGCGGGCTGGACCCCGTTGACAGGGGAATTCCACGGCGAGCTGATCGTACTGGTCGGCGTGGTGGTGGCCGGCTTCGTGGGCATCGTCACCCAGCCTGTCACCGCGGTGTTGTGGGGAGTGGCCGCCCTGGCGGCGCTGGGCCTGGGAGCCTCGCTTGAGGGGCCGGTGACCTCCGAGACGATGATCGCCGCGGCGTCCATCGCGGTCGGCACGTTCTTCGGCTCCGTGCTGGGCGAGATCCTCGAACGGTTCCTCGACCGTCGTCGCCACCTGCTCCAGGAGATGACGCGGATTTCGTCAGGCGGCGATCCGTTCGTGATCGCGTCGTCGTTCATCGACGCCCTCACGCGCTGGACGGCCATCCGCACTGCATCGCTGACGTGGTTCACCGAGGACGGTCGCTCGGTCCTGCTCGCGATCCGGGGCGAGAACTTGCCCGCCGCGTTGACCCAGGGAAACACGCTCCCCGAGCGGCGCAACGAGTACATGCGCCGGATGGCGGCCAATGGCCCGTGGATCACGGGATGGGCGGTCAGCGACGACGACGAAGGCTACTCCCGCGCCGTTGCCGCAGCGGGCATCAGCACGACAGCATATCTCCCGATGGTGCACGAGGGCCGCCTGCTGGGCGTGCTCGGGGTGGCCCAGGGCGAGGCAACCGGCGGCCGCGCAACCATTTCCGAGGAGTTCCCGATCCTGGTCGAGGTGGCCGAGCATGCCACGACGGCCCTGGGACCGCGACTGGCCGATTCGGAGGCGCGTGCCACCGCCTCGGAGATCCTCGACACCGTCCTGGAGCGCCACCTGTACTGGCCGGTCTTCCAGCCCATCCGTGACCTGGCCTCGGGTGAGATCGTGGGCTACGAGGGGCTCAGCCGCTTCGACGCCCCGGTGTCGACCGCGCACCTGTTCCACCAGGCCGTGATCATGAACCGGCTCCACGACCTGGAGGTCGCCACCCTGAAGGCAACGATCGACGCCGCGCAGTTCCTGCCGTCCGACTGCTGGCTGAGTGTCAACAGCTCCCCCCACCTACTGACCGATACCGAAACCCTGTCCGCGATCCTGGGCGGCTCGACCAAGCGCCCAGTGGTGATCGAGCTGTCCGAGCACGAGCTGGTCACCGACTACGAATCGATCGCCTCGGCGCTGGCACACCTCGGCCCGTCCTACAGCCTGGCGGTCGACGACGCCGGGGCGGGCTTCGCGAGCCTGCGCCACATCCTCGAGGCGCGCCCTGCCTATGTGAAGCTGGACTTGGCGCTGGTCCAGGGGCTGGCGGAAGACGCCACCCGTCGCGCGTTGGTGGCAGCCATGGTCCACTTCGCGGCCGAAGCGGGCTTCACGCTCATCGCGGAGGGCGTGGAATCGAAGGCCGATCTCAGGGCGTTGCGGGTCCTCCGCGTGCACATGGGCCAGGGGTTCCTGCTCGGAAAGCCGGAACGGATCCGGGAAG
>JBKJVN010000124.1:0-16663 GCA_046717345.1 Candidatus Limnocylindria bacterium | reverse complement strand
CATCGATGCGCGGTATGCCGGACGGGGCGGCGCCATTGCGGACCCCCCCGTCCGCGACCACGAGGGCGCGGACGACATCGGTATTCGTCGACGGGTCGATGACCCGCACGCCGGTCAGCGCGAAGGTGGCCGGCGGATCAGCCAGGGACCCGAATCGGCCCATCACCATCGGTCGATCACCATCGGTCCATTTCCGCCGCCAGCAGGGACAAGACCGCCATCCGGATGGGGACCCCGTTCTCGACCTGGCGCCCGATCAGGCTGCGAGGGTCGGTGGACAGCTCGGCCGCGATCTCAACGCCTTCGTTGGCCGGGCCCGGATGCATGAGCCACGCCCCGGGGCACGCGCGCTCGAGCTTCTCCGCGGTCAGCCCCCAGCGCGAGACGTACTCCTCCACTGACGGGACGCCGCTGCCGGCCGCCCGCTCGCGCTGGACGCGGAGCGCCATCACCGCGTCGGCACCGGACAAGGCCGTGGCGAGGTCGGTCACGACCGACACGCCGGGCCAGCCCGCGAAGGGATTGACCCAGGCTGGCGGGCCGCTGAGAACCACCGCGGCACCGAGCCGAACCAGGGCATGCAGATCCGATCGGGCGACCCGCGAATGGGCCGCGTCGCCCACGATCACGACCCGCGCTCCCTCCAGCGAGCCGAGCGCTTCGCGCAGGGTGAGCGCGTCCAGGAGCGCCTGGGTGGGGTGGGCGTGGGTGCCGTCGCCGGCATTGAGGATGGCGGCCCGCTCCAGCGAGCGCGCGGCCAGGTACGGCGCTCCGCTGGCCGCATGGCGGATCACGACCATCCGGACCCCGGTCCGCTCCAGGGTCCGCAACGTATCGATCAGCGACTCGCCCTTGGCCACGCTGCTGCCCGCCACCGACAGATCGGTGACCGTCGCCCCAAGTTCGCGCGCCGCCAGCTCGAAGCTGACCCGCGTCCGGGTCGACGGCTCGTAGAAGGCCAGGCCCACCGCCATGCCGCGCAGGCTGTCGGGCAGCTCCCCGGCGGCCCGGCGGCCGCGCAGCTCGACGCCCAGGTCGAGAACCGCCTCCAGCTCCGCCCGCGACAGCTCGTCGACGTCCAGCAGGTGGCGCCGGGTCCAGGTCGAGATCCGGGTGGCCCTCACGCCAGGGCTCCATCGGACCGGGTGAGGACGACCTCGTCGACCCCATCGGTCTCGACCAGGCGGACATGGACCACCTCGTCCGCGCTGGTGGGCAGGTTCTTGCCCACGAAATCGGGCCGGATGGGGAGCTCACGGTGGCCGCGGTCGACCACCACCGCCAGGCGCACGGCTCGCGGGCGACCGTGATCGGTCAGGGCGTCGAGGGCGGCCCGGATCGTTCGGCCGGTGTACAGGACGTCGTCGACCAGCACCACCGTGCGATCGGAGACGTCAGGCCCCAGGTCGCTGCGCTTGACGATGGGCGCGTGGGCCAGCCGGGTCAGGTCGTCGCGGTAGAACGTGATGTCCAGGGAACCGACAGGCGGGCGGACGTGCTCGTGCTCCTCGATGAGCCCAGCCAGCCGCTCGGCCAGTGGATGTCCGCGAGTGCGCAATCCAACCAGGACCAGGTCATGGGTGCCCTCGTGGCGCTCGACGATCTCGTGCGCAATCCGGGTCAGGGCCCGGCGGAGGTCGTCGGCGTCGAAGATGCGGCGCTCGGAGGTCATGGGCTGTGCTCCTTGGCGGCCTCACCGGACCGCGTTAAAGGGGCGCTTGGGGGACGGCCGGAGTATGACACCTGGCGACCCTCAACGGGGTGCGCGGGCCAGGTGGTCGCGGAGGATCTCGGCGGCGTACTCGGGCGCTGCCGGGTTGACGGCCAGCGCGGTAGCGCGCTCCAGGCCGGCGATGACTCGCAGCCGCGGATGGAGCTCCCAGTGCCAGTGATATGTCTGGTCCAGCCGCTCCCCGGCGGGCGCGGTGTGGAGGAACAGGTTGTACGGCGGGTCGCCCAGCACCCCGAGCGCGCCGAGGGTGCGCTGAAGAGTGGCCCGGCAGGCGCCGATCGCTTCATCGTCGAGGCCGGTGAAGTCCGCCGCATGCTCGCGCGGGATCACCAGCAGCTCGAAGGCCGAACGGCTGGCGGCCGGGGCCACGACCACGAACCGCTCGTCGGCCAGCACCAGGCGCGCACCGTTCTCCTCCTCGGCGGCGGCCATCGCGCACCACACGCAGGCCTGGCGGGAGATCATGTGGCGCGCGCCGCCGCCGATCTCTTCCGCCACGCGGTGCGGGATCTGGGGGATGGCGTACAGCTCGAAGTTCAGGTGCTGGGTCCGCGAGCCGGCCTGGCGGCCGTAGGACTGGAGTGCCTGCACGTACATCGGCTCGTCCGGCGGTCGGGCAGTGGCGCCCAGCTCCAGCATCCCGTCGCGCACCGCCCGCAACAACCGCTCGGCGAGATGTGGCTGCGCATCGGCGAACCGTTCGTGGTGGTCGCGCGGCCCGACCACGATCTCCCACGACCCGCGCGAGGCGGCCACGTCGGGGAGTATCGACAGCTGGGCCGCCGGCTCGCGTCCGGGCTCCACGATCTGGAACGCGTCGGCTCGCAATGTCACCCTCCGGACGTCGTCGTCATCCCCCTCCGGCGCCTCATCACAATGGCGGCAGTGGGTCCCTTCCACCGGCGCCGCCTCGACCGTGAACGAGGCGTGCTCGAACGCCCGGTCGGTGACGATCGCCGACCACCAGCCGGTGACGGGGTCACGGCGCAGCTCGAACATGCCGCGCAGCCCGGCGCTCAGCCGAGCTCGTTCAGCTCCCAGGATCGGCGACGGGACTGGGCAGCCCACTCCTCGCGCAACAGCGACATGATCAGGACGTCGTCGTGGCGTCCTTCAGCGAAATGGCGGTGCCGCAGTGTTCCCTCCAGCACGAACCCGGCCTTCTCGTAGGAGCGCCGGGCGCGGGCGTTCGGCGCGTAGACCTGGAGCTCGATTCGCTCGAGACGCAGCTGTCCGAACCCGAAATCGCAGATCGCGTGCAGGGCATCGGTCCCATACCCCTTGTTCCACTCGCTCTTCTCGCCAATGCTGATCCCGAACTCGGCGTTGCCGTTCAGCAAGTCGAGGTTGTGCAGGCCGGCGGTGCCGATCGGCTCGTCATCGGCCAGGCGGCAGACCACGAAGTGGTACGTGCTCTTCCCCTGCTCGGCCACCATCCCCTCGAACCAGTGCTCTTCCATCGGCAGGCTGAACGGGGCGCGAATACTCAGGAAGCGCGTGGTTTCCGCGTCGGCGAACCAGCGGACGAAGCGGTCCAGGTCGTCTCGCTCGGCAGGACGCAGGTAGACCAGCTCACCGCGGAGGGCGCGAAGGGTTGGATCTGATGGGCGGGAGTCGGTCATGGGGGCATCCGTGCGCTAGGCTTGGCGCCTAGGTTACAAGGAGGGCCCTTTCTGATGACCACCCGCCGCGCGACCGCCTCATGGAGCGGCGACCTGATGGACGGCTCCGGCACGGTCACGGCGTACTCGTCGGGTCTCTTCAGCGACCTGCCGGTCAGCTGGGCGTCTCGGACCGAGGAACCCGACGGCCGGACGTCGCCCGAGGAGCTGCTCGCCGCCGCGCACGCCGCCTGCTATTGCATGGCTTTCTCGAACGGGCTGGCCAAGGCCGGGCACCCACCGGAGCACCTCCACGTAGCGGCCGAGGTCGCGTTCGAGAAGCGTGGCGACGGCTGGAGCGTGACGTCTTCTGCCCTCCAGGTGATTGGGCGGGTGCCTGGCATCGACAAGGCGGCCTTCGAACGGCTTGCGGAGGAAGCCAAGGATGGCTGCCCGATCAGCCGGGCCCTGGCCGGCAACGTCGAGCTGTCGGTGGACGCCACTCTCGAGGAACCCGAGGAGACCTGAACCGATGGGCGAATCGCCCGTTCAGACCGCCGACCGGTCCGCGCTGGCGGCCGTCGGGGAAGTGCTGCAGTCGATCAACCGATCGACGTTTGACCTGACGTCCGTACTCCAGACCGTGATCGACAATGCGGTCCTCCTCTGTCGCGCCGATCAGGGGAACATCGTCCGTCAGGACGGCGACGTGTATCGCGTCACGGCCCACTCCGGGCTGGTCGCCCCCGAATATCTCGAGATGGTCATGACCCGCGAATATCGGCCCGAGCGTGGCTCGGTCATTGGCCGAGCAGTGCTCGAACGGCAGTTGGTTCACATCCCGGACATCCTGGAGGACCCCGAGTACGAGCTCCACGATGTTCAGGCCGCCGCAGGGTATCGGACCATCCTGGGCCTGCCCATGCTCCACGACGGTGTCCCCATCGGCGTGCTGGTGCTCTGGCGACTCGAGGTGCGACCCTTCAGTGAGGCGGAGATCGGGCTTGTGACGACCTTTGCCGAGCAGGCCGCCCTCGCAATCCGCTTGGCCAACGTGCTGGGTGCGACCCACGAAGCCCTCGAGCGGGAGTCGGCGATCGGACAAGTCCTCGCGTCGATAGCGCGGTCAAGCTTTGACCTCCACGGGGTGCTGCAGACCGTCATCGACAGCGCGACCCGGCTCACCCGAGCCGACGACGGGAACATCACCCGCGAGGAGGGCGGAGTGTTCCGGGTTGCGGCGTACACCGCCGGCGTCCCCGAATCGTTCCAGGAGATCATCAACAAGCGCGCATTCAGGGCGGAACGAGGGTCGGTCATGGGACGGGCCTTGATGGAACAGCGACCGGTCCAGATCACCGATGTGCTGGCCGACCCGGAGTTCACGCTCGTGGAGGCCCAGCGCGCGTCAGGCTTCCGGACCCTCCTCGGGATCCCGCTTATGAGCGAGGGAGCGCCGATTGGCGTCCTTGCGGTATGGCGGACCAGGGTCGAACCGTTCAGCGAGGCGGAGATCAGCCTGCTCAGCACGTTCGCCGACCAGGCCGCGCTAGCGATCTCCAACGTTCGGCTCTTCGAAACCGTCGAGCGGCAACGGACCGAGCTGGCCCGATTCGCGCCGCAGGTGGCCGGGCTCCTTTCCAGCGCCGAAGGCGAGGCATTGCTCGCCGGCCACCGCCGCGAGATCACCGCCCTGTTCTGCGACCTTCGCGGCTTCACGCCGTTCGCCGAAACTGCGGAGCCGGAAGAACTGTTCAGCGTCCTGCGCCAGTACCACGCAGCAGTTGGAGAGATCGCGGTGGCCAACGGCGGGACGGTGGAGCACTTCGCGGGGGACGGCCTGATGATCTTCTTCAACGACCCGACCCCTCTGCCCGACCACCCGCTGGCCGCGGTCCAGACCGCGGTTGCCATGCGCGACCGGTTCGCGGAACTCTCGGCCGGGTGGAGGAAGCGTGGCTACGCGCTGGGGCTCGGGATTGGCATCGGGGTTGGCTACGCCACCCTGGGGCGCATCGGCTTCGAAGGCCGGTACGACTACGCCGGAGTGGGCGTGGTGGTCACGTTGGCCTCGCGGCTCAGCACCGCGGCCGGCGCCGGCGAGATCCTTATCAGCCAACGGCTACACGCGATGGTCGAGGACGCGGTGATGGCGGAGCCGGTTGACGACCTTGGCCTCAAGGGCTTCACCCACCCCGTGACCGCATACCAGGTGACCGGGCTCTCGGCGGACGCCACCCTCGAGGGCCAGAAGGAGGAGTAACGCCCATGGGTGACGCGCTCGTCCAGGTTGCCGATCAGTCCGCCCTGGCGGCGGTTGGGCGGGTCCTGGGCGCCATCGGCGGCCCGGGATTCGAGCTCCAGCCAGCGCTCGACCAGATCGCCGAGGAGGCCCAAATCCTGTGTGGCGCGGACGGGAGCTTCTGCTTCCTCCTCGACGGAGAGCTGTTTCGCTTTGCGGCAGCCAGCGGCGGCGATCCCGCGCACTGGGCCTACGAGAGGGAACACCCCTCGCCGATCGATCGGCGGTCGATCGTCGGACGTGTGGCCCTGGCCGGGGAATCGGTCCAGATCCCCGACCTGGCGATCGACGCGGAGTACGCCGCCGGCGCGTACAAGATCGGCGGATATCGAACCCTGCTGGGCGTGCCGATCGGAACGAAGGACGACCTCATCGGGGCATTCGGCCTGGGGCGCCTGGACGTCGCCCCGTTCACCGACGAGGAGGTCGAGCTCGTATCCCTGTTCGCCGACCAGGCCGCGGTGGCTATCCGAATCGCTCGTCTGCTGGCGGCCGAGCACCAGGCGCAGGACCGGGAGCGTTCCCTGGGTGCCGTGCTGGCCTCCATTGCCCGGTCCTCGTTCGACGTCTCCGCGGTCCTCGAGGCCGTCATCGCGGAGGCGGTCCGCCTGTGCGGGGCCGACACTGGGAACATCGCGATTCGAGACGGCGATGCGTACTGGGTCAAGGCAGTGGCCGGCTTTTCCCCGGATTACGACGCGCTGGTCCGCAAGCATCGCTACGTCGCGGATCGAACCTCCGTAGTGGGACGGACCCTGGTCGAACGAGGGGTCGTCGAGATCCCTGATGTCCTTGCCGACCCCGACTACGCTCTGTTGGACCTTCAGCGGATCGGCCAGTTTCGGAGCGTGATCGGTGTTCCAATCTGGCAGGGGGACGAGATCATCGGCGTCATCGCCAACGGGCGCTCGGAGGTCCGGCCCTTCGGGGAGCGAGAGGTGGGCATCCTCGAGGCCTTCGCCGATCAGGTGGCCATCGCCCTCAACCTGGCGCAGCTACTGAACGAGACGCATGAGGCCCTCGAGCGGGAGTCGGCCGTCGGGCAGGTCCTCGCCTCGATCGCCCGCTCCAGCTTCGACCTGAAAGGGGTGTTGCAGACTGTCATCGACAACGCGACTCGGCTGACGCGAGCGGATGGCGGGGACATCGTCCGCGAGGAGGGCGGTGTGTTCAAGGTGGCGGCGTACGCCGCCGGTGTTCCCGAATCGTTCCGGGAAATCATCAACCAGCATGCGTTCAAGCCGGAACGAGGGTCGGCCCTGGGCCGGGCGCTGCTTGAGCAACGCCCGGTGCAGATCGTGGATGTCCTGGCGGACCCGGAGTACACGCTCCTGGAGGCCCAACGGGAGTCTGGCCATCGGACTCTCCTCGGCATCCCACTCATGAGCGAGGGAGTGCCGATCGGGGTGCTCGCCGTGTATCGCACGCGGGTCGAACCGTTCAGCGACGCGGAGATCAGCCTGCTCAGCACCTTCGCGGACCAGGCGGCGCTGGCGATCTCCAACGTTCGTCTCTTCGAGACCGTGGAGCGGCAGCGGACCGCGCTGGCGAGTTTCGCACCGCACGTGGCGGGGCTCCTTTCCAGTCCCGAGGGCGAGGCGCTGCTGACCGGTCACCGTCGGGAGATCAGTGCCCTGTTCTGCGACATGCGCGGCTTCACGGCGTTTGCCGAAACGGCCGAGCCCGAGGAGCTGTTCAGCGTCCTCCGCGAGTACCACGCCGCGGTGGGGGCGATCGCGATCGGCAACGGCGGCATGGTCGAGCACTTCGCCGGCGACGGTTTCATGATCTTCTTCAACGACCCCAAGCCCGTGCCGGATCACCCGCTGGCCGCCATTCGGACCGCGCTGACGATGCGAGACCGGTTCGCGGGGCTGGCTGCCGGCTGGCACCGGCGGGGATACGACCTTGGCCTGGGTATCGGCATTTCGGTCGGATACGCCACCCTGGGCCGCATCGGCTTCGAGGGCCGATATGACTACGCCGGCGTTGGCGCGGTCACCAACCTGGCCGCACGGCTGAGCTCAGCCGCGGCGGCTGGGGAGATCCTCATCAGCCAGAGGCTGCAGGTTGCGGTGGAGGGCTCAGTCACGAGTGAGCCGCTCGAGGGGCTATCGCTCAAAGGGTTCACCCACGCTGTTACTGCGTATCGGGTGACCGGACTCCGCGACCAGCAGCGCGACTAGGAGGCGGCGGCCGGGATCTCCGCGCGCAGGCCCGGGAAGCCGGCCAAGAACTCGGCCCGATCCCGCTTCAGGAGCTCCACCCAACGGCGGTACTCGTCGGCGCGGCCGGTCCGCTCGTACAGGAGTTGCGGCCGCAGGAGTTCCGGATCATCGATCCCGGGTACCTCCGTCGCGACCTGGTACCCGAAGTCCGGGTCCCGCTCCCAGCGGATGGATTCCTCGGCGATGGCCTTGACGATGGCCCCCGAATGCTCGATCTCGAGCTTCTTCGAGCGTGGATCGTCCTCCGGCCCGCCGACGCGCCCGGTGTTGACGAGGTACACGTCGAAGGGGTGCGTGCCCATCAGCTCGAAGAACCGGTTGCCTTGCTGCTCGTCGCGATACGGGTAGAACGGGTTGGTGCCCGGCACCCGGAGCGCCTTGCCCTCCTCGGCCGCGCCGCCGGCCGAGGTTCCCCTCGTCTCACCCAACATGAAATAGGCGGCGGCCTGATCCCGCGAGAGGAGCGCCACGCCCGGGATGACGTTGTCATTGCGGTTCAGGATCAGCAGCTCGTTGACCGGACCGATGTGCCGCGGATCGCGCCAGATGCCGAGCGACGCCATGGGGAAGGTGGCCCGCCCATTCTTGGTGTACGAGGCGTCGAAGAAGTCGACCGGCCCGTCCACCTCCTTCTGGGACACGTTCTCGAGGTACGCGTCCGGCTTGGTCACCGCGCCGTGGATGGCCGGCTCATGGCGGGGGTCGAGGCCAAAGGTCTTGGCGAAGCACCCGTTCTCGGTGCCGACCACCTTGCCGCCCGCGAACAGGCCGATGAAGTCGTCCTGCACCGGTTGCGACCCGTTCTGGCGGGTGAAAGTCGTCGTCGTCTTGCCGGTCCCCGACAGACCGATGATCAGGATCGTCCGCTCCCCCGCATCGGTTGGCACCACCTTGCAACCGGCGTGCATGGCCAGGCCGCCGGCGGCATACACCTTGGCGTTCCACATCCGGAGGCCGCCCTTCTTTGCCTCCCCGAAGTAGTCCGAGTTCATCACCCGGGTGATGCCCGACTCGACATCGACTGCGATCAGCCGATCGTCCGAGTAGCCCGCAATGGGCAGGTTGGGGGTGTAGATGACCACGAACTCGGGGACCCACTCCGCGGCGAGCCGATCGGGCGGGAACAGCAGCTGCTGCTGCATGCCCGCGATGTTCGCGTTGGCAGCCTCGATGTACAGGCGGGCCCGCGACCGGTACTCCGGGTCGTTGCCGATGAAGCCGTCCACTACCACCATCTCGCGGTTAGCGATGTACGCGTCCTGGAGCCCGCCGATCCGTGCCCCTTCGGCACGGTCGATGGTCTGGTCGTCCGTGATGGACGGGTCATCCGTCACCAGGTAGGTGCAGGCCTTCGAACGGCTGACCACTCGGGTCTGGACGTTGTAGTTGCCGAAGGCAGTCCGGCGAGCCTGCGGCATGCGGCTGGTGAGCTCCTGGAGCTCGGCGGGTGTCGGGTCGTAGATAACCGAGCGGGCGGTTGGGAGGCGGGTGCCGTTGGGCCCCGCGGGGGCGTGCGCCGGGTCGGCGACCACGTTCATGCGGCCTGAATTCTCCTGTCGCGGGTTGGGTGGCGGGCGCGATCGCGGGGCGCCCGACGGTCATTAACGGCGACATATCGTACCAACTTGAGGCCGCTGAGGCCCGGTCAGTCCAGGGTCAGCTCCCAAAGATCGCCGAACACGCTCGCCCCGGACTTGCCGCCGAACAGCAGGAGCCGGCCATGCTCCGAGTCGGCCACGAGCTCGGCCCCGGAGCGCGCCGACGGCCCTGCCGCCCCGGGCAATACCTGGGTGTGTTTCCCGTCATCGGACAGCAGCCACGTGTCCCCGAGGTAGGTGCCATCCAGGGCCTGGCCACCGAACACCAGCGTCCCGCCCTCCACCCGCGTCGCGGCGTACAGGTTGCGGTCCGCGGGAGGGCTCGGGTCCGGACTGAGCTGCTGCCAGGCGTTGGTCCCCGGGCGCGGTCCCACGGTCAGCTCCCATCGGTCACCGAGCGAGGTGACGCCCGTCGTCTGGCCGCCGTACAGCGTGAATCGGTCGGCATCGGTCCACCAGCAGGCGTGGAGGCAGCGGACGATCGGCACCACGCCGACCGGGGTCTCGTCGGTCCAGCTACCCAAGGCGAAGTCGTAGGCCCGGGTGTCGGCGAAGCGCGAGCCTTCGCTGGTGAAGCCGTGGCTGATCCACAGACGCCCATCCGGGCCAAGCGCCGCGCAGCTGCCGTACCTCGAGACCGGACGGGCGCCATTGCCGGGCAGCTGCTGCCAGCTGTCGGCAGCCGGGTTATACGCCCACAGATCGTTGAAGAAGGTTGTCTCGGCCTGACCCGCAAAGATCACCAATCCCACGCCCTCCACCCACGCCGCGTTGTGGCCGAAGCGAGCCGGTGGGCCGCCGGTCAGCTGCTGCCAGGTGTCGGTCGCCAGGTCATATGCCCACAGGTCGGCGTAGGCCCCGTAGCCGGACGCGTCGTCCCGCCCGCCGAACAGGTAGGCGATCTCCCCGTTGGCGTCGACCGTCCACGTGTGGTCCTCACGGGGCATCGGCGCAGCCCCTGATGCGGACAGCTCTAGCCAGCCGGCTGGTCGCTGGGTCGGAGCGGCAGACGGCGATGCCGTCGCCCGCGCGCTGGACGAGGCACTGGGCTCCTGCGACGCGATGGGCGAAGGCGAGGCGACGCAGGCCGTCAGGGCCGTCACGACCAGGACGACCACGGCCGCGCTCAGGCGGGATCGCCTCTGCATCGGCCTCCCGTTACCCGTTTCCATAGAGCGGGATCTTGGCCCCGTTGATGGCGCTCGCCTCGTCACTTAGCAGATGCCGGATGGTGACCGCGATCTCCTCGGGCGTGGTCCACGACGCATTCTTGACCGTCGGCTTGGCGTCGCGCTCGTGTTCAACGTCGATGGTCCGTACGATGATCAGGTTCACCGTCGTCCCGGTGCCCGCCACCTCGCGGGCCAGGGTGCCGAGCAGCGCCTCCTGGGCCGCCTTCCCAACCGCATACGGGGCGACGTCCTTGGTTGGCGCCGCCGCCAATGGGGATGACACGGCCACGATCCGCCCCCAGCCAGCGGTGGCCATGCGCGGCACGACCGCGCGGGCCATGTTGAGCGTGGTCCACAGATGCTGGCTGAGCATCGCCGCGACCTCCGCGTCGCGGCCATCGACCACCGACTCGCCGCCGTGGTAGCCACCCACCACGTGGACCAGGATCTCCACCTTCCCGAACCGGTCGGCGACGGATGCCACGGCCTTTTCGGCTAGCGCCGCCTTCCTCAGGTCAGCCGCAACTGCCATCCATCGGTCCTCCGCCAGGCCGAGCTCGGCGCCGAGCGCCTTCAGGGGTGTCAGCCGCAAGTCGACCAGCGCCAGGCGCAGGCCGGCCGCCGCCAGGTCGCGGGTGACGACCTTGCCCAGTCCTCCGGCCGCTCCGGCGACGATGGCGACCCGCTCAGGCAGCGCCATCTTCGATATCCTCGATCTCAGCGATCAGCTCGGGGCTCATGCCCTCCACGATCGGCCGGTCCAGTTGCTCGGTCAGGTGCTCATAGCCGGCCAGGTCGATGTAGTGGCCGGACCGGCGCGCTTTGGTGGATAGGTAGAACCCGTTGTGCTCGTTGGGCGGCACGACCAGCGGAATTCGTCCGGTGATACGGACGCCGTGCTGCTCCAGCCCGGCGACCTTGCGCGGGTTGTTGGTGATGAGCCGGATGGAGCGGACCTGCAACAGGCCGAGCATGTGGGCGGCCACCCCGTAGTCGCGCTCGTCGTCCCGGAACCCGAGGGCCTGGTTGGCCTCGACGGTGTCCAGACCCTGGTCCTGGAGGGCATACGCGCGAATCTTGTTCGCCAGGCCGATGCCACGGCCCTCCTGGCGGAGGTACAGGACCAGGCCCGACTCTTGCTTCCCGATGAAGCGGAGGGAGGCCTCGAGCTGGTCCCGACAGTCGCACCGCAATGATTCGAATGCATCGCCAGTCAGACACTCCGAATGGATCCGGACCGGGATGTCCTCGCCGTCCCACGGCTCGCCTTTGACCAGGGCCGCGTCCTCCTTGCCATCCCGGTCGTTCCAGAAGGCCATCACCCGGAAGTCGCCGAACCGGGTCGGGAGGTCGGCCACTGCTTCCATCCGTACGCAAACGCGGTCGGGTGGCAGATCCGGGCACTGGTGGCCCCGGTTCTGCTCGAGAAGCTCCTCGAGGGTCGTGGTGCGGAGCGGCACCCGCCTGCTCCTCCCTGCTCTGTTCGCCAAAGTCCCGCGACGATACCCCGATCCCCGATCGCATGCATTTCGAGCTAGGCTTGGCGTCCCGATGGACGCCTTCGCCGACATCCAGCTCGACACCGACCTGACCGTCATTGGCTCCGGTCACTTCTTCCGGGTGGGCGAGGAGCAGTTCGGGGTGCGGGGGCTGATCGCCATCGAGAGCGTGGGCCCGTACACATCGGTCCAGCGCCTGGGCCCCATGGTCATGGTCCACGACGGGTTCTTTCAGCCCGGGTTCGGGATCGGACACCACCCGCATCGGACCAACGAGCGCCTGTTCTACATCCTGGCCGGCCGGGTTGAGCACGACGATTCGCTGAACCACATTCGCGGCACCATGGACGAAGGGGATCTCGGCCGGCTGACGGAGGGCGTGCGCGGGATGCTCCACCAGGAATGGAACGGGGCCGACGACCAGGTGACGCGGGCCTTCATCCTGGTCTACCACCCCGACACCCAGCCGCCCATCCCGGTGGCCGAGTTCGCCGTGCTGCGGGCGGCGGACCGGGTGCGCGTACCGGAGGCGCCGGGCGTCGAGACGCTCGAGCTTGTCGGACCGACGTCGCCCTTCCGCGTCAACCATTCGGGCCTGCGCCGCTACGCGGACATCACCCTGACCGATGGCGCCGCCGTCGATGTCACGCCGGAGCCGGATCGCGGCCTCCTGCTGTACCCGGTGGAGGGGAGCCTCCGCGTCATGCGGGACGGCGGAGACGAGGTCGTGCTCAATGCGAGCGGATCGATCCATCCGGAAGGACCGGCCAACCTGGCCGTTGCCTGGAGCAGCGACAAGGGGCGGGCAATCCGGCTGCAGGCCCTGGACGGACCGGCACGCGTCCTGCGGATTGAATTCGACCGCAGTGGCGACGATCTGGTGCTCGGGCAGCCCTATCTGGGCTAGCGCAGAAGCCGTGCACCTGGCCGATTCGCGACCGATACTGACGGCGGCATGAGCATGTTCCGCAAGGCGATCGAGGAAGCCGAAAAGGCCGCCCAACAGGTCGGCCAAAAGATCCAGGATCCGGCCACCAAGGACCAGGCGCGGCGGTTTGCGGGCCGGGCGCGACGTGGCCTGACCACGATCGTCGAGCGCATCGATCCCGGCCTGCTGGCGGACATCGTCATCAAGGCCACCGCCCTCCAGGAAAAGGCCAACGCCGCGCTGCGGACCAAGCGCTCCCCGTACCGAATTGGCGAGGTGGTCATCTCCGCCGCCATCCCGCCCCAGGTCAGCTTCGCCATCGTCAGGATCGACGACGTCGAGGAGGAGATCACGGGCGACGTCCGCGAGTCCTCCGAGCTGGTTCAGCCCGGCGCCGGCGAGGAGGGTGTCGTCCTGGCTCTCGACGGGTCTACTCCGCCGGTCGATGAGATCGGCGAGCCAGCCGAGGACGGAGCCTGACGGGCTGATCTCCACCGCCGCGTCAGCGGTAGTGGCGGTCGAGCTCTGAGTGATATTTCCGGCCCAGCTCAGCAGCGTGGGCGCTCGCCCAGGTGCCGAGGTGGGTGGTCCCCTGCGGCGGCTGGTCGGAGACGAGCAGGCTCGCGGTCAGCTCGGTCACCTCGTTGCGGGTCAGCATGACGTCGCGTACAAGGAGCCCCAGGACGCGGCTGGCGGCAAAGGACAGGGGCGACGGGGCGTGAACCAGCCAGGCCCGGCTGCGGACGGTGTCGGCCAGGATGCGGACGAACTGGTTGAAGGTGAGGATGTCCGGGCCGGCGGCATCGGTCACCAGGTCCACTGATGCCTGACCGGCTTCGACGGCTATCCGAGCCACGTCGTCCACGTGCACGGGTTGGAGCCGATACCGCCCGTCGCCCGGGATGACGAAGACGGGGAATCGCCGCAGGACCCAGCACAGGTTGTTGACCAGGATGTCGCCGCTGCCGAAGGTGAGCGTGGGTCGCACGATCGCGTACGACAGCCCTGACGCGCGCACGTCGGCCTCCAGCCGCGCCTTGGACCTGAAGTACGCGGTGGGCGCCGTTTCCGACGCGTTCACGACGCTGACGTGAACGACGCGCCGCACGCCGGCGCGGCGAGCCGCGTCCAGGAGCCGCAGCGTGCGCTGGCTAGCCAGCTCGAAGTTCACCTTTCCGCGGGCGAAGCGGATCCAGTGGGTGTTGTACAGGGTGTCCACCCGGTGGAGCGCGTTCACCAGTGCAGCCGGGTCGTCGAGCGTGACGATCGCCGTCCGGATCCGGCTGTCGGCGTCCGGGGCGCCATGGCGGCGCACCAGCGTCACCACGTCGCGCCCTTCGCGAAGCAGGCGACCGGCGATGGCGCGGCCGGTGAAGCTGAACGCGCCCGTTACCGCGTCAAGCATCGGCCACCACCCTACACTGCGTGCCCCATCCAGTAAGGCGCGCGGAGGACGATCCAGTGTCAGACCAGAAGGCCGCCGGGACCAAGGACGACCCGTGGGTCCTGAAGACGCCGCCCGGCACGTCCGAGTACCGGATGTGGCGCGACGAAGCGGCCGACCCGCCGGCCTTGGTGTGCCAGGTCGGGTCGACCCAGCTCAAGTACCACCTGCGCGCCATCGAGGACCTGCACGCCGCGCTCAAGAAGCACGGCGACTGGATGCCGCTCGGCGCCGCCGACGAGCAGAAGCCAGCGGCTGACGGGACCGTCGAGGCCTGGGGCCGCTCAGCCACCAACCCGGTGGGCGGCTGGTACGGGCTCCGGAAGGGCTACCGCGGCCGCTTCGGGATGTACCTCCCGCCGCTACTCGAAGCGCTGGACCTCGCGGAGCTCACCCACGACGCCAAGAATAACCGGATCCGCGCCCGCTAGCCGGCTGCCACTCCGCCTAGCCGCCGGCCCGGGCGACCCGCCGTTCGGTCGACTCGGCGACCCGCGCCTCGAACCTCCGAGCGGAAACCTCGAGCGCGTCGAGGT
The DNA here is from genome assembly GCA_046717345.1 of Candidatus Limnocylindria bacterium. Classification (GTDB taxonomy): domain Bacteria; phylum Chloroflexota; class Limnocylindria; order QHBO01; family QHBO01; genus DASTEQ01. The sequence goes on along the minus strand of JBKJVN010000124.1, from coordinate 1,623 downwards.
GTTCCTGTAGACGCTGCCGGGCCTGCTCCGCCGCGGCGTCCAGACCTTCCAGCTCGAAGATCCGCCAGTGGCGGAGGATGGGGACGAGGACGTCGTCACGATGGCCCCGGAGGTCGTAGATGCCGGCCCTGGCCATGAGGGCCGCCTTGCGCACGAACCCCGCGATGCCCGCGCCGGGCATCTGGAAATCGATGGCCTCGTCGACGATCGCCTGCACCGCGGCGGACGGCTCGATCTCGAGTGCGGCGGTCATGATGTCGCGGTAGAAGACCGCGTGCAGGTTCTCATCGGCCGCGATCCGGATCATGATCCGATCGGCGACCGGGTCGTCCGAGTACTTGCCCGTGTTGCGATGCGTATTCCGCGTGGCCAGCTCCTGGAACGTGACGTAGGCGAGCCCGTGGAGCAGGCCGGGCCTCTTGGGGTCGTATCCCCGCTGGAGCTGCGCCATCCGGCCGCGCTCGAGGAGCATCGGGTCGATATTCCTGGTCACCGTCAGGTAATCCCGCAGGACGATGGCATGGCGTCCCTCCTCCGCAGTCCATCGTCCGACCCAGTTGATCCACCCGCCGTCGCCCGGGCCGAACATCCCATGGATGAGGCGGTGATACGAGGGGAGGTTGTCCTCGGTCAGAAGGCCGACCTCGAAGGCCGTCTGGGCGACGCCGGTCAACCGCGGCTGGTCCGGGGTCCAGGGCTCCTTGTCGTAGTCACGGCCGAGCCGGTACGGGATGTAGTCGTGCGGGAACCACTCCTGGGCCACCTTGAGGTGCCGGTCATACAACCGGGCGGCCTCCGGTTCCAGCGTCAGCAGCAGGGCGCGCTCTTCGGTGGTGGGGGGCATACGAATCTCGGTGCAGAACAGGGACGTGGAGCGGGAGACGGGGCTCGAACCCGCGACATCCTGCTTGGGAAGCCGGGGCGCGTGTGCGCTGTGGCACCGAGCCTGACAGCCTGAGCGAAATCAGTCCAGTTATGGTGTGGTGCGAGGCGGCGTAGCCCGGCCGATCCGCGCTGCGGACCCTCAGCCTCATGCAGGTCGTGCGGTCAGCTCGGCGCCGGGCTCGAGACTGCCATTCGTTCGAGCAGGTTCTTGGCTCTGCCCTGCAAGACGACGTCGCCCCGGGTGCGAGCGAGATCGAGCACCTCGTGGGCGCGCGCGCGCGCTTCGTCGATGCGCCCCGCATCCAGCAGGAGCTGAGCGAATACGAGGCGGGACACTGTGCGGGCGTCGTAATACTCGCCCTGATCGGCGAGGGCCACGGCGTCGCCGACCGACGCGAGGGCTGCGTCCATGCTGCCGCGTGCCGCCGCCAGGCGTCCACGGACGACTCTCACGCCGACTTGCGTCTGGACGTCGTCCGCGGCGCCGGCCTCCTGAGCGACCGCGCACATGGCCTCGGCCTCGTCGATGCGGCCGAGGTCAACCAGCGCATCCGCAAGATCTGCCGCGATTGTGGATAGCAGGCCGCGCTCACCCATCGCGCTCAGCTGCTCGTAGCCCTCACGGAGCGCCCGCTCGCGTGCGGCGGGGTCGCCGGCCAGGAACTCAAGATAGCCCCGCTCATTCGAGATGGCGGCCATCCAGAGCGGCGCACCGAGGTCCTCGATGATCGCCAGGCA
>JBKJVN010000123.1:0-8665 GCA_046717345.1 Candidatus Limnocylindria bacterium | reverse complement strand
GGTGGAACTCGAGCTCGAGCAGTGGGGCGGTGAGGAACTGCTGATCCGGCGCGATGCACCGACGGGGGCGTGGATCGGGATTGCCATCCATTCGACCATCCGCGGGCCCGCGGTCGGCGGCACGCGTCTGCGCCGTTACCCTTCGGTCCATGCTGCCCTCGTCGACGTGCTGCGGCTGTCGGCCGGGATGACAGTCAAGAACGCGGTGGCCGGCCTGCCGTGTGGAGGAGGCAAGGCCGTCATCGCCGTGCCGGGCCCCCTGACCGATGGCGAGCGTGAGGCACTCCTTGAGCGCTACGCCGAGATGATCGATGGGCTGGGCGGCCGGTTTGCCACGGGCCCCGACATCGGGACTGGCGAGGCGGACATGGACGTCATCGGCCGCCGGACTGCGCATGTCTTCTGTCGCAGTCTGGGTCGGGGCGGCTCGGGGACGGCGAGCCCATGGACAGCCGCCGGGGTCCTGGCCGGCATTCGTGCCACCCTGCGCCATCAGACCGGTTCTGACGACCTGGCTGGCCGCCAGGTGCTGATCCAGGGCCTCGGTGAGGTGGGGGGTGTGCTCGCCAGACTGCTCCACAACGCCGGAGCACAGCTGCTGCTGGCCGACGTTGATCGCGAGCGTGCGCGCGCGATCGCGGCCGCGTTGCCGGGTGCCGTGGGGGTTAATGCTGAGGCCGTCATCGGCACCGAATGTCATGTGTTCTCGCCCTGCGCGATTGGTGGGGTACTGAGCTCAGAAACGATTCCCCGGCTGCGCTGCCTGATCGTGGCCGGGGCCGCGAACAACCAGTTGCTCGAGGAGGCGGATGCGGACCGCCTGCGCGCCGCGGGGATCCTGTATGCCCCCGACTTCGTCATCAACAGCGGCGGGATCATCCGCGGGATCGGCGCCGAGCGGCTGGGGTGGAGTGAGGCCCAGATTGACGCTCGGATCCAGGCGATTGGGGAAACCCTAGAGGAGATCTACCGCGATTCGGAGCGGCTCCACATCAGCACCGCGGCTGCGGCCAACCGTTTGGCGCAGGAAGCGCTCACGCCCGTCGGGGTTGCTGCAGCGCCGGATTAATCCGAGCCGCAAGGCGAGGAGCTGAGCATCGGAGGTGCGGCCCGACTCGTCGCGGAAGATGACGTTGTAGTCGCGGTTCGAGTTGAACGGGGGGTCGAGGTAGATGAGGTCGACGCTGGCGTCGGGCAGGTAGCGGCGCAGGATGTCGAGGTTGTCGCCGTAGTAGAGGACGTTGGTGGCGAGCTCGGTCATCGGTCTACCCCTGATCCCAAAGCGCGCCCGGAGCATAGGTGCGGACTTCGCGCTTAAAGGCCTCCACCGCCGCGGGCGATCCAAGAGCACGCTTGCTGATGAGTGCCACGGGGGCCTTGCCTTGGAGGAGGACGATGGCCTTCGCGTCCTCGAGAATACGCGTGACTGCTCGCCACTCGACCATCCCGGAGATGCCATCGTAGCGACCCGCGATGCCGTCAGGGGTCAGGGCTAGGGACACTTTTGTACCCACTCGTGTCGCTGGCGTCCAACGGACGAAAAGCTTGAGCGGCAGCCGGCTGACACTCAACAGCACGAGGAATGTCGCCCCTACAAAGATCCCAAAAGCCAGGGCGAATGCTGAGACCAACCAGATTGCTAGCGCGACTAATGCGACAGCGCCCGCAATCAGGAGAGTCTTCCTGCGAGTGGAACGCCCGTAGGTCCACGAAACGTCGACGGCGTCGTCAGATGTAATCGTGTACTCCACCTCAAACGCCGACATCGGTCAGGGGTCCTCGAAGGCGAGGAGCTGAGCGTCGGTCGGGTTGCCGGACTCGTCCTTGAAGATGACGTTGGAGTCGCGGTTCGAGTTGAACGGGTGATCGAGGTAGATGAGGTCGACGCTGGCGTCGGGCAGGTGGCGGCGCAGGATGTCGAGGTTGTCGCCGTAGTAGAGGACGTTGGTGGCGAGCTCGGTCATCGGTCTAATACAGTCTCAGGCGGCCGCCGGGCTCCAGGCGAGCACTTCATCTACCGCCTCGTCGACGGTCATCGATGCCCCCTCGGCCTCGGCGCGCGCGAACCCCGCTTCGAGGACCCTGCGGGCATCGCTCAGGATCTCGTCGATCCCGCCTTCGCTGCCGGGGTCAGGGATGAGGCCTGCCTGCCGGTAGCCGGCCCGCGTGGCCGCCTCCAGGCGGACGGCGGCAACCAGGTCACCGCGGCGTCCGGCGAGCTTGACAGCGGTCAGCAGTCCCCCCAACAGCAAGTACTGCGTGTTGCGCTCCCGCGCGAGTCGCAGGGATTCGTGCAGGTAGCCCGAGGCAGCGTCGATGTCGCCCTGCTCGAACGCCATATCCCCTAGGTTGCCGACCTCGACCGCGACGCCGAACGGATCTCCCATCTCACGTCGAAAAGCCATGCTCTTTTTGAAGAGCCCGACAGCGCGGGCCAGGTCGCCAGAGGTATGCGCCGCCCACGCCTGCATGTGGAGCGATCCGCGCCGGACGATTGGGTCCTCGGGCGCGAGATCCAGTGCCTCCTGTGAATACCGAGCGATCTCGCCCGCGTTGCCGTCCCGGAACGCGATACGGGCCAGGCTGACCAGCGCCTGGCCGGCCGTTCGTCGGTCGCCCCGCGTTCGCGCTGCCGTGCCGCTCTCCGAAATCAGGCGTCGAGCCGCCTCCTGGTCGCCCTGCCGGAAGGCCAATTCGCCGGCCGCGAGCAACGCACCGGCCTGCGACGGAAGATCCACCGGAGCTTCGCGAAGTGCCAGGTCCGTCACGCTGCGGCCCTGGTCCACGTGACCCTGGTCCTGCCAGAAGAAGCGCAGCGCGGCCACCAGCCGCAGAGCCGCCTCGAAGTCGCCGACATCGATGAAGTGCCGGATTGCGCCAGCGAAGTCATCTGCGCGCCCTTCCAGCTGCGGTCGGTACGAGTCGTATGCGGGGCCGTACTGGGCCGCATCGGCTGCCTCGGCCAGCTCCAAAAGTTCGGTCGACGGAGCGGGGGTGATGGGTTGGCCTGTCACGCGGGCGTGCCCTGTACTGGCTGCCAGGTGTCCTCGGAGGCGAGGAGCTGGGCATCGGTCGGATTGCCGGACTCGTCTTTGAAGATGACGTTGTAGTCGCGGTTCGAGTTGAATGGGTGATCGAGGTAGTTCAGGTCGACGCAGGCGTCGGGCAGGTAGCGGCGCAGGATGTCGAGGTTGTCGCCGTAGCAGAGGACGTTGGTCTGAAGGTCGGGAGGCATCGGTCTAGGCATAGCCTTCGGGAACGGGGCCAATCACTTCCATACCGTACCTGTCCGCGATCTCGGACAGGGCCCCTGGGTCGATGTCGCCTCGGGCGGTCGCGGCGCTCAGCTCGTCGAAGTAGCCAACCATGGCCGCCGGCGTGTAGAGGTTGAGCTTGCGGCTCGACTCCGAGCCGACCCTGAAGCCGTGGGGCGAACCGGCAGGGATGAAGATGAACGAACCGGCCGGGCAGGGGAACTCGTCACCGTTCAGGAAGATGATGTACTCGCCCTTGAGCACGTAGAACGCTTCGGCGGCATCGTGGTGGATGTGGAGCGGGGGTCCGAAGCCCGGTGGTTCGTCTGCCTCGAGGAGCGAAAACGCGTCGCCGGTCTCGTCCCCAGTTGCTTTGACGGACATGCGAAATCCGCCTAGGTCAATCGACCGTCCTTCGCCCGGACGCAGGATGATGGGCTTCGCTGTATCACTCACGACAGCTCCTCGTGCTCGGGCCTCAGTGCCAGGTGTCCTCGAAGGCGATCCTCACAGCTGCCAGTACTCGCCCGTGAGGCCCATGGCGGCGAAGTGGTCGAGCAGCTCCTGCTTCGAGGGCCGCGCGTAGTCGAGGGCCAGCTTCTGGCCGTAGATCGGGATGCTCAGGGCATGGACCTGATCGGGCGTCAAAGAGGCGGCGGCCTGGACCGGGGCACCCAGGTCGGAGGCGTCGCGATGCTCCGCCGACGCAAAGAACACCATCGTGTTCGAACAGGTGGTGATGATGTCCTCCCACCATTGGGTCGGGCGCAGGGCCAGGTAGACGAGCGCGTCGTGGGGTTCAACGTGGGCGGCCCGTCCATCGGTCATCTGGATCTCGATGGGTGTCGCGCAGTGGTGGCAGAACGAGTCGACCCGGACCCTGTCACCGAGCATGGCATGGAAGGCAATGGCGTCCCACGAGCAGTTCGCGAAGTACTGGCGGTCGCGGACCGTGACGCGGAACGGGGTCGCGACCGCCGAGAACGGGAAGGCCATCAGAATGCGGGCCGTGCCCTTCACCAGGGCGATGTGGCGGGCCGCTTCGAGGTCGCGCAGCACCTCGGTCGCGTCGTCCCGCGACAGCGAGAACTCCGTCATCACCTGCTCCACCACGGGCGGCGCCGCGTGGTCCACGAAGTGATCGAAGATGAACTTGCGGACGCGTTGGGGGAGCAGGTCCTCGTTCATCGCCGGGGGTCCTCGAAGGCTAGGAGCTGGGCATCGGTCGGGTGGCCGGACTCGTCGCGGAAGATGACGTTGGAGTCTCGGAGGATGTCGAGGTTGTCGCCGGAGTAGAGGACGTTGGTGGCGAGCTCTGTCATCGGTCCAGGTAGCCTACCTCCGGTCCGCATGGCCGGGAATCTTCTTAAGCGCGGCTAGTTCGGTTGGCACGTCGATCTTCGGGAGAAGATCCGTCGTGTCGCATCAGCAAGGGCCGTCGCGATAAGCCGGAGACCCACGCGGACGATGGTAGCGGCGCAGGCGAGCGCAAGGATCTGGTGGACTGGCCGGATAATGAGGTTCCCGATGCGAGCTGGCGCGCCTTGTCCACGTCGCATCGCCAGGCAGCACTGATCGACGTCGAGGAGACTGCCGCCCGATGAGTCGAGACACCGGCGCCCGCCCCTTTGTTGGACGCAAGCGTGAACTTGGAGCAATCCGCCGAGCGGTCGAGGACGCCTCGGCCGGTCGAGCCGGCGTATTGCTAATCGGGGGCGAGGCAGGCGTTGGGAAGAGCCGGTTGCTCGAGGAGGCTGGCGCGCGCGCTTCGGACGCCGGCGTCGAAGTGGTGTGGGGTCGAGCCTGGGAAGCTGGGGGCGCCCCGCCCTTCTGGCCGTGGCTCCAGGTCATCCGGGCGCATCTCCGCAATTTGTCACCCGATCAGGCACGTTCCGAGATCCAGGCTGAGTCCGCGCTCCTCGCGCAGTTGCTCCCTGAGCTGCTGGAACTGGTCCCTGAGCTGCCAGCCCCGCCCGCTGCCGATGAAGCTGGGGCACGGCCCCGCCTGTTCGAGGCGGTGTCCTCCTTCTTCCGCCGCGCCGGACAGCGACAGCCGGTGGTGGTGATTCTCGAAGATCTACATGCCGTCGATCCCTCCTCGCTGTTGCTGCTTCGATACCTGTCGGGAGAACTCACAGGTGCCCGGGTGTTAATAGCGGGCGCTTACCGCGAAGAGGAGCTCAGCGCGGGCAGCGCCGAGCGATCGGTGATCGGCGACATCCTTCGTCAGGCCCATGTCCGTCTCCTGCCAGTGGGTGGATTGAGCCGAACCGATATCAGTGCCTACGTCAGGCGGTTCACCGGTCGAGGCGCCGTTCCCAACCTGGTCGCCCGTCTGACCGAGGAAACGGAAGGAAATGCGTTGTTCGTGACCGAGGTCGTACGCGACCTGGAGATGCAGGGCCGCCTGGGTCGCGATTCCGCCGCGACTTTGGACCAGCTCCGAGTGCCGGAGACCGTCCGCGACGTTATCCAGCGGCGGCTGCGACGACTTTCCACCGAGTGCCGCGATGTCCTTGCCATAGGAGCAGTGATCGGACGCGAGTTCGACCTGTCTACGCTCGCTGCCGCTTCAGGGCTCGAGACAGAAGCGATTCTCGAGCGGCTAGATGAGGCTCTTGAGGCACGGGTGCTGGTTGAGACGGAGACGCCTCTGCGCTTCCGGTTCAGCCATGTGGTGATCCGCGACGTCGTCTACGACATGCTCCCGGGCCCCAAGCGGCTGAGCATGCATAAGAAGGTGGGTGAGGTGCTCGAGGGGATCTCCGGTGCGCGCGTCGACGGGCGAGCAAGCGAGATCGCGCACCACATGCTGCTAGCCGGACCGCTCGTCGATCCCGCCAGGACCATCGGCTACCTGATGCTCGCTGGCGAGCACGCTTTGTTAAGGCTGGCCTACGAGGAAGCGGTCCGGCAGTTCTTGGCCGGCCTGGCCGAGCTCGAACGTGCCAACGACGACGTTCTGCGGGTCCAGCTGTTGCTGGGCCTGGGCGATGCGCTCTCCCGCTCTGGCGACGCCACCTCGGCCAAGGAACGGTTTCTACAGGCTGCGCGACTTGCTGAGCGGCTTGGGACGGGCGAGCCGATGGCCAGGGCGGCGCTGGGCTACGGCGGTCGCTTCGTGTGGGAGGCCTCGCGCGGCGACCCACACTTGGTCCACCTGCTCACCTCCGCGCTCGAGGCGGTGAAGGGTGAAGACAGCACGCTCCGCGCCCGATTGCTGGCCCGCCTGGCCGCAGGTCCTTTGCGCGATGAGGCCGATCGCACCCGTCGCGCGCGCCTCAGCGCGGAGGCCGTTGACATTGCCCGTCGCCTGGACGACCTCCCCACGCTGGCCTATGTCCTCGACGGGCGCTACGCCGCGATGTGGGGGCCGGATGCTCTGGAAGAGCGAGTGCAGATCGCGAGTGAGCTTATCGATACGTCACGGCTGGTAGGCGACCGAGAACGCGAGCTGCAAGGCCACCACTACCTGTGCTTGGCGAGACTGGAGGCCGCGGACCTCGCCGGTGCGGAGCGCGAGGCAGCAGAACAGCGCCGCCTGGCAGGCGAGTTGCGCCAGCCCGCGCAGCAGTTCTACGCCATGACCGTCGACGCCACCATCGCCGCCATGCAGGGACGCTACGCCGAGGCCGACGCGTTGATCCCGCAGGCCCTTGCCATCGGGCAGCGGGCGGAGCGAACGATGAGCGCGATTTACGCGCTCTTTGGGCGATACGTCGTCGCACGCGATCGGGGCACCGCAGCCAGCCACCTGCCCGAGCTCCTCGATTTCGCGACGGCGCTCCCGGTCTATGTCGTGGTCCAGTCACTGGTCGCGGACGCCTACACCGTCGCCGGACGCCCCGATGACGCACGCCGTGTCCTGGCCCGTTTGGCGCAGGGCGGCTTCTCAGCCATTCCGCGCAATGACGAGTGGCTCTTCGCGATGACAACCCTGGCTGACGTGGCCGCCGATCTTGCTGAAGCAGGCGTCGCGGAACCGCTGTTCGCGTTGCTACTACCTTTCGAGGATCGGGCAGCGGTGAGCTCTCCGGATGCCTGCATCGGCTCCGTTGCCCGAGTTCTGGGCAGGTTGGCCGCGTTGCTCGGCCGGGAGAGCGATGCGGTTGGCCAGTTCGAGCGAGCCCTCGAGATCAACGCTCAACTGAACGCACGACCGTGGCTTGCCCGGACTCAGCTTCAGTTCGCTGAGGTGCTCCTGCGGTCGGGCGACCGCGAGAGGGCGGTCGAGCTCCTCCAGGCGGCGGCCAGTACTGCGGACGGACTCGGTATGGCGTGGCTTGGGCGGAACGCGCACCTCCTACTGGGAGAGGCCGCGCCGTCCCAGCGAGTTATCCGGACCTTCCTCTTTACCGACATCGTGAAGTCGACCGAACTCTTGACGGCCATCGGCGACGAGGCCTGGGAGAGCGTTCTTCGTTGGCACGATCACGCGCTGCGGGAACTGTTCGCGGCCCGAGGCGGCGAAGAGATACACCACGCCGGTGACGGGTTCTTTGTAGCGTTCGAGTCCGCGCAGGCCGCCATCGACTGCGCGATCGCGATCCAGCAGCGCTTGGAGGAGCACCGGAAACAGGCAGGTTTCGCCCCAGCGGTGCGGATCGGCATGCATACCCAGCAGGCCCGGTCGGGGTCGGGCAACTACCAGGGCCGCGGCGTGCACCAGGCAGCCCGCATCGGTGCAGCCGCCGATGGCGGCGAGATTCTGGTCAGCCGGGCGACACTCGCGGGCTTGGGCGATCCGCGCGTATCGGAAGAACGCCTGCTCACCCTAAAAGGGTTTGCCGATCCGGTTCAGGTGGCCGTTATCGACTGGAGTGGTCGCGGTTCGAGTTGAACTGGGGCTCAAGGTCGATCAGGTCGACGCTGGCGTCGGGCAGGTAGCGGCGCAGGATGTCGAGGTTGTCGCCGGAGTAGAGCACGTTGGTGGCGAGCTCGGTCATCGGTCTGGTCCGTACTTCGGGTCGACTTTGGCTACCAGGTTGAGGATCTCGTCGACCACGAGGTCAGGGTCCTCATTGTGGACATAGTGGCCGGTCGGGACCTTGACGTGTCGTGCATCCGGCCGGAGCCCCGCATACTCGTCCTGCAGCTCCAGCCAGATCGCCTGCATCGCTTCGCAGGGCAGGCCTTCGATGCACCCTTCGCCGACAAAGCTCCTGGTAGCCGTGATGACCGTTAGCGGAATATCCGGGAGGGACCCGTATTCTGCTGCAGCCTCCTCCAAGCTCGCCTGGAAATCGACGTAGGGGAAGTCCGCATCCAAGGCGCGCAACGTCATCCGCTGCTCGTCGTTCATCATGGCCTCCCAGCGCTCGGCCTGGTCAGGATGGGACGCGTCGATGAGCACGACGCCGGCGACGTCATCGGGATGCTCCACCGCCGCCATCCAGGCGATGAGCCCACCA
>JBKJVN010000122.1:0-11073 GCA_046717345.1 Candidatus Limnocylindria bacterium | reverse complement strand
GGGGGGGGGGGGGGCCTCTGGGGGGGGGGCGCGGGGCGCCCCGGCGCCGGGGGGGGGGGCTCGGGTACCCGGTTTGGGGGGGGCGCCCGGGCGCCCGCCGCCACCACCACCACCACCGTTCCCGTTGCCGACCGCAACCACTCCCCCACCCACTCCGCCGAAGCGCTGCCCGCGGCTGCGCTGCAGCCGGTCCCGTTCAGCGCTGAACTCAGCCGCGCCCAGGCGCTGCGCGTCGTCCCACGCGTGGACCGTCTCGCACAGCAGCTTGGCCTCCTCGTCGCGATGGTCGACCCGGCCGCTGACCAGGACCACGGTGTCATCGGCCCAGGCGTTGGCGGTCTCGGCGAAGACCTTGGGGAAGACGACGACCTCGACGCTGCCCTGCAGATCCTCGAGCTGCGCGACGAGCATGGTGGACCCGGCCCGGGTGATGACTCGCCGCGTGCTCTGGATGATCCCGCCCAGGGTGACGCGGGCCTGGTCGGACTCCTCGGCCAGGTCGCCGGTGTACGCGGTCACGAAGTCCGGCAGCTGATCCGCGATATCCCCCAGCGGATGCTCGGTCAGGTACAGCCCGAGCAGCTCCTTCTCCCACCGCAGCCGCTCGCGGCGCGAGATCTCGCCTCGTGCCAGATCGGTCGTGCCAGCGCCGCCAAGGCCGCCGTCGTGGTCGGCCGCCGTCTCGGCGGCCATCGGTACCGCGAACAGGTCGAACATGGTCGACTGCCCGGCGGCGACGTCACGGTGATGGCGAGCTGCCGCGTCCAGCGCCCCGTCGAGGCGATCCAGCAGCCCGCCCATGCTGCCCAATGACACCAGGGCATTGACCTTGATCAGCGACTCGAACACCCGCTTGTTGACGCGCTGCGGGTCGACCCGGCGGCACAGGTCATCCAGCGAGAGGAAGGGTCCCCCGGCCGGTTCGGCGCCCGCATCGGCTTCTCGTGAGGCGACGATGGTCTCGACCGCGGCCTCGCCGACGTTCTTGACCGCCGCCAGCCCGAACCGGATGGCGCGCGTGCCGTCGGCATCGGCCTCGACCTCGAACAGGGAGCCGGAGCGCTGGACGTCGGGTGGGCGGACCTGGATCCCCAGCCGCCGGCACTCGGCGACCACGGCGGCCACCTTGTCCGATCGCTCGCGGAACCCGTTGAGGACCGCGGTCATGAACTCGACCGGGAAGTTGGCCTTGAGGTAGGCCGTCTGGTAGGCGATCAGCCCGTAGCAGGTGGCGTGGGCCTTGTTGAACCCATAGCGGGCGAACGGCTCGAAGGCGGCGAAAACCTGGTCCACGACCGCGGGTGGGATGCCCTTTTTCTTGGCCCCGGCCTTGAACTTGGCCTCGTGCTCGCGAAGGACCTGGGCGTTCTTCTTCCGAATGGCGTAGCACAGGTTGTCCGCCTCGGGGCCGGTGTAGTCGGCCATGGCGATGGCCGCGGCCATAATGTCCTCCTGGTAGACGAAGATGCCGTACGTCTCGTGGAGGGCCGGCTCGAGCGACGGGTGGAGGTAGGTCACCGGCTCGTCGCCGTGCTTGCGACGGATGTAGGCCGGGATGTTGGCCATCGGTCCGGGGCGGAAGAGCGCGACCATGGCCGCCAGGTCGCGCACCTCGGTTGGCCGCAGGTCCTTCACGTAGCGGCGCATGCCCGAGCCTTCCAGCTGGAAGATGCCGGTCGTCTCGCCGGTGGAGAGGAGCTGGAACGTCGCGACGTCATCCAGCGGCAGATCTTCGACGTCGATGGCGATCCCCCGGTGGCGCTGGATGAGCTCGACCGCGTCGGCCAGGATGGTCAGGTTGATGAGCCCCAGGAAGTCGAACTTCAGCAGGCCCAGCGCCTCGCAGGCATGCATCTCGAACTGGGTCATGGTCGTCTCGCCGTCGGTGGCTCGCTGGAGGGGCATGATGTCGGTGAGCGGGTCGCGGCTGATCACGATCCCGGCCGCGTGTGTGGACGCGTGGCGGGCCACTCCCTCGAGCTGGCGGGCGGCGCCCAGCAGCCGATCCACCCGGTCGTCGCCGGCCATCAGCTCCCGCAGCTGCGGGCTCGTCTCCACGGCCCGCTCGAGGCTGATGTTCAGCTCGTTGGGCACCGCCTTGGCGACCCGATCGGCCTCGGCGTAGGTCAGGCCCATGGCGCGCCCGACGTCGCGGATGGCGGCCTTCGCGCCCAGCGTTCCGAAGGTGATGATCTGGGCCACGCGGTCGGTGCCGTACTTGCGGGTCACGTAGTCGATGACCTCGCCCCGGCGGTTGTCCTGGAAGTCGATGTCGATGTCGGGCAGGGTCACCCGGTCCGGGTTCAGGAAGCGCTCGAAGGGCAAGCCGTAGGCCAGCGGGTCCACCGGCGTGATCCCCAGCGAGTAGGTGACGATGCTCCCCGGCGCCGAGCCCCGACAGGTGGTCATGATCGACTGCTCGCGGGCAAACCGGGTGAAGTCGGCCACGATCAGGAAGTACGCCGAATACCCCATCCGGTCGATGATCCCCAGCTCGTAGTCCAGACGGCCGTGGATCTCCGGGGTGACATCCGGATACCGATCGGCCAGCCCGCGCTCGCATTCGCGGCGCAGCCACGACGCGGCCGTCTCACCGTCGGGGACGGGGTAATCGGGCAGGCGGAGGCGATCGAACTCGAGGCGCAGGTCGACCATGTCGGCCACGCGGAGCGTGTTGTCCATGGCCTCGGGCAGCTCCCCGTTGAACAGGCGACGCATGTCGGCCGGCGGCTTGACGTAGAACTCGTTGGTGTCGAACCGGAATCGACCGGGCGTGTCGAGGTTGGCCGCGGTCTGGATGCACAGCAGCAGGTCGTGCGCCTCGGCCTGGTCGGCCAGCGTGTAGTGCGTGTCGTTGGTCGCCAGGAGCGGGATGTTCGTGCGCCGGGCCAGCTCCACCAGCTGCTGGTTCAGGCGCGTCTGCTCGGGCACCCCCGAGTCCTGGACCTCGAGGAAGTAGTTGCCATCGCCAAGGATGGACCGATAGTCATCGGCCACCTGCGTCGCACCCCGCTCATCGCCTTCAGCCAGGCGTCGCAGGACCTCCCCACTCAGACAGGCGCTGGTGCCGATCAGCCCCTCGCTGTGCGCGGCCAGTAGCTCCTTGTCGATGCGCGGCTTGTAGTAGTAGCCGTCGAGGTGGGCGGTGGTGACCAGGCTGAGCAGGTTCCGATAGCCGATCGCATCCTTGGCCAGCAGGATGAGGTGGTAGTAGTCGGAATCCGCCTTGCCTTCCTTGTCGGTGTGCCGGCGGGGCGCGACATAGGCCTCCACTCCCAGGATGGGCTTGATGCCAGCCGCGGTCGCCGCTTCGTAGAAGGCGATGGCTCCGTAGAGCGCGCCGTGATCGGTGAGGGCCACGGCCGGCATGCCCAGCTCCGCCACCCGGTTCGCCAGCTCGGGCAGCCGCGACAGACCATCCAGCAGGCTGAACTCCGAGTGGACGTGGAGATGGACGAACTCGTCGCGGGGCGAATTCACGGGGAGCCCATGGTATCCGCGGGTACCATCCCGGCGTGCTGTTCGATTACACCTCCATCACCGAGGAATCCGTCCGCCTCGAGACCGACCGCGCCCTGGCGGAGGCGGACGCGCTCGTCGCGGAGGCCGTTGCGGCCAAGCCCGCCACCTTCGACGCGCGGGTCGGGCCGCTGGAGCGGGCCGGGGCCCGCCTGACGGAGGCCTACGGCCGGGGTGCGTTCCTGGCCCAGGCCCACACCGACCCGGCGGTGCGTGACGCGGGCTCGGTCGCCGAGGAGCAGCTCACGAAATGGCGTGCCGCGCTTCCGTTCCGCGAGGACCTCTATCGCGCCGTCCGCGAGGTTGCGGAAGGGCCGGACGCGGAGAACCTGGACGTGGAGCCGAGCCGGGTCCTGGAGCTGTGGATGCGCGACTTTCGTCGGGCCGGGCAGTTGCTGGATCTCACAGCCCGGACCGAGCTGGAGGGCATTCGGGCTCGCCTGGTGGAGCTGGAGGTCGCCTTCAACCGCAACATCAACGAGTACGAGGACGCAATCGAGGTCAGCCGCGAACGCCTGGCTGGCCTCCCGGACGAGTTCGTGGATCGGCTGAAACCGGGTATGGCGCCCGGGACCTTCCGGGTGAGCCTCGATTATCCGGAGCTCTACCCGTTCTTGGCCCAGGCCGTAGACCGGGAAGCGCGCGAGGCTCTGTTCCGCAAGCACTGGCAGCGGTCCACCGACAAGAACCGACCGTTGCTCGCCGAGGCGCTTCGGCTGCGCCAACGCGCGGCCGAGCTGTTGGGCCATCCGAGCTGGGCGCACTACGCGATCGAGGTCAAGATGGCCGAGACCCCCGAGGCGGTGGCCGACTTCTACGCCTCCCTCGTCTCGCGCCTGGAGCCGTTCCGCGACCGCGAGCTGTCGGCGCTGCGGGCCCGCTTCGGGGCCGATGGGCACAACGGGCCGCTGAGCGCATGGGACTGGATGTACTACGACGAGCAGCTGCGACGAACGGAATACGGGGTGGATGCCAACCTGGTGGCCGAGTACCTGCCCCTCGAGGCGTGCCTGTCGGGCATGTTCGCGCTCACCGGGGAGGTGCTGGGGCTCGAATACCGGAAGGTGGAGGACGCGGGGGCGTGGCACCCGGCAGTGGAGCTGTACGAGGTGCGTGACCGGGCCAGCGGGGAGCTGCTGGCCTACTTCTACGCTGACTGGTTCCCGCGCGAGGGGAAGTTCGGTCATGCGGCGGCCTTTCCGTTGGTGGTCGGCCACCGCCGGCCGGACGGATCGTACGAGCGGCCGGTGAGCGCCATCCTCGCCAACTTCACGCCGCCCTCCGGCGCTCGACCCTCCCTCCTCCAGCACAACGAGTTGGAGACCCTGTTCCACGAGTTCGGGCACATCCTCCACATGTCGCTGACACGCGCGGAATACGCCCGGACCAGTGGCAGCGAGTGCGAGATCGACTTCGTCGAGGCCCCGTCCCAGATCATGGAGCACTGGACCTGGGACCCGGTCGTGCTGGGCCGCTTCGCGCGCCACTACCGAACCGGGGAGCCGATTCCGTCGGACCTGGTCGACCGCATGGTGGCCGCGCGCCGCCTGAACATCGGTCTGAAAACCCTGGTCCAGGTGTTCTACGGGCAGGTCGACCTCTCAATCCACGACGGGCGGGCCGAGCCGGATCTGGACGAGGCCCTCCGGAAGGCGTACGCACACGTGGGCCTGCCGTATCCGGAAGGCACGTTCCTGCTGTCGGGGTTCGCGCACCCGATGGGCGGCTACGACGCGGGCTACTACGGCTACCTCTGGGCGGAGGTCATCGGCGACGACCTGTTCGGCCGCTTCACGGCCGAGGGTGTCACGTCGCCCGAGGTGGGCGCGGCCTATCGGCGTTCGATCCTGGAGCCCAACGGCAGCCGTCCGGCGAGCGAACTGGTGCGTGCCTTCCTGGGTCGCGACCCGACCCCCGACGCCTGGCTCCGCCTGCGCGGGATGGCCTAGGGCCCGATGGTCTAGCGCCGGGCGAGCAGCGCCACCAGCTCGGCGTGAAGCCGGCCGTTGGTGGCCAGGGCGGTCGGCCCGGCATAACCGGGGGTGCCATCCAGGTCGCTGAACTGCCCGCCGGCCTCGGCCACGATCAAGGCCGGCCCGGCCAGGTCCCAGATCGCCACCCCGGTCTCGACCATCACATCAGCCGATCCCTGCGCCACCAGCATGTAGCCCCAGAAGTCGCCCAGGCCGCGGTCACGCCACGATCGCCGCAACGCTTCCCGGATCCCCTCGCCGCGACCCTCGTCATCGAACGGCGACACGCCGGCGTGGATCACGTGCGCTTCCTCGAGACGCGGCACCGTCGAGACGTGGACCGGCCAGGTCCGTCCACCCAGGGTCGTGGTCGCGCCGGCCCCCCGGGTCGCCGACCAGCGCTGCCCCAGCGCGGGCGCGGAGACGACGCCCGCCACCAGCTCCCCGTCACGCTCGACGCCGATCAGCGTGGCCCACACGTGAATGTGGCGCGCGAAGTTCGCGGTCCCGTCGATCGGGTCCACGATCCAGCGCGTCCCGTCGGCGCCCGAGTCGTCCCCGAACTCCTCGCCCAGCAGGCCGTGGGTCGGGAACCGGCGCCGGACCCGGTCTCGTATCAGCTCCTCGATGGCCGTGTCGGCCGCGGTGACCGGCGTGCCATCGGCCTTGGTGCTGACCTCCGGTCCGGCCAAGAAGGCCGGCAGCGAGATGGCGTCGGCCGCGTCGGCGAGCTCCAGGCCAAAGGCCCGCAACGCCTCGGGGTCATCCATCCGGAACAGCGTCCAGCCGCCGCCGCAGCTCCTCGTTCACCAGGCGGGCATCGGCCCGGCCGTCCATGCGCGCCATGACCCGCCCGACCAGGTACCCATACACCTGCCGCTTGCCGGACCGATACTCCCCGACCGCCGCCGCCTCGGCCCGCAGCACCGCATCCACCGATTCGGCGATGACCACCGCGTCGCTGACCTGCGCCATCCCCTCGGCCACGATGACGACGCGGGGCATCTCTCCCGATTCGAAGCACCTCGCCAGGACCTGCTTGGCGCTGGCGGGACTGATCCGTCCCGCCTCCACCTCCGCGATCAGCTCGGCCAAGCCCTCGGGCGGCAGGGCCACGTCACGAGCGCGTAGTCCCTCGGCGGCATGTTGGTTCAGGAGCCGGCTGAACTCGCCACTCACCCAGTTCGCGGCAGCCTTGGCAGGCGCGCCCGCGGCCACGACCGCGTCGAAGTACTCGCCCAGGCTGACCTCCGCGGTCAGTACGCCCGCGTCGTAGGGCGAGAGGCCCAGCCGGGCGACGTACCGTTCACGGCGCGCGGCTGGCAGCTCGGGGAGTCTGGCCCGGATCTCGGCTACCCACTCGGCCGAGGGTCGCAGTGGCGGCAGGTCGGGCTCGGGGAAGTAGCGGTAGTCGTTCGCCTCTTCCTTCGAGCGCTGGGGGATGGTCCGTTCGCCCGTCTCGTCCCAGCCCCGCGTCTCCTGGGTCAGCGGCACGCCGGCAGCCAGCGACTCGGTCATCCGCACGACCTCGAACTCCATGGCCCGCTCCAGCGAGCGGAATGAGTTCAGGTTCTTGACCTCGACCTTGGTCCCGAACAGCTCACTCCCGACCTCGCGGATGCTGACGTTGCCCTCGATCCGCATGGAGCCCGCTTCCATGTCGGCGTCCGAGGCCCCGATGAAGCGGAGCAGGTCGCGGAGCGCCTCCCCGTAGGCCCGAGCCTGGGCCGGGGTCCGGAGGTCCGGCTCGGTCACGATCTCCATCAACGGCACGCCGGCGCGGTTGAAGTCGACCAGGGAGTGGCCGCGCCCCCCGTGGAGCAGCCGCGCCGTGTCCTCCTCCAGGTGGGCGCGGGTGATGCGCACCGTGATCTCCGCATCCTCGGCCGGAACCGGCACCCGGAGCCTGCCATCGGCGGTCAGGGGCAGGGCGTACTGGCTGATCTGGTAGCCCTTTGGCAGGTCGGGGTAGAAGTAGTTCTTGCGCTCGAAGCGGACGGCATCGGTCTGGACCTCGGCCTCCAGCGCCAGCCCGCTCAGCATCACGAGCTCCACCGCCCGCCGGTTGATGACCGGCAGCGTCCCGGGCATGCCCATGCAGATGGGACATACCCGGGTGTTCGGCTCATCCGGCTGGCCCGGCAGCGGGGCCGTGCGGCAGCGGCAGAACATCTTCGAGGCCGTCCGCAGCTGGGCGTGGACCTCGATCCCGATCACGGTCTCGTAGGCGGTGCCGATGGCCACGGCCGGATTGTATGCTCCGTCCCGTGAAGGTCGGCGAGTGGGAGGATATCGGTCGGTCCCGGGCGCTTCTGCAACGCGTGCTCGGGGAGCTGGGCGCGGTTGAGCTGGCCGCCCACGTCACCATGCACGCGGACGGCGATCGCCAGCGGGTCCTGGTGGCCACCGACATCGGCCTGCTGGACTACAACTACGGCGTAACCGCGCCTGGGGAGGCCACGTACGAGCTCCGCGGCGGCCTCACCCGCTGGCCGTCGGTGCGCGGCATGCGCCTCCAGAACGACTCCCAATGGGACGACAACACGCGCACCGCCCGATCGATCTGGCGGCTGGTGGCCGAGGAGCCGAAGATCGAGCTGTCGGCCGAATCGACCGAGAATGACCGCATCACCGTGACCGCCCTCCTCGACTTCGCGCGCGCCTGCTTCGCCTCGCTGGACCGATGAAAAAACTGGCCACCATGGCCAGCCTCCTCCTGTTGGCCGCCTGTGCGCCCAGCGCTTCGGTCAGTCCGTCGCCGAGTCCTCTGGCGACAACGGAGGAGTCCATTGCCGGCATACCATCGCTCGCGGCCTGCGATCCGGGGATGGTCTGCGACGGGCCCCTCGCCGCGGGTGACTACGTCTCGGACACGACCGGAGCTCATATCGAGTTCATCCTGGGCGACCATGACTGGTCCGGCCTGGTGGACATCCAGGACGTCGGCTTCGGTCTCTTCCTGGCCGATGTCGGCGGTAACCACGCGATCAGCGTGGTCAGTTACAGCGGCGAGATCTTCACCGATGCCTGCTCGTCGGATGCAGCGTCGACCATCGGGGCCACCCCGGCGGACTTCATGACCTTCCTGGCGGCGCGGACGGGCGTCACGGCATCGGACCCGGTGGAGGTCGAGGTTGGAGGCCGGCCCGCGCTCCAGGTGGATCTCACGACCGAGGTGGATGCCGCCTGCGAGGCCACCGGCGGCGGGCGGATCTGGTTGTGGGTCCTGCCAGTCGTCGGGGACTTCCACTTCAACGACGCCGAAACGGCCCGGGTTATCGCCGTTGACGGCGGGTCCGCCACCGTGATCATCGTCATCGAGGCATTCCCCGACGCCGACTACGACCACCTCCTCGACCACGCCACGGAGGTGGTCGAGAGCATGGTTATCGAACCGCTCTAGGCGCCGCCTCCGCCGTTCCCGGTCTCGCGTCCGCTCGCGCGCCGGCGCTCGACGAAGCGCTCGATGCGGTCCATGGCTTCGACGATGTCCTCGTACGCAGTCGCGTAGCAGGCGCGGACGTGGCCCGCGCCGGAGGGCCCGAACGCCTCACCGGGGACCACCGCCACGTGCTCTTCGGCAAGCAGCTCCTGCGCAAAGTCCTCGGCTGCCAGACCGGTCGCGGCTGTGACGTCCGGGAAGCAGTAGAACGCGCCCATCGGCTCGAAGCAGAGGAGGCCTATCTCGTTCAACCGCCGGACCATGAGCTGCCGGCGCCGGTCGTACTCGGCCAACATGTCCTGGACGTACGGCTCGCCCACCTCCAGCGCCGCGATGGCGGCGTGCTGGGCGGCGGTCGGGGCGCACATGATCCCGTATTGATGGACCTTGGCGATCCCCGCCATCAGCCCTTCAGACGCGGCCACGTACCCGATCCGCCAACCGGTCATGGCATACGCCTTCGAGAATCCGCCGATGAGCACTGTCCGATCCCGCATCCGGGGCAGCGCGCTGAACGCCGTGTGCCGATGGTCGCCGTACACCAGCCGGTCGTAGATCTCGTCGCTGATGACCAGCAGGTCGTGGCGCTCGGCCACGGCCGCGATGGCTTCAAGCTCGGTGCGGCTCAGCACCGCCCCGGTTGGATTGTTCGGATAGCCCAGGAAGATGGCTTTGGTCCGATCGGTGACCGCCGCCTCGATCTGCTCGGCGGTGATCCGGAAGGCTGTGGCGTCCGAGGTCGGCAGTGCCACTGCCACCCCGCCTGCCAGGGTGATGCATGGGCCGTAAGCCACGAAGCACGGCTCGTGGTACAGGACCTCGTCCCCGGGGTTGAGCACCGCGCGCAACGTGGCGTCCAGGGCCTCGGAGGCGCCAACCGTGATGACCAGCTCCCCGCGGGGCTCGTAGCGGACCCCGTACCGGTCGGCCAGGTTGGCCGCCACCCGCTCGCGGAGCTCGATCATCCCGCCATTGGCGGTGTAGTGCGTTTCCCCCGCCTCCAGGGCTGCAATCGCGGCCCGGGTGAGCGGCTCGGGCGTGGTGAAGTCCGGCTCGCCGATGGTGAGGCTGATGACGTCGGGCATCTCGGCCAGCATGTCGAAGAAGCGGCGGATGCCCGAGGGGGCCAGGTTTCGAACCGTGTCGTTGAGGAACTCGGCGGGAGCCCGGACGGTGCCGGTCACATCGGGACGCATCGGTCCGTCAGTCTATCCGGCTTGCGCGCTGACCGATGCCGGCTGCGCCGGCAGCATCTCCCCCGCGGGGATCGGCACCGTCAGCCGGTTCCCTGCGGGAGGCAGCGGACAGGTCGCGTAAGGGCTGAACCCGCAGGGTGGGTTGTAGGCGAGGTTGAAGTCGACGACCACCGTGCCGTCGGCGGCCGGTGGCCCGGTGTACAGGAAGCGGCCGGCGGCGTAGGTGGTGCTGCCATTGGTGGGGTCCGCGAAGATCAACCACAGCGACCCATCCTCGTCGCCCTTCAGCGCGGCCAGCCGTTGTGGATGGCCGTTCACGGTGAACGTCACCCAGCCGGGCGAGGGATCCTGCGTAACGTCGCCGAGCACGTCGGCCACCTCGATGGTGTGCGCGGCATCGGCCGGCTCGAAGCGCGCCACCAGGCGCCAAGCGGCATCGACCGGGAAGCGCGGAACGCCTCCGAACTTCCGGAGTGCCGGGGCTTCGGCGTCGCGCACCCGTAATCCGATGCGCGCCCCGCGTCGGATGAGGTGGAACCGGAGCGATCCCAGCTCCACGATGGTCGGATCCCCGCCCAGGTCGTCCTCGAGCTCCAGCTCTCCATGCACCGGCTGGCCGGCGTGAGTCAGCGACGCGCCCCGGTGCGCCCGGATTCGGACTACGCCGTCATCGTCCACCAGCAGGTGCCCGGCCAGCGGCGGGACCCCGCACCCGCCCAGGCGGATGGCGTTACTCGGATGCTGCCCGAACTCGTGCTCGCCCGGCGTCAGCCAGTGGAGCCCAACCAGGGCCAGCCAGCCATCGGGTGACCGCAGGCGCGCGTCACGTTCCGCGTGCCACCGCTCGATATCGGCCTTGTATGCGACCGATGCGTCCAGCTCGTCAGCCTCCGGCGGGAAGGAAGATGAAGGTGGGAGCGGTGCCTGGCCCCAGGCGGACGTA
>JBKJVN010000121.1:0-11212 GCA_046717345.1 Candidatus Limnocylindria bacterium | reverse complement strand
GCCGCGCCGTAGACAAACAGGCGTCCCATGGGGTTTTCTCTCCTACATGCAGCTCAGGGTTCAGGGTTTCTGGGAATCGGCCGGCACTCGCGATTGGGCCGGGCTCGCCCCGGCTGCCTCGCGCAATTGAATGAGCAACGACCTGGCAGTCCGGCGGGCCGCGAGATGCAGCAGCGCCCGATCCGCCAGCAGGCCGATCGCGCCGCCGGGCGGCGCGTAATAGCCGTCCAGGACGAGCTCGCCCGGACGGACGGTCAGCCAGCCTGAGAAGACCGGGAACAGCGGTGCCAGCGTCGCGGACCGCCAACTGATCTCGAAGCGAAGGCCGTCGCCATCCCGCTGACCGGGCCCGAGGTCAACGTATGCGGCCTTGTGGAACGTCGCCAACAACCCGCCTTCGTGCGGTCCGAGACGTAGGTCGGTGGCGAATCGTTGCATCCCGGTCGGCGACTGACCCACGGGCGGGCCCAGCCATGCCGCAGCCTCCGGGCCGCATAGGCGAGCGGCATGCTCGACTGAGAACTGGCCGAGCTCCATGGCACGCAGCCGGACGGTCCGCGGCGATACCTTGGCTGTCACAGCCCGGACATTGACGCCGATCACGGTCAATCCGACGAGGGCCGCATGGCCCGCAAGAACGGCCCAAACGGCAGATAGGCAAACCTCAGCCGGCTGCCGCATTCCGTCGGGCAGGTCGGCGTCGCGGTTCATGACCATCGGCACATTCGGTGGTGACCTGCGGCATTGTCCGCAGTATCGCCTGCGGTGCAGTCTCGGTGTGCAAGGAGGCATCGATGATGCGCGGAGGGCGCGTGCCTGGGCTTCCAGCGCCGGGCGGAGGCAGCGCGTGAAGGAACCAATGAGCGTCCTATCGGTCAGCGAACCGGCCGGCCGACGCGACGTCGACGACCCCGGTCTCGCGGGTCGCTACGGTTCAATCTGGATTGTGTCAGCGGTGGGCGCGTGAAATGTCCGCGGTGGGGCACCTTCAGCGCCATGGAGTGCATGGCGTGTCATCTCCTCGTGACCGTGGCCGACGAGCGGAACCCGCGGCGGGCGTGTTCCACCGCGACATGACCTCGGCGTCGGAGAGGTGTATGAAACGGCCCTTAAGACAGAAACGCAGCAAGGGAGGCGACGATGCAGACCCAGCAGGGCAGCCGCGTGGACATCATGGCGGCCGCCCGAATGAATGATGCCTTCCGTCGGGAGGTCATTACCGGGGCGCGCGAGCAGGTGGTGGTCATGACCATCCCACCTGGCGGCGAGATCGGCGAGGAAGTTCATCCTGACACCGATCAGGTGCTCCTCATCGTCGACGGTGAAGGTGAGGCGCGACTCAACCTCGAGACGAGCCGGCTGCGCGCGAACGATCTGGTGTTTGTCCGCGCCGGTACCCGCCACAACTTCGTCAACACCGGGCCGCACCAGCTCCGGCTGATCACGATGTATGCGCCGCCGCAGCATCCGCCCGGCACGGTGCACCAGACCAAAGAGGATGCCGACGCGGCTGAACACACCTGACCCCGCCCAGTAGGCCGGATCGCCCGGTCGGCCTGCCTGCTACCGTCTGGTTGGTGCCACGAGCCCGACCCGCTTCCGACCGAGCCCGCCAGGAGCTGGACGCGCTTGACGCCGCGGTGCGGAGCATCGCCGGCGTCCTGGACCTGGAGACGGTCCTCCAGCTCATCGTCGACCGCGTTCGCGATCTGGCCGATGCCGAGTACGCCGCATTGAGCATCATCGGCCGGGACGAGCGGCTCGAACGGTTCGTGACCAGTGGCATCAGTGAGGCTGCGCGGCGGGAGATCGGCCAGCTGCCCCAGGGCCATGGCCTTCTCGGGCTCATCATCCGGGAGAGTCGGTCCCTGCGAATCCCTGACATCGCCACCGATGCGCGGCGTCACGGGTTCCCCCCACACCACCCCCCGATGCACAGTTTCCTCGGCGTCCCGATCCGCGTCCGAGGAGAGGCGATCGGAAATTTCTATCTCACGAACAAGCGTCGCGCCGACGAGTTCAGCGCCGAGGACCAGACCCTGGTCGAGCGCTTCGCGCTGCATGCCGCGATCGCCATCGATAACGCCCGGCTCCATGAGCAGGTGCGGCGGCTGGCGGTGGTCGAGGAGCGGGACCGCATCGGGCGGGACCTCCACGACGGTGTGATCCAGCGCCTGTACGCCGTCACCCTCTCACTCGACGACGTCCCCGAGCTGATGGACGAGGCACCGGACGAGGCCCGTACTCGGGTCGACCGCGCGATCGGGAGCCTCCAGTCGGCGATCGGGGACATTCGCGGGTTCGTCTACGACCTGCGTCCAATCCTGCAGGCTCCCGAGGACCTGCGGCGCGCCCTCGAGGAGGTGGCCGCCGAGCTCGGGCGGACGGGCCACACGACGATGGAGGTGGAGGTCGCCGACGGGGTGCTGCTGCGGTCGGAGGCAGCCGCGGAGCTGGTCACGATCGTCCGTGAGGCGCTCAGCAATGTCGGCCGCCACGCCGGCGCTGCTCATGCACGGGTCGAGCTCAGTAGCACCGGTACCGAAGCGCGCCTGTCCGTGACCGATGATGGACGCGGATTCGATCCAGCGGCAGCGCGGAGCCAAGAACACCACGGGCTGACCAACATGCGCGACCGCGCGACGGCGCTCGGTGGGCGCTTCTCGGTTGAGTCGGGTCCCGGGAACGGCACCCGCGTCGTCGTCGAAGTCCCCCGGCATGGCGACGACGGAGGTGGCCCATGACCAGCGCACCACGGCCGCTCAGGCTGCTGTTGGTCGACGATCACGAGGTGGTGCGCCAGGGTCTGGCCGCGCTCCTCGCCCGCCGCCCCGCGTTCCAGGTGGTGGCCGAGGCCGGAACCGTGGCCGAGGCCCTCGCCGCCGCGCGACGCTTCCGGCCCGACCTGGTGATCATGGACGTCCGCCTACCGGACGGGACGGGGATCGAGGCCTGTCGCGACATCCGGGCCGAGATGCCTGAGACCCGGGTCGTGATGCTGACCAGCTACCCGGATGAGGACGCGGTGCTGGCCGCCATCCTGGCCGGCGCCAGTGGCTACCTCCTCAAGCAGATCCGCGGGCGGGACCTGGTGACCGCGCTCGAATCGGTCGGTCGGGGTGACTCCCTGCTCGACCCAGCGGTCACCGAGCGAGTCCTCGAGCGCGTGCGTCGTGTTGCGGCCGGCGGGATGGCGAACGAACTGGCGAGCCTCACTTCACAGGAGCGGAAGATCCTGTTCCTTGTGGCGGATGGGAAGACGAACAAGGAGATTGCGGCTGAGGTCTTCCTGTCAGACAAGACCGTGAAAAACTACGTGTCCAGCATCCTGTCCAAGCTGGACCTGCAGCGACGCGCACAGGCGGCCGCGTTCGTGGCCAAGCACCGGCTCGGCGGCGACTGAACCCGACCTTCGTCGACCTCGGCCTGCCGGGTATGGCCGAGGTCCCCGGATTTGGTGACTTTCGGCCCTCGGATGCGATAGGAGCTGAGTTAGGCTGAGGCTCGAACATTCTTATGGCGGTGGGACGTCAAATTGGGAAGGAGGCATGGAGGCATGCAAATCGTCGATCGCAAGCATCAGCTCGGAGTGGCGCTACTCCGGGTGGGGGTTGGGATCATCTTTCTGTGGGCCGGGCTCGAGAAGGTCATCGGCGGAGGAGGGGAATGGTCCGCGGCCGGCTTCCTGGGCTTCGGCACCGGTGGCAGCCTCGGTTGGCCATTCGTGACCGGCGAGATTGCCGAGGGCACGATCTTCAATCCGACCCAATCGTTCTGGGCCGGTATGGCCGACAACGAGACGGCGATGACCGTCATCAACCTCCTGGTGCCGTGGGGCCAGATCGGGATCGGCGTGAGCCTGATCCTGGGCTTGCTGACCCGGTTCGGGGCGGCCATGGGCACGTTGATGATGCTGTTCTTCTTCGTGGCGGCGTGGGACTTCGAGTTCGGGATCGTGAACCAGCATCTGACCTATGCCCTGGTCACCTTCTTCCTGGGATACATCGGATCCGGCAACTTCTACGGCCTGGACTGGAGCGTCGGCCAGATGGTCGGACCCGGACTGCGCCGCTGGTTCTTCTCCGGCGACCTGAACCGGGCCGCCGAGGGAACCCGACAGACTCCGGCCCCGGCAATGGCCTGATCTCCGCCGGGGTCCAAAGGGCAGATGGCGCCCGGCGACGGGCGCCATCGGTCTGTCGTGAGCGGCGTCAGGCCCGGCCGATGCGGCCGAGGTGAGTGTCGCGAAACCCGGTCGGCAGCTTGAGGCCGTAGCCGAGGGCCCGATCCCAGCCGACGTGCGCCGCCACGGCGGTGGCCGCGAGCAAGGGCCACAGCTGTCCGATGGCGATCGCCAGCAGGGCGAGGCCCACGGCGAGCGCCCAGTTGTGGACCAGGTTGTACGTCACCGCGCCGACCCGTGGACCGGCCAGGTAGCCGAGCATCGACAGGTCCGGCGCCAGGAGGGCTGGAATCAGCACCAGCGGCGACCCGCCGAGCGACAGGAAGGCAACGATCCCCAGCACCCCGACCGCGGCCGATTCGATCCGCAGGATCCATGCCGCATTCATCTCGGCGACGCTCC
Organism: Candidatus Limnocylindria bacterium; assembly: GCA_046717345.1. Lineage (GTDB taxonomy): Bacteria > Chloroflexota > Limnocylindria > QHBO01 > QHBO01 > DASTEQ01. Next base: position 6,627 of record JBKJVN010000121.1, on the reverse strand, counting down.
CTCACTCCCAGCGGAACAGGCGCGTGGCGATCACGAAGGTGATGATCGCCCAGATCGCCAGGCCGATGACATCGGTCCCGATAACGTCCAGCCCAGCACCGTCATTGATGACCGCCCGCAGCGCATTATTCAGGTAGGTGAGCGGTAGGAACCGGGTCACCTCCTGCAGGAATTCGGGCATCGCTTCGCGGGGAAAGAACGAGCCCGACAAGAACATCATGGGCAGGCTGATCAGGTTGGCCACCGGTGCGGCCTGGTTCTCGTTCTTCGCCCAGCCCGCCACTCCGAAGCCCATCCCCAGGAATACGACCGAGCCGAGCACCGCGAGCGCCAGGACCACGGCCACGCTGCCCACCAGCTGAACCCCGAACAAGAGCCCCACCCCGAGCAGGATCAGGACCTGGATCAGGGCAATGACCAACCGCGAGCTGACCTGGGCGGCCAGGAAATAGCTCGGTGAAGTCGGCGTCGCGAACAGTCGCCGAAGCGTCCCGGTCTGCTTGAGCTGGACGAATCCGAACGCCACGCTGAACACGCCCAGCTGCATGACGGTCAGGCCCAGGATGCCCGGCACCAGGAAGTCGATGTAGCCCAAGTTGCGCCCAGCCACCTCCTCGACCACGACCAGGGGCTCCGGCGAGCTCCCGTCGACGGATACCAGGGCCTGGGCCACGACCGCGTGCACCAGGAGCACGGCCGTCTGCCCCTCGCCCGGCTGGGCTTGGCTGGTGTAGGCCGACAGCGGTTCATAGCCCGACGACCCGGGCGACACCAACTCCCACCTGGCCGGGATCCGCACCACCGCCGCCCGGTCACCCTCCGCGAGCGCGGCCAGCTCATCGGTCAAGGTGCCGGTGTGGATCACCAGGCCGGAGGTCTGCTCGAGCGCGACCTGCAGTGTCTGGCTGGACGAGTTCTGGGCCTCATCCGCGACGCCCACATCCAGTTCGGCCGCTTCGCCGAAGTTCAGCACCCCGAAGATGAGCATGATCACGAGGGGCAGGAAGAAGCTGAAGAAGACCGCCGTCCGGTCGCGGATGAACATCTTTCCCGAGGCCACGAACAGGTGCCAGAGCACCTCGAACCGTCGGGCCATCGGTCAGTCCTCGCGCAGCTCGTGACCGGTGAGGTCGATGAAGACGTCCTCCAGGTTCGCCAGCCGCTCCACCCGCTCCTTGGTGAAGCCACGTCCAAGCAGGGAACCGACGAGCGCATCCGGCGAATCGAGGGCCACGATTCTCCCGCCATCCATGATCGCGACCCGGTCGCACAGGTACTCGGCCTCCTCCATGTAGTGGGTCGTGAGGATCACCGTGTGGCCGCGCTCCCGCAGCCCCTTGACGACACCCCACAGGTGGCGCCGGGCCTGGGGATCGAGTCCGGTGGTCGGCTCGTCCAGGAACAGGACCCGCGGGTCGTTCACGAGCGCCGCGGCGATGCTGAACCGCTGCTTCTGCCCACCGGATAGCGTTCGGACCTGGCTGCGCGCCTTCTCGGACAGGTCGACGTCCGCCAGCAGCCCCGCCGGGTCGACGGTGACGTGATACAGGTGGCCGAAGAGGACCAGCAGCTCGGTCAGGTTCAGCTCGTCGAAGAAGGCGGACGATTGAAGCTGGATACCGATGCGGGCCTTGACGGCCCGCGGATCCGAGGCGACATCCAGCCCGTCAACGGTCGCGCTACCCCCGTCGATGGGCCGCATGCCCTCGATCATCTCCAGGGTCGTCGTCTTGCCTGCCCCGTTGGGACCCAGGATCCCGAATACCTCGCCTGCGGCGACCTCGAAGCTGACGCCGTCAACCGCGCGCAGGGAGCCATAGGACTTCTGCAGGTCGCGGGCGACGATGATCGGTTCGGCGACGGGCATCGGTGGCCGATGGTAATTCAGGTCGGTCAGGCGTGGCGCCAGATGCGCCAGATGGCTCCGCTATCGGCCAGCGGGTCACCGTGGACCAGGAAGAAGTGCGCCGGGCCGCCCTCGCGAATGACGCCCGCGTCCGGTTCGGCGAGCGCCTCGCCGCCGCGCCACGTGACCGCGGCCAGGGCCTCCACCGGGTCGAGGCCGGCCGCGATGAGCGACTGAAACTCCCACGGGATGTGGTTCGCGCGCGGCGATCCTCCGCCCGCGTCGGAGCCGGCGGCGATGGCCACTCCGGCCGCGCGCGCGTTCCGGACACTCGCTTCGGCCGCCTCCAGCTGGTCGCCGATCCGGCCCGCGGCGCCGGTCGCAGAGAAGAACGGGACGGTGGTGGTGGCCGAGAAGCTCATCCACGACCGGAAGACGGTCAGGGTCGAGACGAGCATCGTGCCGGTGTCCCGCATCCGGCGCGCGGTGTAGGCGTCGAGCTCGAAACCATGTTCCACCGTGTCGACACCGGCCTCGACTGCGACCCGGATGCTCGGTATACGCCCGGCATGAGCTGCCACGCGGGCACCGCGGGCGTGCACCGCCTCAACCACTCGACGGGTTTCGTCGATGGACCACGGTGTCGCGTTGGGATCTGGGCCCTCCAGGTACAGCTTCACGAGGTCCGCGCCGTCGTCCAGCTGTTGGAGAGCCACGGCCAGCAACTGATCGGCGTTCGCGGCCTCGGCGCTGATCCGTCCGGGCAGGGAGCCAGCACGGGTCACCCAGCTGCCGGCGGCCCGGATGACCGGGAAGCCGGCACGTCCCGCGAGGCGGTCGCGCACGCCCAGGGATGCGGCCCGCTGGCGACCCTCGACCGGGTCCCTGACGATGGGGCTGCCCACGTCACGCAGCCAGCGCACGCCGTACTGCCAGGCCAGGGCCGCGTTCGCCTCCCCGGTCGCGGCCAGGACGGCGGGTGGGTCGTTGAAGCGCTCAATCCAGTTGACGCCGCCGGCGCCGGTGAGGTGCGAGTGCGCATCGACCAGACCCGGCACGATGGTGGCGCCGGCGGCGTCCACGACCGCGGCTCCCCGGGGATCCTCCTCGCCCCCCGCGGGACGGATCCACACCACGACGCCGTTCTCTACCAGGACGCTGATGTTCCGCTGTAGCGTGGCCGAGCGGCCGTCGGCCAGGGCGGCGCCGAGATACAGGACCGGCGCCGAGGGGGCCGGGGTGGGTATCGGCGTGGGCGACGGAGCGGGGCTGAGGTAGGGGGTGCCACCGGGCGTGGGCGACGGGCTCGGACGTGGAGTCGGCGTCGGAGTGGGGATCAGCGTCTCGGCACAGGCGGCCAGGAACGCCGCCGGGGTGAGCGCCCCCAGCTGGAGCAGTCGGCGGCGCGAGATGCGAGACGGATCGGGGCCGCTCATCGGACGACGGCCTCGTAGACCTCCACGGTCCTGCTGGCCACCGAGGCCCAGCTGAACTGCTCGACCGCGCGCTGACGCCCCGCCTCGCCCATGGCCGCGCGCCGCGCCGGATCGGCGACCAGCGCGTTGATGGCCGCGGCCAGGTCGTGGGCCACGCGGTCCGCGCCGTCGGGCGCCAGCGGGTCATCCGGGGGGTCGACCAGGAGACCGGTGCGCCCGTGGACGACCACCTCGGGAATGCCGCCCACCCGGGTGGCCACCACCGGCACGCCGCAGGCCATGGCCTCCAGGTTGGTGATCCCGAACGGCTCGTAGACCGATGGGCAGGCGAACACCGCGGCGTGGCTGTACAGCTGACGGACAGTGGGTCGGTCCAGGTGCTCGGGGATCCAGTGGATCGGCCGATCGGGGGATGCGGCCCGTGCATCGGCGACGCCCTGCTCGACCTCGGCCGCCAGCTCCGGGGTGTCGGGCTGACCGGCGGCCAGCACCACGCCGATCCGCGAATCCAGATGCGGAATGGCTCCGATCAGGGTGGTGATGCCCTTCTGGCGCGTGATACGGCCCACGAACAAGACGTACGTGGTCGCAGGGTCGATGCCGAAACGGGCCATCGCGTCGCGCCCGGTGTCGGGTGCGAACGCGACGGTGTCGATGCCGTTGTGGACGACGTGGACGCGGGCGGGGTCGGTGGCGAAGTGCGCCAACACGTCGGTGCGGGCCGCGGCGCTGACCGCGATGACGGCATCTGCCTGCTCCAGGGCCTGCCGCTCGACCCAGGCCGAGACGTCGTATCCGCCGCCCAGCTGCTCGCGCTTCCAGGGTCGCAGCGGCTCGAGGGAGTGGACGGTCACGACCAGCGGCATGCCGTAGGCCTGGCCGATCATCAGTCCTCCCAGATGCGTGTACCAGGTGTGGCAGTGGACCAGGTCGGCCGTCGGCGGGTCGGCCGCCATGGCCAGATTTCGGCTGAAGGCGGCCAGCACCGGGCGCAGGAGCTCCGGCGCGTTTCCGGCGTCCAGGGTGGCGGGATAGCCGCGAACCCGCCAGCCCGGCTCGTCGTCGTGCTGCTCCCCGAAGGTGCGGATGTCGAGCTCGATCCTGCCCCGAAGCGCGTTCGTCAGCTCTGTAACGTGGACCCCGGCACCGCCGTACACGTTGGGCGGGAACTCGTTGGTCAGGACCACGGCGCGCACGGGCGGAGCCTACAACGCCTGACCGGGTGGGTCCGCCGCTCAGCTGGTGGCATCACAATCATTCGTGCTATCGCGCTGCACGATGTCACGAAGGGTTGTGACACGCGGCCACCGCCGCCGAGGGGCAATTGACGACTGGACGGATACTCCCCCATAGTATCCGACGGATACCGTGATGGACCGATGACGACCGCGCCCGCCGACACCCAAACCGCCACTGACACGCAAGCCGAGCTCAACCTCCCGGTGGACGGCATGACCTGCGCGAGCTGCGTGAACCGCATCGAGCGGTTCCTCAACCGGGCGGACGGCGTCACCAGGGCCACCGTCAACCTGGCCAGCGAAGAGGCCACGGTCCGGTACGATCCGGCCCGCATCGATCGGGCCGGGATCATCGGGGCGATCGAGGCCGCCGGCTACGACGTGCGACCCCAGTCCACGCCGACGGCAGGCACGACGATCCCCGAGACGGAGCTCGACGCGGCGGAGATGGCCCGCGCCGTGGAGCGGCGCGGGCTGCTGCGTGACGGGGTGGCGGCCACCATCATCGGTCTGGCCATGATGGCGGTGACCTTGTGGCCAGGCGGAGCGCCGCTGGCCATGGATCGGCTCAACCTGGTCCTGCTGCTGCCGGCCACCTTCGTCCAGCTCGTCCTGGGCCGGCGCTTCGTGGCCCGCGCGCTCCGCGGCCTGCCCCACGGGGAGCTGACCATGGACACCCTGGTGGTCATGGGCACCGGGGCGGCGTACGCCTACTCGGTGGTCATCACCCTCTTCCCGGACGCGGTCATGGCGGCCGGCCTGCCGCTCGACACGTTCTACGAGACTGCGGCCATCATCATCGGCCTCGTGCTGATCGGCCGGTACCTCGAAGCGCGGGCCAAGGGCCAGGCCGCGGGCGCGGTGCGCGCCCTGCTGCGCCGCCGACCGGAGACGGCGCGGGTCATCCGGGACGGCGCCGAAACGGAGGTGCGGCTCGCCGAGGTGCGGGTGGGCGACCTGGTGCGGGTCCGCCCGGGTGAGCGAATCCCGGTCGATGGCGTGGTGGTCGAGGGAGCCAGCGCGGTGGACGAGTCGATGCTGACCGGGGAGCCGCTGCCCGTGGAGAAGGCGCCAGGAGACCGCGTGACCGGGGCCACCCTCAACGCGCACGGCAGCTTCGTCCTGCGCGCCGACCGGGTGGGCGCCGACACGACCCTGGCCCAGATCGCGCGCCTGGTGGAGCAGGCGCAGGGGTCGAAGGCGCCGATCCAGCGCCTCGTCGATCAGGTGGTGGCGTGGTTCGTTCCGGCCGTGGCGCTCGTTGCCGTCCTGACGTTCGCGGCCTGGATCACGCTCGGCCCCGAGCCGCGCCTGCCGCTGGCGCTGTCCAGCGCGATCGGAGTCCTGATCATCGCCTGCCCGTGCGCGATGGGGCTGGCCACCCCGACCGCCCTGATGGTGAGCGCCGGCAAGGGGGCCGAGGCGGGCATCCTGGTCCGCGACGGGGCCGCGCTGGAGCGGGCGGCGGTCATCTCGGCCGTCGTTTTCGACAAGACGGGGACCCTCACCCGAGGGCGACCGGAGGTGACCGGCGTGTACCCAGCAGGGACCGATGCTCGGGCGCTGCTGCTCGTGGCCGGGGCCGCGGAACGGGCAAGCGAGCATCCCCTGGCCTCGGCCATCGTCCGCCGCGCAGGAGAGGAAGGCGTAGTGGCGGACTCCGCCACCGTGACCGATTTCGCCGCCGTACCGGGAGGTGGGGTGCGCGCCACGGTGGAGGGTCGCGCGGTCCTCATCGGCAGCGCGCGGCTGCTTTCCGACGCGGGGGTCGTCGCCCCACCGTCGTCGTCCCTGGACGACGCGGAACACGCCGCCGCGGCCGCCGGACAGACCGCGGTCTGGGTCGCCGTCGACGGGGAGCTCCGCGGTCTGTTGACCGTTGCCGACCGCATCAAGCCCGAGGCCCCGGTCGCGGTGGCGCAGCTGCGTGCGGCTGGCCTGGAGCCGTGGTTGCTGACTGGTGATCGTGCGCCCGCGGCGCGCGCGATTGGCGCCGCGGTGGGGATCGACCCGGATCGGATCGTGGCCGAGGTCCAGCCGGGCGAGAAAGCGGCTCGGATCGCGGCGCTCCAGGCGACCGGGCGTCGGGTGGCGATGGTCGGCGACG
>JBKJVN010000120.1:0-3403 GCA_046717345.1 Candidatus Limnocylindria bacterium | reverse complement strand
CAGACCTACCGTTCCCTTCTCGATCAGAACTAGTCCCAGGGTTACCAGCGCCAACATCAAGCAGATCAGGATGGTCGTCCATCTCAACCGCGGGGCTCGGCTCACCTCCCGCTCTGTCTGGCGCAGTTCCTGTTGAGCAGCGATAAGTCGATTGAGTGCCCGGTCGAGCGAATCGTCCGCCTGCCGCAGCGCTTCTTGGCGCGCGCTACCCCCCGAACCTAGATTGTCGATACCGGTGTGTGCAGGCAACCGAATCATCTCGGCAGCTCCACGATATCGAGGAGAATTCGACCGGCAATCTGACCCAATTCTTGATGGCGGTCGAAGCCATCCGCAGAAACGAGATGGCCGTCGTCAAGCTGACTGGAGCCCGTTAGAACTGCTATCGCATCGCCGCGGTCGCTGAGGATTGGCAGTGCCGCAGCCACTCCGAGATCAGCGTACTTGCGCTGCTGTTCCGCCGTCAGGTCGTATGTTCCGTCGTGTGTCGCCTGACCCCGCGCAACCACGTACATCTTCCGTCTCCATGCTTCGCCTGTAACGCCCTGCCCGAACTTCCAGCTGGGCGGACGCGGCTCCGGCGCGAAGACTGGCACCATTTCCTGATTCACATGATCTGGCGTGTAGAGGTGAAAGCGATAGGTCGTTGGTAGGCCATGGTCGTGCGTCAGCAGCAGATAGAGCAGGCGACGGGCCGCGAGCTGCTTCTGCTTACCCCGACGATCGAGCGCAGGCCCTACGAGGTCGTCGATCCGCTCGCCTTGGCCTAGGGCCGCTCGCGCGCTGACGGCAACGACTACCAGCCATAGACCAAGGACAGCCCCTTTGCCGAGAAACGCGATCTGTTCGGTCCACTCTGGAAAGACAGCAAAGACGCCGGGGACTGCGACGAGGCTTATGGCGAAAACCGTAGTTGCCAACCGTCTCATCGGATGTCCGATCTAGGCAGCGTTCTTGGTGGGGTATCGGTACGTTTGTTCGGCGCCGTAGGCGTCGGGCAGGTAGCGGCGCAGGATGTCGAGGTTGTCGCCGTAGTAGAGGACGTTGGTGGCGAGCTCGGTCATCGGTCCCTCGACGCGTAAAGTCAAGTGTCCGCCTGGCTACGGTGCTGGTCAATACGGCGCTGCCGCCGGCCCTCCGGAGCCTGGCGCAGATGGCAACGCTGAAAGCGATATTACTGATACTGTAGTCCGAGACTCCAGGGAGCTCCGGGGGCTCTGGATGGATGCGGGGGTAGCTGATGCCTGTCGTGACGCGGGTCAGGATGGTCCAGGCGCCCGAGGGGAAGCACGAGCACATTGCGGGCGTGTGCACGGTCGAGGGCACGTACTTCTCGCGTCAGGACGTGGCGGGCGCGATCGACGCTGGAGAAGAGTGGTGGACCGAGGCGGGCGGCACGCGCGCGCGGATCCGCAAGGCTCCCTACTGCCCGGTCCAGGGCTGTCTCACGTTCCCATACCTGACGACCGCGCCGGACCACACCCCCACGAATAACCTCGAGAACCTCCCAACATGCTGAAGGAGGGGCCGGGCCGCGCGCCGCTGCTATTGGGCGGGGATCAACTCTTGGTTTGGGTGCCGGTTTATGGCCAGCTGCCCTTTCCGTTGTCAGCCAGGACGCTGGCCACGGAGGCCAACGTCATGAGCACAGCAAGTGACCACGCAAAGACAAAGGCACGGATCTTCCGGATCCTGGTAACCATGGTGCGGGCTCCTTCCCGGCGCGCCTCATGGCCCGGCCCCCGATTCGAGGGGTCGCTCAGGCGACCACTGTGCGGCAGCGTATGGGGGCGATTCGAGCGGTGTCAAGTATTTATGTAGTCTGCGGATAGCCGAGGGGTCGGCGCGGAATCAAATGGCGGTATAGTGGCGGCGATGGGGTCTCCCCGGTCCACCCAGCGCAAGGCGCGGGTCGTCAACGTGGTCGACAACCGGCCATTGGCGCAGGCCATCGGCGCGAATGTGCGTCGACTGCGGACCACGGCCAAGCTCACTCAGCGAGGGCTCGCCGAACCGCGCTACACACCGGCCTACGTCAGTGCCCTGGAGAATGGACTCGCGAAGCCGTCCATTGCCGCGCTCCAGTACTTCGCTGAACGGTTGGCGGTCCCGATCGGCGCGTTTCTGCCCTCGGAACCGGGTCTAGCGGATCGGTTGGAGGCGGATCTCCGGCTGGCGTCCGGCGACTATGAGGGCGCCGTCTCGGCATATCGGGGCCTGCTCGAGCAGGCGACCGGCGAGCAGGCTCGCGCAGAGATCCTGCGTGGTATGGCTGAAAGCCTGTGCCGGCTTCGGCGTGGCGGCGAGGCCATCGGTCTGGCGGCCGAATCGGTGGGCATCTTCGAGCGACTGCATCGGGACGCCGATCTCGCCTACGCGAGCTACTGGCTGGCATATGGACACCACCTGGCGGACAGCTCGGCCGAGGCCCGTGCCATCCTCAAAGGGCTGCTGGACCGGGTTCGGCAAGGGCTGGATGTACTCCCCGATTTCAAGTTCCGGGTCCTCGTCGCGTTGGCGGACGTCGAGAACTGGGAGGGAGAGTACGACCGAGCGCTCGCCTATCTGGAGGAAGCCCGGGGCCAGGTCGCGGACCTCGATGACTTCCGGCGGGCGATCCTGCTCATGAACCTATCCCGGAGCTACGGGGACCTGGGAGACGACGAAGCCGCGTACCGATCGGGGAGCCAGGCGCTGGGCATCTTCCGGATCCTGGAGGCGCGACAGGAGGTCGCGGCTTTGGAGAACACGTTGGCGTTGACCATGCTCCGGCTGGGCAATCTGGACCGCGCTCGCGAGTTCGCCGATCAGGCCCATACGCATGCCGACGTGATGCCGGACGCGACGTTCCTGCCCCATGTGCTGGACACCGAGGCACAGATCGCGCTGGCCCGGGGGGAGCCTGAGCTGGCGCTGGACAAACTCGCGGAAGCGGCGCGAGATGCCGAGGGTGGGAGGAATCCCGAGGCGGCCGCCGCCATTCATCACACCCGGGCCCGTGTGTTGGCTGCCCAGGGTCAGACCGATCAGGCCCTGGTCGAGTACGACCAAGCCGCGCGGGCGTATCGGGATCTTGGTTTCACCGGCCGCCTGCGCCCGGTGCTCTCGGAATGGGCGGAGCTGTTTGGGCGGATCGGCAAGCCGGCCGAGGCGGTCGAGCTCTACCGCGAGGCGCTGGCGCTCAAGCCGCGGGGGTAGCCCAGACTAGGGAGTCCTGTGGGGTGGCTCGTGCCGTTAGCGACGGGGAATGCGTTTCCGGAAGCCTAGCAGCGGGGACAAGGCGCTGGGCTGGCGGATGCTCAGGGACCTGCGCGGGTAATCTGCCCAAGGGTGCGGCGCAACCCGTGGATCGCGTTCACCCCAACCTGTTCTGCCCAGACGCGCTCGGTGTCCACGATGGTCT
>JBKJVN010000119.1:0-9206 GCA_046717345.1 Candidatus Limnocylindria bacterium | reverse complement strand
AGATGCCCACCCGTGCGCTGAACGGTGCGAATCATCGTCGCGCGCAGCTCGGCGGCCAGCCGGTCCAGCTCGGCATCGGTCAGCGACCGAAGCTGGGCGGGCTCGGAGATGCGCTCCAGGACGGTCGGCGACGGCTTCGCGGTCAAAACGGAGGCGAGTATAGACCGATGCCCGGCTGGCTCCGCCGCCGGGCCTGGGGGCAGGTCAGGCGTCCGGGGTCCCCTCCGGCACCTCGGCGCCGGCCAGGCCGCGCCGCCCGAGCTCGGTGATGGCCAGTTCGGCGGCCCGCAGCCGCTCCTCGCAGGCAGCGTGGAGGCGAAGTCCCTCGCGGTACAGGGCGATGCTCTCTTCGAGCCCGACCTGGCCGGCCTCGAGGGTCTGCACGATCCGCTGGAGCTCGGCCACCAGCTCGTCGAACGGCCGCCCGGCCAGGTCATCGCCGGGAACGCTGGGGTCCGGTCCGCTCATCCCAGGAGCTCCTCCATGTCGCCCGGCCGCACGCCGGTGACCCGGGCATCCACGGCGCCGCGGGCCACGATGACCTCGAGGGCGTCCCCCTCCTCCACGTCGGTCGGGTCGCGAAGAATCATGCCATCCGGACGACGCGCGACGGCGTAGCCGCGGTCGAGTGTGGCCGCCGGGCCGAGCGCTCGTAACGCGTCCCGCAGGCCGGCTGCCGCCAGCCGCCGCCGTTCCAGGTCCGCCCCCAGGGCGCGGTGGGCTCGATCGAGCAGCTCGGCGGCGCGCTGGCGAGCGGCCCCAAGGTCGGGTCGCAGCCCGGTCAGGGCTCGACCCTCCCCCCGCACCGCCCGCCGGGCGGCTTCCAGCCGGGCCGCGGTGGCGGTCGCCGACCGCTCGCTGAGGCGGGCCAGGATGGTGGGCAGCTGGGTCCCGTCGGGGACCGCAATCTCGGCCGCGGCGGAGGGCGTGGGCGCGCGGCGGTCGGCGGCGAAGTCGGCCAGGGTGATGTCGCTCTCGTGGCCGACGCCGACCACCACCGGGACCGGCGATGCGGCCACGGTCCGCACCACCTCCTCCGCGTTGAAGCCCCACAGGTCCTCGATCGACCCGCCACCGCGGGCCAGGATGACGAGGTCCAGGCCGTCCACGGCGTAGAGGCGCCGCAGGGCGCGCACGATGGCCGGAGCGGAGACGCCGCCCTGAACGGCGGTAGGCGAGAGGACCACCTCCACCAGCGGGTACCTGCGGCGAAGAACGGTGCAGATGTCGTCCCACACCGCCCCCACCGGGGAGGTGACGACCCCGATCCGGCGGGGCCAGCGCGGGAGGGGCCGCTTGCGCGACTCCTCGAACAGGCCCTCCGCTGCCAGCTTGGCGCGGAGCGCCTCATACTGGGCGTGCAGGTCACCCGCCCCCACGGGCGTGACCGACTCCACGTACAACTGGTACACGCCCTGCGGCTCATAGGCGCGGACGCGGCCGTGACACACCAGCTGGGCGCCATGCTGGGGCCGGACGGTGGCACGCTCCAGCTCCTCGCGGAACAGGACCGCCCGGATCTGGCTGTGCGCGTCCTTGAGGGTGAAGAAGCAGTGGCCCGACGGCGGGAAGCTCGGCCCACTGACCTCGCCTTCGACCCAGACGTCGGCCAGCGCGGCATCGGCGTCGAGCAGCCCGCGGACGCGCCGGTTCAGATCGGACACCCGCCACACGCGCGGGCCAGCGCTGGCTTCGGGGGCGGTCGTCATCGGTTTGGCCTGGCCAAGGTCCTACTGGACCCGGGTCTGGTACTCGCCGGTCCGGGTGTCGACGCGGAGCAGGTCGCCCTCGTTCACGAACAGCGGGACCTGGACCACGAGCCCGGTCTCGAGGGTGGCCGGCTTGCGGGCGCCGGTGGCGGTGTCGCCGGCGAAACCGCGCTCGGTGCTGGCCACCCGAAGGTCGACGCTGACCGGCAGCTCGACGCCCAGGACCTCGCCCTCGTACGAGGACACCGTGACCTCGGTGCTCTCCTTCAGGAACCGGGCGTCCTCACCCAGCTGGGCGGCGCTGATCGCGAATTGGTCGTAGGTCTCGGTGTCCATGAAATGATAGGCGTCGCCGTCGGCGTACAGGTATTGCACCTTGCGCTGCTCCACCCGGCCCCGGGGCCAGCGGGTGCCGGCCTGAAAGGTCCGCTCGGTGATGGCGCCCGTTCGCACGTTCTGTATCTTGAGCCGGACCTGGGCCGAGCCGCGGGCCATCTTGATATGCGTCCAGTCGAGGACCTTCACCGGCTGGCCGTCGAGCTCGAACACGACCCCCTTTCGGATCTCCCCGGTGCTGATCATGCCGCTTGCCGTTCGCCGATCACGATCGCCTCGCGCGGCGACGCGGTCAGCAGCCGCGGACCCCTTTCTTCGAGGACGACGATGTCCTCGATCCGGATCCCGATCTCGCCGGGAAGATAGAGTCCCGGCTCAACGCTGAACACCATCCCGGCCCGCAGCGGGGCATCGGAGGTCTTCAGGCTGGGCGGCTCATGGGTCTCGAGACCGATCCCGTGACCGACCCCGTGGCTGAAGGCGCCCGGATACCCGGCGTCGGCGAGATACGCCTGGGCGGCCTGATGCGGCGCCGAGGCCGGCGCGCCAACCCGAATCGCCGCCAACGCGGCCCGCTGCGCCCCGGCCACCAGGTCGTGGCGGCCTCGTGCCTGCGGGTCGGGTTGGCCCACGAACACCGTTCGGGTCATGTCGGAGCGGTATCCGTCAACCTGGCAGCCGAAGTCCATCAACAGTGGCTGGCCCAGCCGGACGGGGGTGTGGTCCGGGGTGCCATGCGGCATCGAGGCCCGTGCGCCGACGAGCACGATGCTGTCGAAGGCCAGGTCCTCGGCCCCGTGGTCCTCGAAGAACTGGGTGATGAGCCGCGCCACCTCACGCTCGGTCATGCCAGGCTGGACGGCTGCTACGACGAAGTCAAAGGCGCGGTCACCGAGCGCGCAGGCGCGGCCGATGGCGTCGATCTCGGCCGCGCTCTTCACGATCCGCAGCTCGGCAAGGTCGGATTCCACGGGCACCAGCTCGACCGCGGCCGCAGCGGCCGAAAGGGCTTGCCACACGGCGTGCGAGGTGCGGTCAGCCTCCAGGCCCAGTCGACGAATGCCCGCCTCGGCGAGCATAGGCGGCAGGGCGACGGGGAGGGGGTCGGCGGTCAGGACAAGCTCCCATCCCGGCGCCTCGGCCGCCGCCTGTTCCAGATAGCGGTTGTCGGCCAGGATCCAGCTCCGGTCGGCGGTGATGAGCAGCGTGCCGGAGTAGCCCGATGTGGACTCGTCGCCACGCCGCAGGGAGAACCCGGACAGGTGGCGGCTGGTGGCTCGGGACTGGACCAGGATGCCGTCCAACGCACGCTCGACGAGGAGCTTCCGCAGGGCCGCCACGCGAGCCGGTCGCTCCTCGGCGAACGGATCGGGGCCGCCCATGGTCAGGGGCACTCCGCGGTCATTTGGGCGATGTTCGCGTCGTGCTCGGCGAGCGTCACCGCGAAGCGATGCGACCCATCCCGCCCGCCGTCGGGGCAGGCGGCCACGAAGAAGAAATATCCGCTGGCCAGGTCGGGAAAGACGGCCGCCTCGATTGACGCGATGCGCGGGGAGGCGATTGGGGTGGGGGGCAAGCCGCCGACCTGATAGGTCTGGAACGGAAGCAATGCCTCGGGAAGGATGATCTCCGCCCCGCCGGCGGGCAAGGGCTGCCACCAGCGGACGGTTCCCCACTCGGACATCGGCAAGGCGCCAAACTCGGCCGTGGCGAGCCCGTACTGGAGCGTCGGATCGGCGTCCAGGTTCCACCCCGCGGTCTGCAGGCGATTGGTGTAGACACCCGCGATGAGGGCACGCTCTTCGTCGAGCACCGCCTCGCGTTCGACGATGGACGCCAGCCGGATTGCGAAGTCGATCGTAAGCCCACGGACCGCGAGCTGGTCACGAATCTCCTGGCTCAGCCGCTGGTCGAACGTCGTCAGGAGGCGTTCCACGACGGCACGGGCGGTGGCGTTGGCGAAGACGCGGTAGGTGTCCGGATACAGGTAGCCCTCCAGGGTCCGCCCGGCGGGCAGCTCAGCCAGGAACGGATACGCGGCCAGGAGGTCAGGCGGTGGAGTGGTGACCAGCAAACGAAACTCGTCCAGGTCCATGGTCAGGTCGGTCGTGCCCAGGTAGGCGACGACTTCCTCCAGGCGCAACCCCTCCAGGATCGTGACCGTGACCTCGGGCCCCGCTTCCTGGCGCAGGGCGGCGATGATGAACGAAGGACGCATGGTGGGCGAGAGGTCGTACTGACCCGCCTGCAGGTTGCCCTCCCGGTTGGCCTCGTACACCTGGTGGTGGAAGGCCAACTCGCTGTGAATCAGGCCCCGGGTCACCAGCAGCTGGCCGATGAAGGCATCGGTCGCGCCAGGCGGGATCTCGATTGACACGCGCCGATAGGTGTCGTTGGCCGGCTCGTCGGCGATGGCTTCGGGGCGGTGCCAATTGACGAAATCGACGATCAGCTCGTTCTGGATCAAGGTGGGCCGCGCTTCGACCCAGGCCATGATGGCCGGGGAGAGGGCCAGCACCGCGAGGTACAAGACGATCACCGTCAGCGCGATGACGCCACCGATCCACCCCAACAGCACGAGGGGCTGCAGCGGCCGGCCACGCAGACGCCGCCCCGCGCCCTCGCGTTCGGCGCGGAGACGGCGAATGCGCGCATTGCGAACCTGCTCCTGCTCAGCAGGCGTCATGGACGGGTCGTACATCAAGTTCCCTCAGGCCGCCGCCGGCGATCGACGAGGTACTGCTCCAGGATGAGGGCGGCGGCGGCAGAGTCTATCGCGTCTGGAGCGGATGGGCCTGAGGCGGACCGGGCCATTCGCTCCGCCGCATCCCAGGTCGTGAGGCGCTCGTCGCTGAAGGTCACGTCCAGCCCCAGCGCACTCAACCGCGCACCAAATGCGCGCGCCGCGGCGGCCTGCGACCCCTCGCTGCCATCCATGTTGAGAGGAAGACCCACGATGATCCGTTGCGTGCCTTCCGCTTCGGCGAGGGCGCGGATGCCAGCCGGGGCCTGCGAGCCGGCCCGGAGCGCCGGGCGGGGAAATGCCATGCCGGTCTCCTCGTCGCCCACCGCCACGCCAATCCGTCGTTCCCCGGGGTCGATGCCGATCAAACGGCCCACGCGACAGGCCCCATCCGGCGCACGGCTCAGCGTGCCTCGATCGCGTGGAGCGCGTCCAGCGCGATTCGGGCAGCCTCCGCCAACGCCCGGTCCAGGCCGGATGGATCCGACCCGCCGGCCTGGGCCATGTCCGCCCGGCCCCCTCCGCCGCCCCTGATGAGGGGAGCCACCTGCCGCACGACGTCGGCCGCGTCAAACCCTTCGGATGCCAGGTCTCGACTGGCCGCCACGACCAACGTCGGCTGGCCGTCGGCGGCGCCGGTCACGACCGCCACGAACCGACCGCCCGCGGCCCGCAGGTCATCCACCAGGGCGCGCAGGGCGCTGGCATCAGCCTCGGGGTAGGGCTGCACGATCACGGCCGCATCCCCTGCCTGCTGAGCGTCACGCAGCGCCGCTGCCGCGTCGAGGCGCGACCGGGGCGCTGCCGCCGCGCGTCCGCCGCGCTCGGCCTCGCGCACGCGAGCCAGGAGGGCCTCGATCCGAGCCGGGACCTCTTCCTCACGCGTCTCAAGCAGATGCCCCGCGGCACGCAGTGCATCCAGGCGGGTCGCGATGAGCGTTTCCGCCGCGGCGCCGGTCAGGGCTTCGATTCGGCGCATGCCGGCGCCGATGCTTGATTCGCCCGTGATCCGGAAGGAGCCGATCTGCCCGGTGGCCGCCAGGTGGGTGCCACCGCACAGCTCGCGCGAATAGTCGCCGCAGGCCACCAGCCGCACGGACTCGGGGACATATTTCTCCCCGAAGAACATGTCCGCGCCCGAGGCCTGCGCCTCGGCCAGCGGCATCCAGGTGGGAGTCACCTCCAGGTTCCGACGGACCTGCTCGTTGACGATGGCCTCGATACCGGTCAGCGTGTCGCGTGGCGTCGGCGTGTCAGCCGGGAAGTCGAAGCGCAACCCCTCCGGGCCGACCCAGCTCCCCGCCTGCTTGGCCTGCTCCCCGAGCACATCACGCAGCGCCCTATGCAGCAGGTGGGTGGCGGTATGGTTGCGCGCCGCAGCCCAGCGCCGCTCCTCGTCCACCTCGCCTCGGACCGCCTCCCCCACCGCCAGCTCGCCATCCAGGGCACCGAGATGGACGATGGCGTCCCCGTCGCGCTGGGTGTCGATCACGTCCAGCGACCCGCCCGTCCCGATGAGACGCCCCCGGTCGCCAATCTGCCCGCCGCCTTCGGGATAGAACGGGGTCCTGGCCAGCACAACGGCCGCCGGACCGCCGTCCGCAGCCGGTTTGACGCCGATGACCTCCAGCCCATCGGCCCGGGTCTGGTTGGGGTAGCCAATGAACTCCGACGCCAGGCCGGCGAGGGCCGGGTCGGACGTGTATCCGGCGCGCTTGTCGCCGCGGGACCGCTCGCGCTGCGCGGTCATGGCGGCCTCGAATCCGTCACGGTCGACACTCACTCCCGCCTCGGCGGCGATCTCGACCGTGAGGTCGATCGGGAAGCCGAACGTGTCATGGAGCTTGAACGCGTCGTCACCACGGATCATGCCCAAGTTCCCTGCAGCCTCGACCAGCTGCGCCAGCCGCTCCGAGCCGGCTTCCAGGGTCCGCGCAAAGCGCTTCTCCTCGGCGTCGACCTCGGACAGGACCTCGGCCTTGCGTTCCGCGAGGTACGGATACGCCGACCCCATCAGCTCGATCACCGCCGCGCAGGTCTCCGACAGAACTGGCTGGGAGATCCCCATCAGCCGGACGTGGCGGACGGCGCGCCGCATGATCCTGCGCAGGACGTACCCCGGCCCTTCGTTCGACGGTCGGACGCCTTCGGCGATGAGAAAGGTCATGGCCCGCGAGTGGTCGGCCACGACCTGGTAGCTGAAACGCTCGGCCTCCACGGTCTCCGGGTCGTGGCCGAGATGGAACCGAAGCCGCTCGATGATCTTCGTGAACAGGTCGGTCTTGTAGTTGCTCTCGACCTCCTGGACGATCGACGCCGTCCGCTCCAACCCGAGTCCGGTGTCCACACTCTGGAAGGGCAGCGGAGTGAGCGTCCCATCCGCGGACCGGTCGAACTGCATGAAGACCAGGTTCCAGAACTCGAGCCAGCGTGGGCACGTCTCGGAATGATCGGGGATGCAGTCCGGCCCTTCGCTGAATTCGGCGCCCCGATCGAAATGGATCTCGCTGCACGGTCCGCAGGGCCCGGTGTCGGCCATCTGCCAGAAGTTGTGGTCGTCGCCGACGGCGATGTTGCCCCAGCGGACGACCCGATCGACCGGGAGGCCGATCTCGTCGGTCCAGATCCGATAGGCCTCGTCGTCATCGGTGTAGACGGTCGCTGCCAGACGGTCGGGGTCCATCGCGAGCTGGTCGGGATCGGTCAGGAACTCCCACGCCCAGTGGATGGCATCGCGCTTGAAGTAGTCGCCGAAGCTCCAGTTGCCGAGCATTTCGAACAGGGTCTGGTGCCGGGGTGTGCGGCCCACCTCCTCGAAGTCGTTGTGCTTGCCGGCCACCCGCAGGCACGGCTGGCTGTCGACAGCTCGCTTGTAGGCGCGGGTCTCTTCCCCGGTCAAGACCCGCTTGAACTGGACCATCCCCGAGTTCGTGAACAGCAGCGTGGGATCGTCGCGCGCGAGCAGCGGGGCAGGCGGCACGCGGGTGTGACCGCGGGCCTCGAAGAACCGCTGGAAGCGCTCGCGGATCTCCGCCGCGGGAAGGGATTGCATGCTGAACTCGCTCAGGCGCGACGAGAGCCGGCCCCGGCCGGCCCTCGTCTATTTGGCGTCACCGGTTGAAGCTAGCTGGCGCTCTCCTCGGCCGGGGCCTCCGTCGTCGTGTCGCGCTGGAGCGCGGCCAGCATGGCGGTGCGGGCCTGCTCGGCGGCCGCCTTGCCTTCGCTGACCGCGTCGCCCAGGTCGCGCGTCCGCTCATCGACGAACTCGCCGACCTTGCCGCGCATCTCTTCGCCCGATTCGGGCGCCAGGAGCAGCCCGACTGCCGCGCCGATCAGGCCACCGATGACCAGACCGGCCACGAAACTTCCGAAACCGGAATCATTCATAGCGTGTGCATTGCTCCTATGAGGGGACTTCGTCGTGGGGCACCGATTCTACCGGCCCGGCCCGGACCCGTCGCGCCGCCGGCTCGGATCATCGGGCGGCGCGAGGAGCGTCGCCAACGCCGCGGTCGTCACCAGCGCCAGCTGGGCGCCGATGATGGCCGCCGCCAGGTGGAATTCGCCGAACACCAACAGATCGAAGCCGACGAGGCCGGCAACGGCGTTACCGGCCGTGGTGCCGGCCAGCGCAGCCAGGGCCAGCACGAGGGCCTGGCGGCCCCAGCGGCCCCGAATGGCGATGAACAGGGTCAGGTTGATGGCGGCCACCAGGACGGTCCAGATGGCCCACGGCACCACGGCTCAGGCCCGAGCGATCCGGCCTCCGCCCAGGCACTCGTCGCCGAGGTACAGGACGGCGGACTGGCCCGGGGCTGCGGCCCACACCGGCTCGGCGGTCTCCACGACCATCCGCTCCGACCCGACCAGCGTCACTTCGCAGTTCACCTCGGGCGCCCGGTGCCGAATCCGGACCTGGGCCTCGAACCGCTCGGCCGGCGGCGCGCCGGCCACGAAATGGCGGGCGTCGGCGACGAATCCGCGCACGGAAAGGTCGTCTCGCGACCCGACCACGACCTCGTTGGTCTCAGGCCGGATCTCGCGCACGTAGTGCGGCTCGCTGGCGGTCAGCCCCAGCCCGCGTCGCTGGCCAACGGTGTAGTGCGCGAATCCGGTATGGGTGCCGAGCCGGCGACCCGCGCCGTCCACGATGGGCCCCGACTCACCGACGTACGCCGTGCGCTCGGCCAGCAGGGCCCGGTAGTCGCCGGCGGGGACGAAGCAGATCTCCTGGGACTCGGGGGTAGCCGCCGTGGGGAGCTCCATTTCAGTCGCCAGCTGTCGGACCTGAGGCTTGGTCATTTCCCCCAGCGGGAAGCGAGTGGCGGCCAGCTGGCGCTGGTCGAGGTTCCACAGGAAGTACGTCTGGTCCTTGGCCGCGTCCACGGCCCGCAGCAGCCGCCACTGGCCGTCGCGGT
>JBKJVN010000118.1:0-3075 GCA_046717345.1 Candidatus Limnocylindria bacterium | reverse complement strand
GGCACGATCCTGCGGACCCATACCTCCCCGGTCCAGATCCGCGCCATGCGGGCGCTCACCCCGCCGATCCGGGTCCTCATGCCGGGCCGCTGCTATCGGTACGAGGCGGTCGACGCCGCGCACGGCTTCGAGTTCTTCCAGGTCGAAGGCCTGGTCGTGGACCGCGACACGAGTCTGGCCGACCTGAAGGGCATGGTCGAGGAGTTCGCGCGCGCCATGTTCGGGGACGGCACGCGAACGCGGTTCCGGCCCGGCTACTACCCGTTCACCGAGCCGAGTGCGGCCTTCGACATCGGGTGCCTGGTGTGCGGCGGACCGGGCTGCCCGGCCTGCGGGCGGACGGGATGGATGACGATCCTGGGCGCCGGCATGGTGCACCCCGAGGTGCTGCGCAACGGCGGCCTGGACCCCGACGAGTACCAGGGCTACGCCTTCGGGATGGGGCTGGACCGGATGACCCTCCTGCGCCACGCAATCCCGGACCTGCGACTGCTGATGACCGCCGACCTGCGGTTCCTTGAGCAGTTCGCCGGCGGGCGCTGAGCCATGCGCATTCCCCTCTCCTGGCTGCGCGAGTACGTCGACTTCGAGCTGACGCCTGATGAGCTTGCGGAGCGCCTGACCCTGCTCGGGTTCGAGGTCAAGGCTGTGGAAGCCGCCGGCGGTGAGTGGAGCGGGGTGGTCGTCGGCCGAGTCCTGGAGGTGGAGCGACACCCGAACGCCGAGACCCTGTGGTTGACGAAAGTCGACGTCGGGGATGGCGCCGCCCTGGAGATCGTGTGCGGCGCCCAGAACCTGGCCGTCGGCCAGCTGGTGCCAGTCGCGCTGCCCGGCGCGGAGCTCGCCGGCCGGCGCATCGGCCGCACCAAGATCCGGGGCGCGATCTCGAACGGGATGCTGTGCAGCCCCATCGAGCTGGGCCTGGGCGACGATGCCGACGGCATCCTGATCCTGGGCACCGGCGTGGAGCATCGGCTCGGCATGGACCTGGGCGAGGCGGTGGGGGAGACGGTCCTCGACGTCGACGTCAAGCCCAACCGAGGCGACGCCCTGTCCATGGTCGGGCTGGCGCGCGAGATCGCCGCCGCCACCGGAACGACCGTCCGCTACCCGGAGGTGACGTTGGCCGAGAGCGGCGGGCCGACCGCCGACGAGGTCCGGGTCGAGATCGCCGACCCCGACCTGTGCCCACGCTTCACGGCCCGACTGCTGGACGGGATTGGCCCGGGCGAGACGCCCGGCTGGATGGCGCAGCGCCTGCGAGCCGCCGGGATGCGCCTCATTTCCCCGGTGGTGGACGTCACGAACTACGTCATGCATGAGCTTGGCCAGCCGATGCACGCGTATGACGCCGACCGCATCCCGGACGGGCGGATCGTGGTCCGTCGGGCGCGACCCGGGGAGTCGCTGGTCAGCATCGATCACGTCGAGCGGCCCCTCGATGAGCGGATACTCGTGATCGCCGATGCGGAGCGCCCGATCGGGTTCGCCGGGATCATGGGCGGCGCGGACACCGAGGTCGGCGACGGCACGCAGCGGGTGATCCTGGAGTCGGCCATCTTCCACGGGCCCAGCGTGCGCAACACGGCCCGCCGGCTGGGTCTGCGGTCCGAGGCCTCGATGCGCCACGAGAAGGGCATCTCCCCGGATCTGCCGCGTCTGGCAGCCGATCGGGCCGCGGCCCTCATCGCGGACATCACCGGGGCCCGTGTGGCGGTCGGCATCGTGGACAACGACCCGGGGCCGCATCCCCGACGGGTGGTCGAGGTCGACACCGCCCGCACCTCGCGCCTGCTGGGGATTCCGGTCGACGGCGTGGGCGCCGCAGAGTGGCTGGCCCCCCTGGGCTTCGACACCACCGACCTCGACGCCGTCCGCCTGGCGGTGACTGTGCCCGCCTATCGGCTGGACGTGAACGGGGCCGCGGACGTCGCCGAGGAGCTGGCCCGCGTGTACGGCTATGACCGCATCCCCGGCAAGCTGCCCGCCGCCGAGCTGCCGCCCACCCGGCCCGATCCGAGCGAGCCGCGCCACCGCCTGCGACGGGTCCTGGCCGGTCTGGGCCTGGACGAGGTGGTGACGCATGCGCTCATTGGACCCGCCGACCTGTCGCGCTCCGGGTTCGACGCCACGGCATCTCACCTGGTGCGCGTGGCGAACCCGCTGTCCGAGGAGCACGCCATCCTCCGCCCGGTGCCCTACCCCTCGGTCCTGTCAGCCCTGGCCGAGAACGTCCGCCAGCGGCGTACCGACCTCGCCATCTTCGAGGTCGGCAAGATTTACCGATACCGACCGCCGGCCGCGCCGGGCCGGGCCAGCGCCGAGCTGCCGCAGGCCGCCGGCGCCTACCACGAGGCATGGACGGTGGGCATTGGCCTGCTGGGATCGGCGAAGCCCCGCTACCCGGGTGAGGCGGCACGCGACTGGGACGTGGCGGATCTGAAGGGGATCCTGGACGCGCTGCACGCCACCCTGGGGATGCCCAACCCGGTCTACCGGCCGGAGACCCCCGCCGAGCACCATCCCCACCTGCACCCCGGTCGCGCGGCCCGGGTGGTGGACGGCAGCGATCGTTCCTACGGCTCGCTGGGGGAGGTGCAGCCGGCGGTGGCCATGTCGTGGGACCTGCCGGGCCGACCACTCGTGGCCGCCCTCCACCTCGAGCCCAATGGCCTGTTCGACCTGCCGCCCCTGAGCCAGCGCGCGGGGCCAATTCCGGCAGCCCAGCCGGTGGACCGGGACCTGGCGGTCGTCCTGGACGTGGCGACGCCGGTCGGGGAGCTGCTGCGTCTGGCGCGCCGCAACGCGGGGCCCATGCTCGACGAGCTGTACCTGTTCGACGTGTACCGAGGCGCGCAGGTCGGCGAAGGGCGGATCTCGTACGGGCTCGCGTTCCGCTTCCAGCCCCAGTCGGCCGCGGACGAACGGGCCGTGGATCGCGCCATGGACAAGGTCCGCGGCGCCCTGCGGCACCACCTGGGAGCCGAGATCCGATAGTACGGAGCCCGCTCGATGGACACCGCTGGTACCCTTCGCGGCGTCGATTGGAGGACGAGCCGACGTGGAAGTAATCGC
>JBKJVN010000117.1:0-3738 GCA_046717345.1 Candidatus Limnocylindria bacterium | reverse complement strand
CATCCGGAGGGCCTGCCCTCATGCCCGGGATGGACCTTCGCGGGGTAGGATGTCCACCAATCCGCTCTGGTTGAGCGTGAAATATGCGCCGGTAGCTCAGTGGATAGAGCGGGTGGCTTCGGACCAGAAACCCCGATGCGCTGTGGCATGAGCGTGGCGTGCCGACCAAATGTGCCCGAGTTTTCCGCTGTCCGGACGCTCGGTCGCGACGGTCAACCCGCCGAACCTCTCGCCTACGGGGCGGTGACTCACGACCCGGGCGGCAGCGGCTGCCAGTCGCCCCAGGCGGACCCCGGGACAAGAAGCTGCTTGTCAGAGCCGTCGGCACTGATGCTCCAGAGCCCCGTCGGGTCCCAGTTGGCGCTGCGTGTCGCGTAGAGAATCCGATCACCGCCAGGCGAGTACGCGAGCGGCCCCCAGATTCCACCCTCCGCCGCAATCGTCGTCTCATCGCCGCTGGAAATGTCCAGCACACGAAGCTCAGAGGTAACCAAGGAGCCACTGTTGTCCATGGAGCGCCAGGCGAATGCGACACGATCACCCAGGGGTGACCAGACGATGTTGTTGAAGAACACGACTTCGCCGGTCGGATCACGCCAGTCGCTTTGATAAGTCAGGACCTGAAGCTCCGTGCCACTGGCTTCGGCGATCACGAGGGAGGCGGTTCGGATATAGACGCCTTCGGTGTAGGTGGCGTAGGCGACACGCGTTCCGTCGGGCGAATACACCCCCTCTCGTGATCGGGGGTCGTCGTCCGAGAGACGCCGGGGTGTTTGACCGTCGATCGGCATCTCGCAACCCGCAGCCACGACCGACTGGCCGTCGGGCGACCAGAGCGGGTCGTGATCGCCGGGCCCCACGCAGCCGGGCGGCGCAGAAAGCAGCGCCTGGCGGTCGCCGTCGATCCCGTAGATCCCAACCGTCTCCCACAGCTCGAGCCAGGTGGCCACCCGCGTGGAGTCGGGCGCCCACGAGACGTCCCAGCCGGTGCCCGGGAATGACGCGACCGGGTGGCCGTCCGCGTCACTCAGATAGACGGACCCGCTGCAGCCGTCGTTCCGGTTCGATCGATACGCAAGGTACCGCCCGTCGGGCGACCACATCGGTCCTTCTCCGCCGGAGCTGGAGCACTCGCCCTCCTCGCCGAACGGCTCGCCCTCGGTGATCCGGACCGCGTTGTTGCCGTCCGCGTCGGCCAGGTAGATGTCGCCATCGAGTTCGTAGGCAAGTTGGGCCGCTGAGCTGTCCGGCGGCACGGACGCTGCGGCAGACGGCTTGCTCGAGTCGTTCGATGGTCGCCGTCCCCATGTCTGAATGGGCACGAACGTGGTGTCCGGGTAGCCGTAGACGCTCATGTTCTCGAGGTCGGTCAGGACGACGGCTGGCTTGCTCGGATCGGTGGGGATCGCCACCAGCAGAACTGGGAGCCTGTCTCCGATCTGGGTCCACGACATGGAGAGCAGGTATTCACCATCCGGCGACCAGGTGACCCAGAACGGGAGGAGGTGTCGCTCGGGGTCCTCCGCAGTCATGTACGACATCGGGACAACCACCTCTCCGGGGGTCGCGGCCTCGTCGGCAGGATCGCCCGGCGTAAGCAGGACTACCTCATGACTCTCACCGCCGGAGGGGGAGCGCTGGTAGACGATCGACTCACCGTCCGGTGACCAGACCGGTCCGATTCCGTGGACGGCCGCGAACCCCTCAACCACGACCCGCTGTCGCTCAGTCTCGACGTCGATGATGCGGAGCTCATGGAACGAGTCACCTGTCATGTCCGCAATGGCCATGTACGCAATGAGCCGGCTGTCGGGCGACCAGGTCAGTTCCGTGGCGCCGAGAGTGGCGTCGAGCTGCCGCAACGCGCCGGACGAGGGCGCGTAGAGGGAGATCCGTCCGTCATGCAGCCTGTTGCCAGGGACGATTTCGTCCACACCGCTGGCGATGGCCAGGAAGCTGCCGTCCGGCGACCACTCGAGGTCCGTCGCCAACAGGTCCGGCAGAGCGGTGATGCCCCCATCGGCGAGGGTCACGATCCAGACCTCGCTGCCCGCCGCCGATGTCGCCGGGTTGACGGGTGAGGTGCGGTTCACTCCGAACGCCACCTGACCACCGTCGGGGGACCAGACGGGGCAGGGTGTTCCCGCGACGTCGACGGTGAGCCGATCGGAGACCCGCCCGTCACCGCTTACATCGGCGACGACGAGTGCTCCCGGCTGTCCGTAGGCAAGGCTCCGACCGTCTGGTGAGAAGGCCGGGCACAGCTGCTGGATGGCATCGGTATCGGTGCCGATGACCCGTCGGGCCTCTTGGTCGAGTGCGACGAGCCAGATGTCGTGGTCATCATCCGGGCCGTCCGCCACGGTGAACGCGATCCAGCCGTTGGGGGCCAGGTTGGACAGGTCGGGTGGCCCTCCGCTAAGCAGCGCAGCGCCTCCCACAGCCCCGATCAGCGCGGCCACGGCCAGGATTCGCAGCGGCCACCGGTACCGGGCCCGACGCTCCCGCTCGGCCACTCGGCGTGCGGCCGGCGATTCCGCCCAGGTCGGGTCGGGGCCCAGTTCGTGATTCAGCCCCTCGCGAAGGAGGCGGTGGAGCTGCCGATCGAGGTCGGAATCAGTCTTCATGGCTCACCTTGGCTTTCCGATCAGCTGGGCTTGGCTCCGGGTCTAGCGCGACCCTGAGCCGATCAAGGGCGCGGGTCAGCATGGCCCCGACGTTCGAGGACGTCGTGCCGAGGACCTGCGCGATCGTCGCGTAGTCGTATTCGTGGTAGTAGCGGAGGATCACCGCGGCTCGATGCCGGGGCGCCAACCCGTCGAGCGCGTCGAACAACGCGAGCCGGCTGGTCGTGCCTGCCGCGGTGTCGGGCGTGATAAACGGACTGAGGTCCGCGTCGCGCCGCGTTGGTCGACGGCGGCGCAGGGCGGAGAGGGCCTGGTTGACGACGATCCGATGCAGCCAGGCTGCCGATGGCGCCTCGCCCCGGAAGCGATCGCGCTGCCGATAGGCGGAGACGTAGGCCTCCTGGGTGACGTCCGCGGCGAGCGCTGGATCGCGGACGATGCCGAGGGCCGTTCGGTAGGCCACGTCATAGGTTCGCTCATAGAAGGCGCCAAAGTCCGCGATCTCGAGGCGGAATGCCACCGATTCGCTCCTCCAGCTGTCGATCTCAAGGCCCCCGGTCATACCCTATAGACGCGCCGCAGCCCGAATCATTACGCCGGATGAGTACACTTCTCCGACTTTCCCGCTCAGTTTGAGCGTGAACGGGCGCCGGTAGCTCAGTGGATAGAGCGGGTGGCTTCGGACCAGGTACCCCGATGCGCTGTGGCGGGAGCGTGGCTTGCCGACCAAAATAGGTCGAGTTATCCGCTGTCGGGAAGCCTCCTCGTGTCGTCACCGATGGTAGCCCGACGCAGACGGATGGCGGACCGTGGCGTAGTGGCTCCAGTTGCTTGGTTGTGGGCTGGATAGCGGCAGCTCAGATCTCGCGGCGCGGGTCGTACAGCTTGGCGGAGTTCATCCGGGGTAGGCCAAAATTGCCGCTGAAGCCGCCCGCCACCAGCACCGTGCCATCGGGCAGCAGGGTGGCCGTATGACCGGGGCGGGCCCGGGCCTCGATCATCGCCCCGGCGCCGGCAGCTCAGTCCCCGCTGCCCGGGTCGTAAAGCTCCGCGGAGGCCAGTAGGACGGGTTCGCCGCAGCCGAGGATCAAGCCGCCCGCCACCAGCACCC
>JBKJVN010000116.1:0-7068 GCA_046717345.1 Candidatus Limnocylindria bacterium | reverse complement strand
GCCGGCCACATCCCGGACGATCTCGGCGACGATCGGGTCGAGCTCCTGCCGGAGGGCTTCGAGCAGATCGGCGTAGGGCGGCGGCGACCCATGCCATTGCGTCATCCAGGCAGGATACGACGTCGCTACTTGCTGAATCGTGGCCTTGTCTGCTGGGAGCGGGAAGAGCGACACTACCCGGTGCGAGGTCAGCCACGTGGTTGACGACCTCTCATGGCCCGCCGAGTGCCGATCGCGCTGGACGGGCCGCCACGCTCGCTCCATACGGCGGCCGGCATCCCTCCGGCCGCCGTCCTCACGCTCGAAGGACCACCATCGCGTTGGACACGACCATCCTCCTCGGCGCCGGCTTCACCGCCTTCATCGTCGGCGCGCTCGCCCTCGACCTCGGCGTCTTCCATCGCCGGGCCCATGTCGTTGGCGCTCGCGAGGCGCTCAGCTGGACCGTGGTCTGGGTGACCCTGGCCATCCTCTTCGGGATCGGGGTCTTCGTTGCGCGAGGCGGAGAAACAGCCGTCGAGTACTTCACCGGCTACGTCATCGAGTACTCGCTGAGCGTCGACAACGTGTTCGTGTTCAGCCTCATCTTCGCCGCCTTCGCCGTCCCCCGGGAACTCCAGCACCGGGTGCTGTTCTGGGGCGTGGTCGGCGCCCTGGTCATGCGGCTCCTGATGATCGTGGCCGGAGCGGCGCTCATCGAGCAGTACCACTCGGTGCTCTACCTGTTCGGCGTGTTCCTCGTCATCACCGGCATCCGGATGCTCGTCGCCCGCTCCGGGCACGAGTCGCACCCCGAGAACAACGTCCTCGTCCGGTTCGCACGGCGCCACCTGCGGGTGACCGATGGCTTCCACGGCCAGGCGTTCTTCGTCCGCACCGCGGCGGGCCGCGCCGTGACGCCGCTTTTCCTGACCCTGCTCGTCGTCGAGTTCAGCGATCTCGTCTTTGCCGTCGACTCGATCCCGGCCATCTTCGCCGTGACGACCGATCCGTTCGTGGTCTTCACCAGCAACGCCTTCGCGATCCTCGGCCTCCGGTCTCTCTACTTCCTGCTCGCGGAGGCGGCCGCCCGCTTCCGCTACCTCAAGGTCGGGCTGGCGTTGGTCCTCGTGTTCGTCGGCGCCAAGCTCCTGCTCGCGGAGTTCCTGGAGATCCCGCCGCTCGTGTCACTCGCGGTCATTCTCTCGATCCTCGGGCTGTCCGTGGGGGCATCGCTTCTCCGGGCCGGTGACGCAGGGAGCACGTCCAGTCGAGCCTCATCCCAAACGCGTGATTGAGACGAGGCGCGCGACGTGACGAAGAGGGCCCAGGTCACCCCATTGGCAACGGCCGACGAGACGGTGCGGTTCGAGCACGGTTGGGCCGACATCGCGCGTTTCCCGGCCGGGACCGTCACCCGGTGGGTCCTTGAGCCGGGCTGGCGCTGGTCCTCTCACATCGGGGCGACCCAAGGGCTCGCGCTCTGCCCAAGCCCGCACCTCGGGTACGTCGTCGCCGGACGGATGGCCATCTCGATGGCCGACGGGCGAACCATACGTTTCGGCGCCGGTGACGCGTTCGCGATCCCGCCCAACCACGACGGCTGGGTGGAGGGCGACGAGACGTGCGTGCGGATCGACCTGGTCGCGACGGCTCCACGGCGAACCCACCCGAGAAGTCAGACTATCCGCTGAGCGGTGGTGGGGCGAGGGATTGGAACGTCAGGGGCCTCATACCGGCTTCGCGTGGGCCGTCCGGCTGGAACCCGGGCCCAATCCGCAGGGCTGGGCCGAGGGGAGCGTGGGGATTGGCGCCGATGAGCCGGTGATGACCCTCCCCGACGGGACCGTCATCCATACCCGGCTGACGATGTTCTTCCGCCACGAGGACGAGTCCTGGAAGGTGTTCGGCTACCACTTCTCGGCCGGCGTCCCCGACGAGGAGGTCGAGGAGCTCCAGCGCCGCTGGCTGGCCGGCGACTAGCCAAGCCGTCGCCTGGATTGACAGGCAAAAGCACGGACGCTTAGTATCGCTGATATGCTAAGCGTCAAGGTGAGTACTAAGCACCAGATCTCCGTGCCCAGCGCAGCACGACGCGCACTCGGGATCAAGGCCGGCGACCGGCTGGTGGTGGAGATCCGCGAGGGCGAGATCGCCCTGAAGCCCCGCCCCCGTGGCGCGGCAGACCGCCTCCGCGGCCTGGGCGGCGGACTGTACGGAGATCCAGTGGCCTACGTTCGTGCGCTGCGCGACGAATGGGAGGACTGACCGCCGAGGATCTGTGTCGGCGCCACCGAAGGATCGGTCTGGACAGCAACGTCCTCATCTACCTGCTCGACAACGTCGAGCCGTGGGCGGGCCGCGCAGCCGAGCTTGTGACAGCCGTAGAGAACGGGGTCTCGGCGGCGATCATCTCGACGCTGGCGCTGGCGGAGATCCTGAGCGGACCGGCACGTGCTGGTGACCTCGGGCACATGGAGCGCACCGACGCCGAGGTCCGTGCCATTCCGGGACTCGCCATCGTGCCGCTCAGCCCTGAGCTGGCGGGTGATGCGGCCGTCATTCGCGGGGTCAGGGGCATGGGGCTGGCGGACGCGATCCACCTGGCCACCGCCCGCGCGGCCGGAGCAACGGCATTCGTCTCCAACGATCGACGCCTGCGGGGGAGCTCGAAGCTCGAGGTCGTATATCTCGACGACCTGGTCCCATCCGCACCGTGACCCGGGCCCTGACCACACGCGAGCTCAACCGCGCGCTGTTGGCACGGCAGCTACTGCTGAAGAGCTCGACCGCCGCCGATCAGGAGGTCCGAGACGAGGGCGCCGGCCTAGTCCGCTTCATGGAACCAACCCCCGCGTCATACGCGGTCGAGCGCCGGGCGGCGGACTTGGGGCGGCCCGGCTAGACGGGGCTCAGCAGCTCCTTCGTCTCGGCTGCGTGCCAGTCGAGGCCCATCGCCTCGAACCGTTGGATCGCCTGGGCGATCAGCCCCTCGTCCTTCCGTGCGAACCCCAGCGCGCGAAGCGCGAACGGCTCGAGGTAGGTCTTCGGCTTCAAGATCGCCGGCGCCTCGTTCTCGATCTCCGTGCGTCGCCCGAGGGCGACCAGCGCGTTGAGGCGCGCGATGAGCCCATCCATATCTCCAAGCCCGTCGGGGCTCCATTCGCTCAGGATCCGCTCGACCGCAGCCAGGTCGCCCCGCGCGATGGCAATCTCGACGTGCAGAGGATTCAACATGAGCCCGTAGCCCTCCATGCCGAGGTCGTCAGCCCTTCGCTCGAGGCGCCGCGCTTCCTGATCGCTGTCCAGGTGGATGTTGGCAAGAGCGCAAACGAGCAGCGAGGTCACGTTGGCCACGCAGGGCGTTGCGATATTCGCGGCGACCGCCGCCTCCGCCCGCGACGTGAGGCCCCGCACCGCCTCCCAGCGGCCCAGATACTCCTCGATGCCTATCAGCATCCTCACGGCGTGGATCCGGTGATGGGGCGTGAGACGGGTCGTCACCTCGTCGTGCGCCTCGGTGACGCGGCGAGCCTCCTCGAAGAGGCCGATGGCGACGCACTGCATGTCGCTGAACACGTAAATCAACGCAATGTGATCGGGATCGGTCAGTTCCGGGACGATGTCGAAGCGGCGTCGCACCCAGGCGTATGCCTCGTCGTAGTCGCCCTTGGCGAAGGCCGCCTCCGAGCGGGCGCCCCAGGCCCACGACCGCAGCTCGATGTCGTCCAGGCGGTCGGCGAGCTCGCTGGCCTCCCGGGCCGCGTCGCCGAATGCTTCGGCGTCGAAGTAGGTGCGCGCGATCAGCGCTCTCGCCCTTGCCGGCGCGTCTGGCTCAGACAGCTCGAGCGCCCGGTCAATCCAGCCTTCGATCAGCTTGCGGTCCGGCCGGCGCTTCCACATCGCCCCCCTCGTAGCGGTATGGAATGCGAGCAGGCTGTAGGTGTCCGCGGCGGCTGCCTGATTGCTTCCCTCGAGCGAGTTCTGCATCGCCATCCAGAAGGCCTCGCCGTCGAACTTGAAGACGTTGGCGCGCCCGACCGCGCGCCAGAGAGCGGCGCGCGCAGCATCGTCCGGTTCGATATCAAGCGCTCGGTGGAGCAGCGCTAGCCCCTCGTCAATCTCGAAGCGGCCGATGGCGAGCTCCGAGGCACGGCGGAGCCAGGTCACCGCACGCGCGCGCAGTTCCTCGAGCTCACCCGCTGCGCCCGCCCACGCCAGATCGACGTCGTCCGGCCGCACCGCCTCCGCGTAGTGGTGGGCGAGGAGTGGTGCGTACTCGTCTCGTCCGTCGCCGGTGCGCTCGAGCCAGCGGGCGAATGCGGCATGCAGCTCAGCCCGTCTGGCCTTCGGCAGGCTGGCGTAGGCGACCTCGCGGGTCAGCGCGTGCTTGATGGCGTATTCGCGGTCGCCTGCGATCGAGGAGCCGGGGCGACGGCGGATGAAGTCGCGCTCCTCGAGTATCCGGAGGTCCGGCTTAGCCTCCCCGACGAGTTCGTAAACAGGACCTGCCCAGAAGATCCGACCGATCACCGAAGCGGCTTGGAGTGCCTGCTTCTCGTCCGGCTCGAGCAGATCCACGCGCGCTGCGACGACCGCCTGCACCGTGTCCGGGACAGCGAAGTCTGACGGCAGGTCCGCCAGGCGCCAGGATCCATTCTGCCGCTCGAGCAATTGGCGATCGATCAGGGTTCCGAGCAGCTCCTCGACGAAGAACGGGTTGCCCTCCGCGCGTTGGACGACGACCTCTCGCAGCCCGACCGGGAGCGTCCCTCCGAGGAGCTCGTCGAGCATCCGGACCGCCTCCTCGGACGTGAGCGCCTCGAGCTCCACGGTCGCGCCATGGACGCGGGCGCCCCAGCCGGGTCGCTGCTCGAGCAACTCCGGCCGGCCCGTCGCGACAAGAAGGAACGGCCCCCGCGTGTCGCGCACGAGTCGTTCCAGGAGGTCGAGTAGCTGCTCCTCGCCCCAGTGGACGTCCTCGATCAGCATGACGGTGGGGCGCTCGGCGACGATCTCGTCCAGGAAGTCGACCCACGCGTCCTGGAAGCGGTCGCGCGCGGCGAGGGGGTGGAGCCCGCGAGCAACGTCGAGCCCAAGCGTCAGGCCCAATATCTCGCGCGACCCCAGCCGCTCGAGCACGACCGTCGGAGGGTCGCTCTCGAGGATGCCGAGATGCTCCTTCAGCACCTCCGCGAGTGGCCAGTAGGTGATGCCTTGGCCGTACGACAGGCAACGTCCCGTCCGGCGCAGGGGCTCCGGCAAGCGGCCACCGAGGCGCTCCCAGAACTCCCGTACGATCCTCGTCTTGCCGACCCCCGCATCGCCGAGAATCGTCACCAGGCGGGGCTCGCGCTGATCCTCGACCTCTTGGTAGATGCCCTCGAGCAGCGTCATCTCGTCGTCGCGGCCGACGAAGGCACGGCGAAGGCCCCCGACGCCGCGTGGGCGCATGAGCGACAGCGCGCGCAGTAGGCGGCGGCACTCGACCCCCTCCGACTTCCCTTTGGCCTGGATCGTCTGAGGCTCGGCGAACTCGAACGCACCGCGGACGGTCGCGACCGTGCGCTCCCCGACGAGCACTTCACCCGGTTCGGCGGCCTGCTCCAGTCGTGCCGCCACGTTCACCGAATCGCCGGTGACAAAGGAGCTGCCTTCGCGCGCCTTGCCGACCACGACCTCACCCGTGTTCACGCCGATTCGCAGGGCGAGCTCCTCGTCGAACAGCGTCTGCAGGCGTCCCTGCATCGCCAGCGCCGCGTGCAGCGCCCGCTCGGCGTGGTCCTCGAGCGATGTGGGTGCGCCGAACACCGCCATCACCGCGTCCCCGGCGAACTTCTCAACCGTCCCGCCGGCGGTGTCGATCTCCGCGGCCATGGCATCGTAGAAGCGGTCCAGGAGCGCCCGCGTCCGCTCCGGGTCTTGCGAGGCGCCTAGCTCGGTCGAGCCGACCAGGTCAGCAAAGATGACCGTTGCGAGCTTCCGTTCGCTTTGATCCGGATACGCCTCGACCGGAGCCGCGCAGTTCGGGCAGAAGCGTGCGGCGTCGGGAATTGCAGCGCCACAGGAAGCGCACACCTTCATTTGCGCCAAGTGTGCTCCGTACTTGGTGATGAAGGAAGCGTTGAGCTCGCCGAGGGCTCGCCGAGCTAAGACAGCACCGGGATCAGGAGCGCGGCCAGAACAACAGCCCAGGCGACCAGGATCACCACGATCCATCCCCCGACCGCGCGAAGCGTAGGACGGATGCCGCGCAGGCCGGCAACCGCTGCCGGCAATGTCAGTACGCCCCCGATCAGCAACGGCACGCCGATCGAGAACCCCGCCAGATACCCCAGGCCGAAGAACCCCGGGACGGCGGCCCATTGCGCCAGAGCGCGACGCGTCGGATTCGGGCCCAACGACCCGTAGGCGGTCAGCACCGCCAGCGCAGCAATCGCAGCCGTCACGACCACGACGGTGAGCGGAACGACCGGCGTCCCCTGCTTGATGAGAAACCCGATGTAGATGACCCCCGTCCCCGCAGCGATGGCCGATGCCACGAGACTCAGGTGCCGCATGGGTCAGATCAGCGGCGGTGGGTCTTGTGACCGCCGGTGGGGGTGGGGCGGGCCCGGGCGCGGACCTCGCGACGCGGTGGCGGCACGTATCGGCGGCGACGGATCTCGTCGTTGGCAGCCGCGATCCGGGGTGGGTAGCGGATGAACGCGCCCCAGGCCGCGAGCGCCATGCCGGGCACGATCAGGATCAGGATCAAGAATAGCGGGACGTGGATGACGGCCAACAGCGGGACCAGGATCCAGGGCACCAGGATCGACCAGTACACCCACTCGTGGAGCGCCAGGTGCTCCGGGTAGCGCCGATACCGACGCTGGGCCTGCCAGTACACGAAGGACGCCCCTACACAGATCACGATCGCTCCCACCCACATCAGGGTGAAGAGGTCGGCGAAGTTGGTCGGACTCAGAGCGTCGAACAGGATGCTCACCGGCGGGCGAGTCTAGCAGGGGTCGAGGTGGTTCAGAAGCGCCGGAGGGGGTCGGTATAATCGACAGGCCGATCCCTCCGTTATCGAGATCGTTGATTGCG
>JBKJVN010000115.1:0-16475 GCA_046717345.1 Candidatus Limnocylindria bacterium | reverse complement strand
CGTTCGAACGGTTGCGCGCCGCACCCGACATCCAGCGGACAAAGTCGATCCTGGACCGGATCGGAGGTCCGCGAGGTGGTGACGCGCCAGAACGCAAGGCCGAGCGAGTGTTCATGTTCACCGATGTCGTCCGCTCGACCGACCTGATCGAGGCGATCGGCGACGATGCCTGGGGAGCGCTGCTTCGCTGGCATGACGATACGATCCGGCACCTTGTCGTCGAGCACCGAGGCGAGATCCTGGACCACGCCGGGGATGGCTTCTTCCTCGCCTTCGCCGATGCGGACCTGGCGATTGAGGCCGCCACAGCCATTCGTCGCACCATGCGCGACCACCGGCGCGACCATGGGTTTGCGCCTGCCATCCGAATGGGCCTCCATGCCGCGAAAGCGATGAAGAGCGGTTCCAGCTACTCCGGCCGCGGCGTGCACGTCGCCGCGCGCATCGCCGCATTAGCCGGCCCGGACGAAATCGTCGCCAGTGAGGATGTTTTGGCGGCCACGGAACGCGGGTTCGCCCATGGCCCGTTGCGCGCCGAGCGACTAAAAGGCATCCGCGTCCCAGTGAACGTCGCGCAAATCGACTGAGCGGTGGTTAGACCCCTGGCCGGGTCATGGACATCACGTCGAGGAGGCGGTCGAGGTCTTCGTGGGTGATCGTGCCCTTCTCGACGTGGCCACGCTCGATCACGACTTCCCGGATGCTCTTCCGCTCGGCGAGGGCCTGCTTGGCAATGCTGGCCGCCTCCTCGTACCCGAGGACCGGGTTCAAGGCCGTCGCCACCGCGGGTGACCCCTCGGCGTACTCCCGGGCACGATCCTCGTCAGCGGTGATGCCGCTGACGCATCGGTCTGCAAACAGGACCGATGCGCTGGCCAGCAGCCGGATGGACTCCAGCAGGTTGCGGGCCAGCACAGGCAGCATGATGTTCAGCTCGAAGTTGCCGGCCACCCCGCCAAACGCAACGGCCGCGTCGTTGCCGATGACCTGGGCGCAGACCATGGACAGCGCCTCGGGAATGACCGGGTTCACCTTGCCGGGCATGATGCTGCTCCCCGGCTGCAGGTCCGGGACGTGGATCTCGGCCAGGCCGGCACGGGGGCCGGAGGCCATCCAACGGATGTCGGTCGCGATCTTGTACAGACCGATGGCGATGGTCCGCAGCTGGCCGCTCAGCTCCACCAGCGCGTCGCGCGCGCCCTGGGCCTCGAAGTGGTTGCGGGCCTCCGTCAGCGGCAGCCCGGTGGTCTCGCGCAGCTCCGCGATGACGGCGGCCGCGAACCCGGCCGGGGCGTTGATGCCGGTCCCGACGGCGGTGCCCCCCAGGGCCAGTTCGCCGACCCGCGGCAGCGTGTCGTGGAGTCGCTCGACGCCATACCGTACCTGGGCCGCGTACCCGCCGAACTCCTGGCCGAGGGTGACCGGCGTGGCGTCCATCAGGTGCGTGCGGCCGGACTTGACCACGCTCTCGAACTCATCGGCCTTGGCCTCCAGCGCCTCGGCCAGCCGGGTCAGGGCGGGAATGAGGTCGCTCACGACGGCCTCGGTGGCGGCCAGATGCATGGCCGAAGGGAACACGTCGTTGCTCGACTGGCTGGCGTTGACCTGATCGTTGGGATGGACCGGCTGGCCGAACTGCTCGGCAGCCAGGGTGGCGATGACCTCGTTGGCGTTCATGTTCGACGAGGTGCCCGAGCCGGTCTGGTACACGTCGATCGGGAACTGGTCGTCCCAGCCGCCGGCGGCGACCTGCTCGGCCGCGGCCCGGATGGCGGCCGCGGCATCGGCTTCCAACACGCCCAGCTCGGCGTTGGCGGTGGCGGCAGCTGCCTTGATCCGGCCCAGGGCGCGGATCACGGACGGGTCGATGCGCAGGCCACTGATCGGGAAGTTCTCGACCGCGCGCTGGGTGGTGGCGCCCCATTTGGCATCGGCCGGGACCTGAACCTCGCCCATCAAATCGCGCTCCACCCGGGTTGTCGGCTCCAGTTCCGTCATCGGTTCACGGAGGTCGAAGCGATGAACCGGATCGAAGGCGGGATCAGGTAGGGGATGGCGCCGGCGTCGAGATCGGCCACGATCTCCTTGGCCTTGTTCACCAGCTCAGTGACGCCGATGCCGCGATGCATGGGCTCGTAGCGACTCAAGTGCGCGATGCCCTCCGCCAGCTTGTTCCGCGCGCCGCGCCGGTTTCGACGCGACAGGTGCAGGAATCCGGCCGCGAGCTTGATCAGGCCCTGGTAGAAGTCGCGCTCCTCGTCTGGCGCGGCCCGCCACAACGTCTCCCAGGCCTCGTGCGAGTGCCAGTAGCGCGCTCCGTTGAAGAGGGCCACGCCCTCGCGAAACAGGCGGTCAGCTTCGGCCGCATCAAGTGGCGCGGTCCGGCCGCGGGGCGGTGCCTCGTCCGCGGGCACCGCGCTGGCTTCGGTCATGAGCCCGATCGTACAGCCCCGCTCGGGCTACCACGAACGCGTGCGACGCACGGATGCTCTCCGCCCAGACGCCGGGGTGAGTCTCACAGCCATTCGTGCTATCGCGCTACCGTGCTGCGCGATGTCACGAAGCCCTGTGATGGGGTGGGCAGAGCTCTTTCGGGCCGGCGCCGTTTCGCGCAGGCGCGCCTGGACTAGTCGCGGTGGCCCGGGGGCCTCATCTTCGCCGCGGCTGCTTCGCGTTCGTCGGGGAGCAGCTCATGGATCTGATTTCGGTAGCGGACGCCGCCCGAGCTGCGGGACAGCCAGCGCAGGTAGTCCGGGTCGTGCTTGGCCAGGTCCTTCAGGGTCCAGCCCATATAGCGGCCAAAGTCGACCACGTTGAAGGGCATATGGCCGTTGCCGTTGGTGGCCGCCGCTTCGGCGTACCCATTCGTCGGCGGGGGCTGAACCGATGCCGGCCCGGGGCCGACCGGCGTGAGGTGGCGCTCTCTGTCATAGCGTCGACGCCGGATCGGCGTGCGGAGCAAATCGTAAGCGCGGTTGATGTCCGCCATCCGCGCGGCGTCGCCCTTCTGGCCGTCCGGGTGGTAGCGGCGGGCGAGGACTCGGAACGCCGCCTCGATGACGATATCGTCGGCGTCCGAAAGGACTTGAAGCGTCTTGTATGCGTCGAAATCGGTCGACAAGTTTCCACCCCAAAATGGACTCAGATGGTATGCCTAACCGCCTGAAAATGCCACAAAAATCTCACCCTGGACGTTGACGAACATGGACCGATAACCGGCGCCCACAATTCGTTCGCGGAGGCCATCGGGCAGGTCGCCTGGCTCGAAGACGAGGTACGGGTAGCCCGCTTGCAGGAGAGGGTCCAGCTCGTCGAGTGGGTGGAGGCGCCCGCCGGCGGTGTGGATGCTGACCTCGGTCTGCTCGGACACCATGGTTTCCAGCATCCCGCCGAACACGCCGATGGGCGTGGCATCCCATTGCTGGAAGTTGAATGCCACGTGCAGCACGGGCGTGGTCGATCGGAGGCGCCCGGCGGCCACCTCATCCCGCAGCCGCTCGACCAGCTCCGCCTGGGGCGCGGTGATGATGGTCCGTGAGTCGGGATACCCACCCCAGAACCCGAATTCCGCGGCGCGCAGGTCAATCGACAGTGTCTCGCTCATCCGGTGCTCGCCCAGGAGCAGGGCTTCGATCGGCTCGGCTCGGATGGGAAGCGCGGCGGCGATCAGGAACAGGCCCACCACCCCGGCGCGCAGGGCGAGCCCGAACCGCGGGTTCTCCCACACCGCCTGGACCGCGAACGCCCCCATGACAGCCAGGAACACGGGCGTCCAGTAATGGAGGGTCTTGGTCACCTCGAAGTCGAGGCCTTCGACTCCCACGTTCTGCCACGGGATGACGGCCGCGGCCAGCACCGCCAGCAGACCGATGACGAAGGCCACCACCGGCACCAGGGCGAAGGTCCGGCGTCCGGCCACGATCCCACCCACGGCCGCGGTCCAGACCAGGATCGGGTAGCGCAGGAAGAAATCGACGAACGTGTTGACCCAGCGTTCCAGCGATGGCAGCGCGAACAGCACCACGGCCACCACGGCCGCCATCCCTGCGGCGCGGAAGACCAGCACGAACCAGCGACGCGCCGTCTCGGAGCGGTCGAACAGCCACACGGCAGCCAGCGCGGGAGGGACAGCGGCCAGTCCCATGGCGGAGGGCAGGTCGACCCCGAGCATGGTTGAGGCCTGGGGAAGCGCCAGCAACCCGCCCCCCACCAGCGCCGGCACCCCCAGCCGTTCAAACCGCCCGGGGACGAGCGCCACCAGGGCGACAACCGTCCCCGCAGTCAGCATCCCGACCAGCGGATGGACGAACACCGTCGCCGCCAGCCCGACCGCCAGGACCAGCGGCCGCCCCCGATCAGTCCCCTCCAGCAGTTCGACCAGGCAGAAGGCGACCAGGGGCAGGACCAGGACCGTGGCCCGGTCATCGGCCATTCGTGCGAACGAGATGGTGAGGGTGAAGGCAACCAACATCCACCACCCCACGCTCCGGCCCAGGATGCCTGATGCCAGGCGGACCATGCCCACGCCCACGAGGATGGTTCCTGGCAGGACGAACGCAGCCGTGGCCAGCGCCGCGGGCTGACCACTCAGGACCGTGGCCGACCCCAGCAGCCCGGTATAGCCCAGGAACATCCGCGACGGCCCGTAGATGGGTGACGGGGCGGTGGTCAACGACGCGAACTCGCCGAAGGCGCGGAGGTGCTCGGCCGGCGCCACGTGGTTGGGCAGGACGTCGATGAACGGCACCACCGGCGACGCCAGCTGGAGGATCACCGATCCGGACCAGGCCAGCACCACGAAGGCGCTGGCAACCGAGGGCCACCCCAGCCTGAACACCGGCCGGCTGTCGAAGATGGGTCGGACGAACCAGCCCAGACCGATGACGGCCGCATTCAACGCCAGCAGCACCAGCTGGCGGAACAGCCCCAGGCTCCCCAGCAGCATGAGCGCCGCCAAACCGATGACGACCGCCCCCACCAGGCCACCCAGGACGGCATCGGTCACCGATGCGTATGGCGCGCGGCGGAGAGCCCGGATGACGACTGCGCCGGCGGCCAGCTGGAGGACGGCCGAGCCGAAGACCAGCACCGCCGCCGGGAACGTCACCGGCAGCTGGCTCGCAACGCCCGCCAGCCCCCGCTCCCAGCTGGAGCCAAGATCGGTGCCGTCCAGCATCCGGATGCCGACCAGGATGGCGGCCACCGCCACCACGCCCAGGAGCTCCAGGGTGCGCCGTTCCAGGCCGTCACGCATTGGCGCGTACGGTACAGCCGGCTCGTTGGAAATCGGCGCTCGGTCCACACGATTTCCGCACCGGGCGCTCACACTGCGTGATACGGGGAGCGGGATGAGCCCCGAGGACCTGGGCCGGATCTTCGACCGCTTCTATCGCTCGCCCGACTCCCCGGGGAGTGGGCTTGGCCTGCCCATCGCCCGCGACCTGGTCGAGGCTCACGGCGGCGAGATGACCGCCACCTCAGAGGTCGGGCTTGGCACCACGGTTCGCTTCACCTTGCCGCTCGTCTCCCCCACTGCGCCCGG
The DNA here is from genome assembly GCA_046717345.1 of Candidatus Limnocylindria bacterium. GTDB lineage: Bacteria > Chloroflexota > Limnocylindria > QHBO01 > QHBO01 > DASTEQ01. The sequence goes on along the minus strand of JBKJVN010000115.1, from coordinate 10,933 downwards.
GTAGCACCCCGCGATGCCATGAGCGCCGTATCACAACCGTTCGTGCTATCGCGTTATCGGGCTGCACGATGTCACGAATGCCTGTGACACAGACCCCAGCGCCCAGGCTCGTGGCCTGGACGAGCTGGCTCGCCACAACCCGAGGTCCGGGCGGCCATGGCCGGCCCCGCAGCGCGTTGCGTCAGCCGCGCCAGGGGGTGGCCGCGGGCGCCATCACGTCATCGGTCGGTATCGGTCCAGATCAGTCCGTAACAGTTCAGTCGGCGATCTTGGCCATCACGTGCTTGATGACCGTGTAGTCCTCGATGCTGTAGCTGGACATGTCCTTGCCGTAGCCGGACTGCTTGAAGCCCCCGTGCGGCATCTCGGACACGAGCGTCAGGTGGTCGTTGATCCATACCGTGCCGAAGCGCAGGCGCCGGGCGGCATTCAGGGCACGCTTGATGTCGCGGGTCCAGACCGATGCCGCCAGCCCGAACGGCACGCCGTTGGCCCAGCGGATCCCCTCCTCGTCGTCGGCGAAGTGCTGGACCGTGACGACCGGGCCGAAGACCTCCTTCTGGATGATCTCGCTGTCCTGGCTGATGCCGGTGACCAGGCTGGGCCGATAGAAGTAGCCCGGCCCGTCCAGGGCTGACCCGCCGGCCACGACCTCGGCGCCATAGCCGCGCGCCCGATCCACAAAACCGATGACCCGCTCCTGCTGGGCTTGGCTGACCATGGGGCCCATGTCGACATCGGCTTCGCGGTAGTCCTCCACCGATGCCGGGTCGCCCACCTTGAGCGAGTCGATCGCCGGGACGAGGCGCTCGAGCAGGCCGTCGTAGGAGTTGCGGGACGCAATGACTCGGGTAGCCGCCGTGCAGTCCTGGCCAGAGTTGAAGAAACCGGCCAGCTTGACCGCGTCGGTGACCGCATCCAGGTCCGCATCGTCGAACACAAGGACCGGGGCCTTGCCGCCCAGCTCCAGGTGCACCCGCTTGACGGTCTGGGCCGCGGCCGCGGCGATCTCGCGACCCGTGGCGGTGTCACCGGTGAGCGACACCATGTCCACGTCGGGGTGAGAGATGAGGTGCGCGCCGATGGTCTTGCCCGGGCCGATGACCACGTTGATAACGCCCTTGGGGAAGATGTCGGCGGCCAGCTCGGCGAGCTTGATGGCGGTCAGCGGCGTCCATGACGAAGGCTTGAGAACAACCGTGTTGCCGGCCGCCAGGGCGGGGCCGAGCTTCCAGATGGCCATCATGAGCGGGTAGTTCCACGGAGCCACCTGGCCGATGACCCCCACCGGCTCACGCCGGATCATGCTGGTGTGGGTGGCGACGTACTCCCCCGCCGCCTTGCCTTCCACGACTCGGGCCGCGCCGGCGAAGAAGCGGAGGTTGTCGACGCTGAACTCGACGTCGAACGCGGCCACGGACATGGGCTTGCCCACGTTGGCCGATTCCACACGCGCCAGTTCGTCGGCATGGGCCTCGACCGCGTCGGCGAACTTGTGGAGCATGCCGCTCCGCTCCGCCGGCGTGGTCAGGGACCACGTCTCGAATGCGTCGCGGGCGGCGGCCACCGCCGCGTCGACGTCCGCGGTCGTCCCCTTCGGAACGTCGGCGATCTTCTGCTCGGTGGCGGGGTTGATGACCTCAGTCGTTTCGCCGGCGGCGGCGTCACGCCACTCCCCGGCGATGAACATCTGGTAGCGCGATGCGGTGAGCGTCATCCGGATCTCCTCGGAAGTCGGGCGTGAACAGCGGGCGACGCGATTCTACGCGCGGCCGCGAACTGGCCGGAAGCCCCCATCCGCGACGCGGGCCATCACGAACAGCAGGTCAGCCAGGCGGTTGAGGTAGCGCACGACCTGCGAGTCGGGGAGGTCACCACCCTCGGCCAGGACCACGACTCTGCGTTCTGCGCGTCGAGTCACCGACCGCGCCAGATCCAGCGCGGCGCCCGGCTGGGATTCCCCCGGCACGACGAACTCCACCGGCATCGGGTGGGCGGCGGTCAGGGCGTCAATCTCCTGCTCCAGCGCCGTCACCATTGCTTCGGTCACGAGGCTCGTCCCCGGCGTCAGTCGTGTCCGCCGAACCTGGTGCGTGGAGACCTCGGCGCCCACCACGAACAGCTCTTTCTGGAGCCGGATGAGAAGGCCGGCCAGAGGATCGTCGGCTCGCAGCGCGACCCGGGCCAGGCCCATAGCGGCCACCGCCTCGTCGACCGTGCCGGCGGCCTCGATCCTGGGGCTCCCCTTGCCGACCCGGGCACCGCCGAACAGGAGCCCGGTGTCGCCGGCGTCCCCCTTGCGCGTGTAGATCTTCATGCCAGCCCGATCCTAGCGCCGCCACGGACCTGATCGGGTGGTGTCACAGGCATTCGTGACATCGTGTAGCGCGATAGCACGAAACGATGTGACATCGGGTAGCGGCTGGGATCGGAGCCCGCGAGCGAGTCTCGCCCCGTGAGGCAGGCCTAGAAGAGGCCGGGGGGCGGCTCCCAGCGATCGGCCAGCAGGGTCACCTTGACCGGTGGACCCACGATGTCCTCTGTCTTCTGCTTGACTTCCTGAATCAGGTCCCCGGCCCACGGGCAGAACGGCGTGGTGAGAACCATCTTGATCTCGGTCGGGGCGCCATCGGCTCCGATCTCGACGTTCTTGATCAGGTCGAGATCCACGATGCTCATCCCGATCTCCGGATCGTGAATGTCATACAGGGCAGTCATCACCTCGTCCACCTTGGCGAGGTTCGAATCAATCGTCATACCCGACCAGATTAGCAGGGATTCGCGAGGAAGCCACCGAGGGCACCTAGAAAAGGCTGGTGTCGTACTTCGGGTGCGGTGGCAGGACCTCGGGGCGGACCCGCGTGAAAGCCTCGTAGATCGGCCCACCGGCTTCGATGGCGGCTCGGAGCTCGGCGATCGCCTCGGCGGTATCGGCCTGAGAAGCGTGGCTCTCGAGCGCGGCCAACCGTCGGTCGGCCACCTCGGTGATGTCAATCCGGTGGGTCGCGCCCTGCTCCTCCGGGGAGAGGTCGTAGCGGTTGGGCCCCGGCCCGTAGCCCGGCGCGATGACGAAAGCCGAGTGCGGCGCCACGCCCTCCTTCGCGAGGCGCTCGACCGCCCACCGCGCGGCGCTGCCGGCCGCGATGTGGTCCGGGTCGCCGGTCACACCGTGCGCGCCGAACGTGATGACGACGTCCGGGCGGCGGTTCCCCAGCCAGGCGACGATCTCGCTCACCAGGCGCTCCTGCGGCTCGGCGGCAACGGCCCCGTCCGGGTAGCCGTCCAGGAGGGTGACCTCGTTGAGCCCGATCGCCTCCGCGGCGCGGATCATCTCTGCCTCGCGCACGGCGGCGAGCTGAGCGTCGGGGGTCCGCTCGGGGTTCCCGGCCTCGCCGCGGGTCACGACCAGGAGGCGCGTCGTCTCGCCCGCGTCGTGGGCCAGGGCCAGCGTCCCGGCGCAGGTGAACGCCTCGTCGGCGGGGTGGGCCAGGATCGCGGCGAGTCCCCCGGTTCGGTCGTAGGTCACGTGGTCTCCCGTGGCGCGGGATCATCGGCCAGGCGTCGCCAGCCCTGGCGCTCCACCGCGGTGCGCATGGTACGCAGGACGGCCACCTTGGCGCGCGCCACCTCGGCGACGAAGCGGCCCGTGCCCGCCTGGTCCAGGGTTGAGCCGGGCGGGGCGCTATCCCGACCGACGTTGAGCCAGGCCAGGTGATATCGGTCCATCCGACCCCAGACCGATTCCAGCAGCTTGTCGGACTCGAGCAGCCAGGCCCGGAAGCGGTCCCAGTCGGGAGCGTGGGCCAGGCGGTCGCCTTCCGCGATGAGCTCGTCGGTGGCGGCCAGGAACGCGGTGCGGGTCATGACTGTTTCGTTGGGCAGCCGCTCGCCTGGAGACCTGGAGGCCATGCCTGAGTATGGCGCGGCCGTTCGTACTATTTGTCGGTGACCCCCAGGCTGACAGACTCGCGGTGACCAGACGCACCGCTGAGTAGATGCCCCGATCAGATTTGACCGCAGCGATCGCGCGGTCCGTGGGCACCGGGCTGGCCCTGGTGCTCCCCGTGGCCGCTCTCGTGGTGCTGCGCCTGTTTCCGCCGCTCACCCTGGACCCCGGGGGCGGAAGCGGCTGGCTCGCCACGCTCGGGCTGGGCGCACTGGCCCTGTGCTCTGCCGTTTCGGTGATTCCCCTGCTCAACGCGTTGCTGAGGACTGGGCGCCTTTCGGCCGGCGCGGCCGGCCTGAGCGCCACCGCGTTGGCCGCTGGGAGCGCCGCACTGGCGCTGGCGGGGCCCACCGCGGCGGCAACCCTCCCCAACAGCGGCCTGGCTCTGACCCTGCTGGTCATGGCGTCCGGCCTGGCCGCCGCCGCGTGGGCCGGAAACCAGATGCTGGTAGACGAACGGTCTCGTTGGCTGGGCGTTATCGTGGCCCTCGTGCTGGCCGAGACCGCGCTCGCGGCTGCCCTGCTGGCTCCTGGATCGGAGCTGGACCCCGCCACGTCCGTGGTGATGCTGGGGGCCGGACTCCTGGCCGCAGGTGCGGCTGGCGCGTGGGTGAACCGTCGCAACACGATCGCCGCACTTGGATCGGTGACCGTGGCCCTTGCGGCCGGCCTGCTGGCGTGGGCGCGTCCGGGGACCGTTGACGCACTATTCGCCATCGCCCCGCTGTTGCTGACCCCACCGCTGCTCGTGCTGGCCCTCGTCGACCGAGAGGAACGGGCTGCCGACGACGTCGCGGCCGCCGCAGTGCCCGTCGCCCCTCGCCTGCTGACCAGGCTGGGCACTCCGCCTTCCCCCAACCCAAGGTCAGAGGACGACTCTGCGGAACGCGACCGCCTGGGCCGGGAGATGCGGGCCGCCCTGGCCGAGCTGACCGACGCGCGTCACACCATCGCCCTGCAGCGCTCCGAGCTTGAGCGCGCGGCCGACGTTGATCCGCTGACCGGCGTCGCCAGTCGCAGCGCGATCATGGATCGGCTGCGCGACGAGGTGGCGGCCGCGCGCCGCTATCCGCACGCGGTGTCCATCGTGCTCATGGACGTGGATGAGATGGGGGAGATCAACGCCCAGCACGGGACGGCGGTCGGCGATGCGGTGCTGCGCGAGCTGGCGCTGCGGATGCGAGTCCGCGTCCGCGAAGCGGACGCCATCGGCCGGGTAGCCGGAGACTCCTTTTTGGCCATCCTCCCGCATACCGATGAGAAGGGCGCCACAGTGTTCGCGGAGGCCATCCGTGACCGGGCCACCCAACGCCCCGTATCGACTGGACGGGGAGAGGTCACGATCACCGTCTCGCTGGGCGTCACCACCATGCGATCGCGCCAGGAGCTGACCGCCGACACGCTGCTGGCACGGGCCGATGAGGCGGTCGCGTCGGCCCGCGCCGGGGGCGGAAACTTCATCGCCTACGACCGTCTCCACGGCCTCGCGCGACTCGAGGAACGCCGTCCGGAGGCCTCGGACGACCAAGCGGACCGACACACAAGATAGCGGCCTGAAGTTATCCACACCACTACAGGTTGTGGAAAAGGCCCTCCTTTTGGCAGCGATCCGGTGCTAGACTGCGGCTCCCATCACCCTCGTGCGAGTCCCATGCCGCCGACCTCTCCCAACCTGTCCGCCAAGCTGATCTTTCCCACCGCCGAGATCGTCGAGGAGTACTACCTCCCGATCATCTACACGGCCTGCCGAACGTGTTATTCGGAGCAGCTGCCGGACGCCATCTGGGACAAGGCGGTGGCACGCCAGGTGGCCGACGAGAAGCAGCAGGCGCTGGTTCGCAAGGTCATGGAGTCGGGTCATGGCTCGACCATCGAGCACGTCAACTTCACCTTCGCCATCAGCGGCGTGACCCGGACCCTGTCCCACCAGCTGGTCCGCCATCGGTCGGGGACCGCCTTTGACCAGCAGTCCCAGCGCTACGTGAGCTTCAAGGCCCGCGACAACTACACCATCCCCGACTCGATCACCAAGGGCGACCTGCCGGACGACCTGGCGGGGCGCTTCCAGCAGGCCATCGACGACAACCTCGAGTTGTACGGGCAGCTGCTCCAGGCCGAGGTCCCGGCCGAGGATGCGCGCTTCATCTTCCCCAACGCCATGCAGACCAACCTGATCATGACCGTCAACCTGCGCCAGCTCATCCACATGAGCGGGCTGCGCCTGTGCACCATGGCCCAGTGGGAGATTCGCCAGCTGTTCAAGCAGATCCGCCACGAGATCTTCCGGGTCAGCCCCTTCTTCGGATCGTTCCTGGCCCCCAAGTGCGTGCCCCTGGGCTATTGCGACGAGATGGGCAACCGCGACGAGCACTGCCGGATTCGACCCCACCGCGACACGGTGATGGCCGTGTGGGAGGCGTACCGGGGTGGCGAGCTGGCGGAGACCGATGGACCGGTCGTGCCCGAGACCTCGCCCTTCCGCCCCAAGCCACGACGGACCGACAAGGTTGCGATCCGGATGGAGGCCCCCGAGGCCGCCGTCGGCCAGGCCGCTCAGGCCGACCGCTACTGACGGCCAGCCGGTCTAGTAGCCGGGCCCCCCTGGAGCGTTCTGACAGGCCGCGATGAGCAGCGGTAGTCCCAAAAGGACGAGCGCAATCATTCGATTTCGAAGGCTTTTCAGGCGTCGCATGACGGCATCCTACGTCTAGAAGGCATGGTCAGCCGCTCGGTTCCTTCCGGCCGGCCAGCAGGCGCTCGACCGATGCTGCCGCGCGACGGGTTCGCGTCTCGGATCGTTTGGCCTCGGCGACCCAGTCGGCGTATGCCTTCTGGTGACTGAACGAGAGTCCGTCGTAGATGGCCCTGGCGTTCGGCGCGCCGGCCAGTGACGCGGCGAGCTCCGGTGGCCGCTGCACGACCCGGGGCTCAGTGTCGGGGTCTATACGAATGCGGACCCGGTCCCCGTACTGCAGGCCGGTGGCCTCGCGGACGGCACGGTTGACGACCAGGTAGTAGTCCGTGCCATATCGGGCTGGAGTGGTCCGCCAGGTGTGGCCACGGACCGTGACACGGATCGGAGGCCGGTGGCGGCCGAAGGCGGCCTGGAAGTCGACGGGCAGGATGAAGTAATAGGGGTTCCCGGCCTGCCGGTCGGCCACGTTGGGGTGAGTGATTTCGGCGTCTTCGGTCCAGCGGTCATCGGTCAGCCACCGTCATCGGTCAGTTGTCGGTCGTCACCCCGTCGCCCAACGTGAAGCGGCGGAGCTCCGCGTCGCACGCGTCGGCCAGGCGTTGGGCCTGGGAGATGAGGAACGGCGTCATCTTGGTGGAGTCGACGATGAGGAGCGTCCGGCCGCGCTCGTTGGCCCCGATCACGATCCGGTCCTCACCGTGGAACGAGATGCCCCAGTTGGACTGGAGCTGGGTCAGCTCGGCCAGGACGACAGCCTCGCGGAACGACCAGTCCAGGTACGCGGCGTTCAGGGCAGCGACCACGTCACGCAGCTGATGGGTCATATTCCGCGGCAGGCGAGCCAGACCGTGCACGATGCGCAGGGCCGCAAACGGGTCCCCTGACCGCGCAACCTGGGGCGGGGTGATGTCCGGGGCCGGCATGCCGTCGGGAGCCTCGCCCAGCAGCGAGTGATCGGTGGCGGTCACGACCCGACGAGTATGGCCGATCCCGACTGATCAGCCGATGCGGAGACCCTCGGGCGAGGCGGGGTCGGGCTCCAGCAGGTAGACCTGGCCGCCCTCCCCCATGGCGCCCAGGACCAGGACCTGGCTGGCGAGACCCGCGATCCGGCGGGGCGGAAAGTTCAGGACGGCAACCACCTGGCGGCCGATGAGGGTCGCCGGATCGGGGTACGTGACCGTCAGCTGGGCGGCCGATACCCGTTCCCCGATGTCCGGGCCGAAGTCAATCTGGAGCCGATACGAGGGGTTGCGGGCCTCCGGGAACGGCTCGGCAGCCACGATGCGGCCGACCCGCATGTCGACCCGCAGGAATTCGTCGAATTCGATCACCGGGCGACGATATCAGTCGCCGGTGTCGCCACCCCCATGCCCGTGCACTTTCTCTTTTTCCTGTCCCTGGCCCTGGCCTTGCCCCTGGCCCTGGCCTTGACCTTGGCCTTGGCCTTGGCCTTGGCCGCTCATGATCCATCCGATGCCCGGCTTCAGGTCGAATCCCTCGTGTTCTTCCGCCAGGGCTCGGGCGATCTGGCCCCAACCCATGCCGTCGTCGCGCATGGCGGCCACCTCTGACGGCTCCACCCCCGCCGCGTCGGCGAAGGCGAGGATCCTGACCGCGCCGCCCAGCCCGTAGGTGTCGGCGAGCGCGTCCAGCTCGGCGGTGTCGGTCGTGATCTCCTGGTCGTCCAGGAGCTCGACCACCCGTTCGGCGTTGGGTCCCTCGCCGTTGAAGGCCAGTGCGGCCGCACCCCCCGCCAGCAGGACGAGGATGAGCCCCGCAATGATTCCGAACCGAATGGCGCGCGTCATGCGCAAGTTGTACACCGGGGTGCGGAGTTCCGCTATAGGAATGGTGTCGCCCGGCAACGCCTTTGTGGTGCAGCCACGCTAGTACTGTCGGGCCGTGGCCCGTGCCGGACACACCGGGTAGCGTGAGCAGGTGACCTTCTGGAACTGGCGCCGCGGTGGTGGCGGGTCGGCGACCTCCGGCGCCGCCGCCCTGGCCACTGGAACCGATCTGGCGCCCATCGAGCTGTACACCGCGGACACCCGCATGGTGGGCTGGATCGCGTCCAAGGGGCAGCGCGTGACCGACCTCCTGCTGGCCAGCGAGGAGCTCCGCCTGTGGCAGCCGCGCGCGGGCGGGGAGGACATGACTGTCCGTCCGGTCCTGGACAAGAACGGGGAGTGGCGGACCGTGGCCACCGCGGACGTCGTCCTCATCATGCCGCCGGAGTGGCGGACCAACCGCCAGCTGCGCCTGCATCGGCGCATCCAGCGTGTCGCGGCCGACGCGGGGCCATTCACGGTCACCGGCAACATCCATCTGCCGCCTGGAACGACGTTCCCGGACCCGTTTCAGCTGCCGGCGTTCGTCCCGCTCACGGAGGCCCACCTCCTCCACCACGGCGACCCGGCGTTCGAGCACGTCGTCTCGGTGGTTATCGTCAATACGACTCACGTCAGCCGACTGGTCCCGCTCGTGAGCCTGGCCTGACCCTGCACTAAGCGGTACTCGCGCTCGTCCAAACCTCCCGTACGCGCTGGACGTGTACATGGGCGCGCAGACTCCCGAATCCGGTCGTCCATACACATCGAGTGAGTGATCTCGACCATTTTGGGGCCGGATGATGCCCGTAGACGCGGTTTCAGCGTCCCCATGCGCCGATGTACACGCGAGGTGAGTACGCGGACGGGATCTGACCGATGGGGTCTGGCCGCGGGCCATAATCGGCCGGTCATGGCCGTCCTCCGTTCCGCGGTCGATCCCTCGTCCCCCAGCTTCGCCGCCAACGCGGACGCCATGCGGGACCTGGTCGCGGAGCTCCGCCAGCGGACGGCCCAGGTCACGGTCAACGGAGCCGGCGGCGACGAACGCGCCATCGCCCGCCATCGCGAGCGGGGCAAGCTCCTCGTCCGCGAGCGGGTGGATCGGCTGATCGATCCGGGGAGCGCGTTCCTCGAGCTGTCGCCTCTCGCCGCCAACGGCCTGTACGACGACGAGGCGCCGGGCGCAGGGCTGGTGACGGGCATCGGTCGCGTCGAGGGCGTCGAGTGCGTGATCGTGGCCAACGACGCCACGGTCAAGGGCGGCACGTATTACCCCATGACCGTCAAGAAGCACCTTCGCGCGCAGGAAATCGCGCTCGACAACCGTCTGCCGTGCCTGTATCTGGTCGATTCGGGTGGGGCGTTCCTCCCCCTCCAGGACGAGGTCTTCCCCGACCGCGACCATTTCGGCCGGATCTTCTACCACCAGGCACAGCTGTCGGCACGCGGCGTGCCGCAGATCGCGGTCGTAATGGGGCATTCGACGGCTGGCGGCGCCTACGTGCCGGCCATGAGCGACGAGACGGTGATCGTCCGCGGCACGGGAGCCATATTCATCGGCGGTCCGCCACTGGTGCAGGCGGCCACAGGGGAGCAGGTGAGCGCCGAGGAGCTGGGCGGGGCGGAGGTCCACACCGTCACCAGCGGCGTGGCCGACCACTACGCCCTGTCGGACGAGCATGCGCTGGCTATCGCCCGCTCCATCGTCCGCAACCTGGCCTGGCGCAAGCCGGAGCCGCCCTGGGAGGTGGCCGCCCCGCGGCCACCATCGGTCCAGCCTGATGGGCTGTATGGGGTCGTCCCCGCCGATCCGCGGCTGGCCTACGACGTGCGCGAGGTCATCGCCCGCCTGGTCGATGAGTCGGAGTTCCACGAGTTCAAGGAACGGTACGGGGAGACCCTGGTCTGCGGCTTCGCCCGGCTGGAGGGCTACCCGGTTGGGATCCTGGCCAACAACGGGGTCCTGTTCAGCGCCTCGGCCCTCAAAGGCGCGCACTTCATCGAGCTGGCGTCCCAGCGCCGGATCCCACTCGTGTTCCTGCAGAACATCACCGGGTTTATGGTCGGCCGCGAGTACGAGGCAGGCGGGATCGCCAAGGACGGGGCCAAGCTGGTTACCGCGGTGTCGACCACGGCGGTGCCGAAGTTCACGGTCATCATCGGCGGCTCGTTCGGAGCGGGCAACTACGGGAGGGCGGGCCGTGCCTACGGACCTCGGCAGCTGTGGATGTGGCCCAACGCCCGGATCAGCGTCATGGGCGGCGCCCAGGCGGCCCGGGTCCTGTCCACCGTGCGCGGCGGGTTTCAGACCGATGCCGAACGCGACGCGTTCGAGGCACCGATCTTGGACGAGTACGAGCGCCAGGGCTCGCCCTACTACTCGACCGCGCGGCTGTGGGACGACGGGGTGATCGATCCCATGGACACGCGGCGGGTGCTGGCCATGGGCATCAACGCCGC
>JBKJVN010000114.1:0-2836 GCA_046717345.1 Candidatus Limnocylindria bacterium | reverse complement strand
CCTGACCAGCGCGACCGGCGGCAACGGGAGCGTGGCCCTGGCCTGGACCCCACCCGCCAGTGACGGCGGCAGCCTGGTCACCAACTACGAGGTCTGGCGCGGGGAGACCAGCGGGTCCGAGGTGCTGCTGACCACGGTTGGCAACGTGGCGACCTTCACCGATACGACCGTCACCAACGGCACGACCTACTACTACCAGGTGGCCGCGGTCAACAGCGTCGGGCCCGGCCCGCGCTCGAACGAGCAGTCGGCCACGCCCCTGGCCAGCGCCCCGGTGACCCGCACCGGCGGCACGGTCAGCAACTTCGCCTCCGCCTCCAGCAGCGCCGGCTCGGTCGCCTTCAGCCTGCCGGCGGGCAGCAACCGCCTGGTGGTCATGGTCAGCATCAGCTCGACGTCGACCCAGCTCACCTCCGTCACGTGGCGGCCCAACGCGGGCAACCTCGCCCAGGACCAGGCGATGACGTTCGTCGGCCGCCAGACCGCTCCCGCCGGCGGATCGGTCGAAGTCTGGACACTCGCCAACCCGACTCCCACGGTAAGCGGATCCAGCGTGAATCACGTCCTGAGTGCCAACGCCAAGCGCGTCATGGGCGTCCACGCCCTGGCCGGCGCAGGGACGGTGGGGACTCCGGTCGGCGCCGCGACCAACAGCACCTCCATCAGCGTCAACGTGGCGTCCCAGGCCGGCGGCGTTGTCCTCGACGTCCTGTACGGCAATAACAGCACGACGTCCTACACCGCCGGGGCGGGCCAAACCGAGCATTGGGACACGAACACCACGAAGAGCCTCGAGAACCTCCGCGGCGCGGGGTCCGAGGAGGCTGGCGCGCCGATGGTGACCATGAGCTGGACCTCGGCCAAGGTCACCAACATGGCCGTCCTGGCGGTGACCTTCACGCCGTAGTCCGGCTCTAGGCTCCGAAGACGGCCACCCCCGCGACGAAGGTCGTCACCACCCTCGCATCCGCCGTTCGTCCATCCGGGATCGCTCGCAGATCGCGGTCGAGGACGACCAGGTCAGCCAGCTTGCCCACCTCGATCGTCCCGGTATCGGACTCCAATCGGTTCACCCACGCCGAACCGATGGTGAACGCCGCCAACGCGGTATCGAGATCCAGCCGCTGGTCCGGGCGGAAGGGCTCGCCGTCGCGCTGGCTGGGGTCGACCCGTCGAATGGCGACCTCGATTTCTTCCAGGGGATTCGCCGTGGTCACGGTCCAGTCGCTGCCGCCCGCCAGTCGTGCCCCTGATCGGTGGAGGTCACCGAACGCATATCGGGCCCCGACCCGCTCCGCGCCCAGGCGTGGCATCAGGATCTCGCGCGTGTCCTGGTCGTATGTCGCCCAGAAGGGCTGCATGTTGGCGGCCACGTCAAGCGCCGCGAAGCGGCCGATGTCGGCGGCATGGATCAGCTCGATATGGGCGATCGAGTGCCGGACGTCACGCGCACCGTTGGCCGCCCGCGCGGCGGCCACGGCGTCCAGCGCCTGGCGGACCGCCCCGTCGCCAATGGCGTGGAAGTGGACGTCAAACCCGTGGCGCTCGAGCTCGATGACCGCCGCGTTGAGCTCCTCGACGCCGTAGTTCGGGGTGCCGCGATTGTCGGTGACCGCCTCATCGGTCCCCAGGTAGGGCTCCAGGACGACTGCGGTCCCGTTCTCGAACACTCCGTCCAGCCAGAACTTCACGACGTCCGCTCGTAATGGACCGATGCGCAGCGCCTCGCGCTGCGCCAGCAGGCGGGGCAGGGGATCGGGCTCTTTCGCCTCCCCCCACGGCCACCATTGCTGGGCGGCCACCACCCGCGCGGTGAGGCGGCCGGACTCCGCAAGGTCGCGATAGGCGGGCAGCCATTCAGGGTTGACGCCCGGGTCGTGCCAGGCGGTGATGCCCAGTGAATGGAGGTGCCGCTGGCTGTGGAGGAGGGATTCCACCAGCTCAGCGTGGGTTGGCTCCGGGAGGAGCCGCTCGACCAGTCCCTGGGCCGTCTCGGACAGGAGCCCCACCGGCGTCCCGTCGGGGTCGCGCTCGATGCGCCCGTACTCGGGGTCTGCGGTCTCGGCCGTGATACCGGCGAGCTCCAGGGCCCGGGTGTTGACCCACGCCGAGTGTCCGTCGTATGCCGTCAGGAACACCGGCCGGTCGTCGACCACTCGATCCAGCGTCTCCCGGCGCGGAATGCCGCCAGGAAAGGGACCATAGGTCCATCCGTTCCCGGTCAGCCACTCCAGCTCGGGGTGCACGGCGGCGTAGGCCGCGAGGGCCGCCAGGTAGGCATCCTGGTCGGGAAGGCCGTGGAGGTTGCAGCTGCGCAGGGTGAGGCCGCCGTACACCGGGTGGACGTGCGCGTCCTGGAATCCGGGGAGCAGCGTCTCCCCGTGGAGGCGGACGATGCGCGTCTTCGGGCCGACCAGCCCCTCCACGTCCGCAGCGGTCCCGACGGCGCTGATGCGCCCCGCGCTCACCGCGACCGCATCCGCGACCTCGAATCGGGACGCGATGGGTTCGACGCGTGCGCCGACCAGCACCAGGTCGGCGGGTTGGGTCACTCCTCGCCGACGGTCGTGATTCGGCGGCGGGTGGAGACCTCGACCTGCGACTCTTTCCCCTCGTGGGCCGGGAACTCGACCAACGCAATCAAGCGGCTGGCCATGAAGCGTCCGGTGCGCACCGGCGTCCCGTGTCGGGTCACCTCGCTGACCTCGACCACGCCCCGGCTGGTGGCCACTTCCAGGCGACGGCCGGCGCGAGTGGCCTCGATCACGAAGGTCTGCGTGCCCTGGCCGGTGTCGACCACGGCCTCGACCCGATCACCCTTCATGGCGTGAGAGTA
>JBKJVN010000113.1:0-6458 GCA_046717345.1 Candidatus Limnocylindria bacterium | reverse complement strand
AGCGCCAGGCCGTGAGCCAGCTCGTGGACATGCTGCGGGCCAGCTCCGCGCTGGCCGTGGCCGACTACCGGGGATTGACCGTCTCCGAGATGCATACGGTTCGGAAGACCCTGCGCGCCAACGGCGTTCGCCTGCAGGTGGCCAAGAACCGGCTCCTGAAGATTGCCGCCGACGAGGCGGGGCTCGAAGCGCTCAAGCCGCTCCTCGCCGGGCCCACGGCCATCGCGGGCACCAGCGGCGATGAGGTCAGCCTGGCTCGCGCGTTGCAGGAAGCCTTCCGGCCGTACAAGTTCGTCACCCTGCGGGGTGGCCTGCTGGCCGGGCAACCGATCAGCGCGACGGACCTTGGGCGCATTGCCAACCTGCCCAGCCGCGAGGTGCTGCTTGGCCGCCTGGCCGGCGGCATGGCGGCCCCGCTGGCCGGGATGGCCGGGGTGTTGGCCGCCAACATCCGCAACCTCGTCGGGGTCCTCAACGCTGTGGCCGAGCTAAGGCGGCAAACCGAAGTCGCGCCGCCGATTGACCGGGCCGAGCCGAGCGAGCCGACGGAGCCGGCGAAGCCGACGGAACAGACCGATCAGGCCGAACAAACCGAGCCGAGCGATCAGGCCCAGGCGGAACCGACGGGTCCGACGGATCAGATCGGACCGACCCAACAGACCGAACAGACCGAAGGTGCCGAACAGGCCGAACAGGCCGAACAGGCCGATGAACCAACGACCAATAAGGAGAACGAATAACACCATGGCGACCAAGACCCTGAGCAAGGACCAGATCCTCGAGGCCATCGACGGCATGACCGTCCTGGAGCTGAGCGAGCTGGTAAAGGCGTTCGAGGAGCGCTACGGCGTGACCGCGGCCGCACCGGTGGCGGTCGCCGCCGCCCCAGCCGGCGGCGGAGATGGGGGAGCGCCCGCCGCCCCCGAGGAGCAGACCGAGTTCGACGCCGTACTGACCGACGTGGGCCCCAACAAGATCCTGGTCATCAAGGCCGTGCGCGAGCTGACCGGCCTCGGCCTGAAGGAAGCGAAGGACCTCGTCGACGCCGCCCCCAAGGCGGTGAAGGAGGGCGTGACCCGCGAGGAGGCCGACGCGGTCAAGGAGAAGATGGCCGAGGCCGGCGCCACAGCCGAGGTCAAGTAGCCCTAGCCCAGCCGGGTCGGAACCGGAGCGGCCAGGTCCTCGCGACCGCCGGCCAGGATGAACAGCCGGAGCCGATCGCGGAGCCGATCCCGCGCCTGGCGGAAGGCATCGAGCCGTTCCTCGGGGCTGCCCTCGGCGCTCCATGGGTCTTCGATGCTCCAATGCGCGGCGTTCGGCACGCCGGGGGGCACCGGGCAATTCTTCTGCGCTTCGTCGCAGACGGTGATGAACCACTCGAAGGCCTGACCTCGGAACGTGTCGATCGTCTTCGATTGCTGGCCGCTGATGTCGATCCCGATCTCGGCCATGACCTGGATGGCCTCGGGGCGAACGCCGGCGGCCTCCGTCCCGGCGCTGAAGGCCTCGAACCGGTCCCCGGCCCAGGCTCGCAGCATTCCCTCGGCCATCTGAGATCGAGCGCTGTTATGGGTGCAGACGAACAGCACCCGTCGCGTGTCCATGTCGCGCAGCCTACCGAGCGAGTGTCAATTCCGCATCAAGCACGCATCTCGTGAGAGCTCCTGGTGACCAACGGCCGGTCGTCCCGTGGGGTGGAGTTATCGGCCAACGAGGAGCGTCGAACCCGCTTCCGACTCCCTGAATATGCCCGGATGTTCCCCTCGGTGGGACAGGTGGCCAATTTGAGGCGTATGCGGCCCGTGCAACAGGACCTCGATGGCCGTTACGCCCATTTGGCGGGACAAAGGAGTCGAAAGCAGCCAGCTCCTGTCGACCGCTTCAGTTGACGAAGCGGTGCGGACTGCTATACTGCTCGTTCGCGTGTCCGCGACCCACGCTGCCTCTCGCACCTTCCACCATGCCCTTCCAAGGAGTGCTGCATGCCCCTGGCCGACTCTGCCGGCCGCTCGGCGCTTGCTCCGAGCCGTGAAAACTTCTCAAGAATCCCGGAGGTTCTCCCGCTTCCCAACCTGATCCAGACCCAGATCGAGTCGTTCCACTGGTTTGTCAATACCGGGCTCCGCGAGCTTCTCGACGAGATCACCCCGATCAGCGACTTCACCAGCAAGAACTTCGACCTCCACTTCCGCGACTACTACTTCGAAGATCCGAAATTCAACGAGGACGAGTGCCGCACTCGTGACCTGACCTACTCCCGGCCCCTGCGGGCCGAGGTCGACCTGCTCGTCAAGGAGACGGAGGAGGTCAAGAGTCAGACGGTGTTCATGGGCGACTTCCCATGGATGACCGATCAGGGCACCTTCATCATCAACGGCGCCGAGCGCGTCGTCGTCAGCCAGCTGGTCCGCTCCCCTGGCGTCTACTACGACGTCGACGAGGACGCGGCAACCGGCCGGCAGCTGTATACCGCGAAGGTGATCCCGAACCGCGGGGCGTGGCTCGAGTTCGAGACCTCGAACAAGAGCGTCCTGTCGGTCAAGGTCGATCGCAAGCGGAAGATCCCGGTCACCACCCTGCTGCGAGCGGTGGGCCTGGTCGACAGCCAGGAGATGCTCCGAATCTTCGGCGCGGTCGACGACAACCCTGAGCACCCGTATGTCGCGCTGACCCTCGATAAGGATCCGACCAGCACCCAGGAAGAGGCCCTGGTTGAGGTCTACAAGAAGCTGCGCCCCGGTGATCCGCCCACGGTCGAGAACGCGCGGACGCTGGTCAACAGCCTGTTCTTCAACTTCCGCCGCTACGACCTGGGCCGGGTGGGCCGCTACAAGCTCAACAAGGCGCTGCGCGAGATCGCCACCAAGCTCAACCTCGAGCTGCCGACCGAGGAGCCGGACACGCCCCGCGAGTCGCGGGTCATCAGCCAGAACGACATCGTCGCCATCGTGGCCAAGCTCATCGAGCTGAACAACGGCCGTGGCCAGCGCGACGACATTGACCATCTGGGCAACCGCCGCATCCGCGCCAACGGGGAGCTGATCCAGAACCAGTTCCGCATCGGCCTGCTCCGCATGGAGCGGGTGGTCAAGGAGCGGATGACCATCACCGATCCCGAGCAGGCGACCCCGAACTCGCTGATCAACATCCGCCCCGTGGTGGCGGCCATGAAGGAGTTCTTCGGCGGCAGCCAGCTCAGCCAGTTCATGGACCAGACCAACCCGCTGGCGGAGCTCACCAACAAGCGCCGCCTGTCTGCGCTCGGCCCGGGTGGGCTGTCGCGCGAGCGAGCCGGATTCGACGTCCGTGACGTCCATCCCTCCCACTACGGCCGGATGTGCCCCATCGAGACCCCGGAAGGACCGAACATCGGTCTCATCGGCTCGTTGGCGACCTACGGCAAGATCAACAAGCACGGGTTCATCGAGACCCCCTATCGGCGGGTCCGGCGCTCGGTGTCCCACAAGGACAAGACCGCCGACGTGGTGGGCGAGACGCTGTCCGAGGACCTCGGCGCGGACGGCCGCAAGGTCCTGGCCAAGGCCGGGACGACCATCAGCGACAAGCTGTGGGCCACGATCAAGGACCAGAAGCTGGCCTCGATCCGCATACGCCCCGTCGTGACCGACCAGATCGACTACCTGGCCGCGGACGAGGAGGAGAAGTTCTACATTGCGCAGGCCAACGCCCCGTTGGACGCGGGCCAGCACTTCGTCGAGGAGCGGGTCATGGTCCGCTACCGCGACAAGTTCCTCATCGAGCCGGCCGACGACGTCGACTACATGGACGTCAGCCCCAAGCAGATCGTCAGCGTGGCGACGGCCCTCATCCCGTTCCTCGAGCACGACGACGCGAACCGGGCCTTGATGGGCTCGAACATGATGCGCCAGTCGGTTCCGCTCATCGTCCCTGAGGCCCCGGTGGTGGGGACCGGGGTGGAGTACCGCGCCGCGCTCGATTCCCAGCAGGTGGTGACCGCCAGCGCGCCCGGCACGGTCACGAGCGTGACCGCCGACGAGATCATGGTCGAGCGCGACGAGGGGGACCAGCTCGACACCTATCGGCTCAAGAAGTTCGTCCGCTCCAACCAGGGCACCTGCATCCACCAGCGCCCGATCGTGGACGTTGGCACCCGCGTGGTGGAAGGCCAGGTCCTGGCCGATTCATCCTCGACCGACAAGGGTGAGCTGGCCCTGGGCCAGAACATCCTGGTCGCGTTCCTGCCCTGGGAGGGCGGCAACTACGAGGACGCCATCGTGATCAGCGAGCGGCTGGTGCGCGACGACCTGTTCACCTCGATTCATATCGAGAAGCACGAGGTCGAGGCGCGCGACACGAAGCTCGGCCCCGAGGAGATCACCCGCGACATCCCGAATGTCGGTGACGAGTCGCTCCGCGACCTCAACGAAGACGGGATCATCTACGAGGGCGCCGAGGTCCAGCCAGGCGACATCCTGGTCGGCAAGATCACGCCCAAGGGCGAGACGGAGCTGACCGCGGAGGAGCGGCTGCTGCGCGCGATCTTCGGCGAGAAGGCCCGCGAGGTGAAGGACTCGTCCCTCCGCCTGCCCCACGGGGAGCGGGGGATCGTGGTCGCAGTCCGCGAGTTCAGCCGCGAGCAGGGCGATGAGCTGGCTCCCGGCGTCAACCGGCTGGTGCGCGTCAGCGTGGCCCAGAAGCGGAAGATTGCCGTCGGCGACAAGATGGCCGGCCGCCACGGCAACAAGGGCGTCATCGCCAAGATCCTGCCAGCGGAGGACATGCCGTTCATGCCGGACGGCACGCCGGTCGACATCGTCCTCAACCCGCTCGGCGTGCCGAGCCGGATGAATATCGGCCAGATCCTGGAAACCCACCTGGGCTGGGCCATGACCACCCTGGGCCTGAAGGCCTCCACCCCGGTCTTCGACGGCGCGACTGAGGAGCAGATCCGCCAGCGGCTGGAGCAGGCGGGCCTGCCCACGGACGGCAAGAGCCTCCTGTACGACGGGCGGACCGGCGTGGCGTTCGACCAACCGGTGACGGTGGGCCATATCTACATGCTCAAGCTCCACCACCTGGTGGAGGACAAGATCCATGCCCGCAGCACGGGCCCCTACTCGCTCATCACCCAGCAGCCGCTGGGCGGCAAGGCGCAGTTCGGCGGCCAGCGCTTCGGCGAGATGGAGGTCTGGGCCCTGGAGGCGTATGGCGCGGCCAACATCCTCCAGGAGCTCCTGACCGTGAAGAGCGACGACGTGCTGGGCCGGGTACAGACCTACGAGGCCATCGTCAAGGGCGAGGAGATCCAGGCGCCCGGCGTGCCGGAGTCGTTCAAGGTGCTGATCAAGGAGCTTCAGGCGCTCGGGCTGTCGGTCGAGATCCTGAACGAGAACGAAGAGGAGATCCGGTTCGTCGAGGACACCGGCTCCTATCCGCTGCCCGACCTGGGCGGCATCAACCTCCAGGGCTTTGAGGAATAAGGGCGCACATGCTGGAAGTCAACAACTTCGACGCCATCCGCATCGGTCTGGCTTCGCCGGACGAGATCAAGTCCTGGTCGTCGGGCGAGGTCACCAAGCCTGAGACGATCAACTACCGGACCCTCAAGCCGGAGAAGGACGGGCTGTTCGACGAGCGCATCTTCGGTCCCACCAAGGACTGGGAGTGCTACTGCGGCAAGTACAAGCGGATTCGGTACAAGGGCATCATCTGCGACAAGTGCGGCGTCGAGGTCACGCGCTCGAAGGTCCGCCGCGAGCGGATGGGCCACATCCAGCTCGCGAGCCCGGTCAGCCACATCTGGTACTTCAAGGGCACGCCCTCGCGCCTGGGCATCCTGCTCGACATCAGCCCGCGCAACCTGGAGCGGATCCTGTACTTCGCCCTGTACATCGTCACGGGCGTGGACGAGGAGACCCGCAAGCGATTCGCCGCGAACATCGAGGAGGAGGCCGCCGGCCGAGGCGGCGAATCCGGGAAGCGCATCGACGACCTTGCAGCCGAGCTCAAGGCGGATATCGAGCGCCACCGCGAGGAGCTGACCACCGCGCTGAAGGCCACGAAGGCAGAGCTCGAGGCGCAGCGCGCCACCCGCACCGAGGAGATCGTCAAGGCGGCTCAGACCGTCGAGGCCCAGATCGCGGACCTCAAGACCGGCGCCGCCGAGGAGACCCTCGTCTTCGAGCCGACCGGCGAGGTCATCGTCGCCGCAGGTGACAAGGGCGGCAAGACCGCGACCGCGCGCCTTCGGGCGGTGGTTGGCGCCGAGACCGAACGCGTCAACGAGGAGATCCAGGGGCGCGAGCGTGACGAGGCGACTGCCGTCGACCAGAAGGTCGCCGACCTGCGCGCCGCAATGGACGAGACGCTCGCGGCGGAGAAGGCCCAGCTCAAGGAGCAGGCCCAGGGCCTGAAGGACGAGCTGCGCAAGGTGCGTGACGAGCTCGAATCGATCAAGCCGATGCTGACGATCGGCG
>JBKJVN010000112.1:0-4798 GCA_046717345.1 Candidatus Limnocylindria bacterium | reverse complement strand
CCTCGAGGTCGGTGATCACCAGCTGGTCGGTCATGAGGCTCCGTTCACGATCTGGGCGTGGGCGGTGGCTTCCGCGACCGCGCGGATCCGGCGGCGCACGTCGGGCGAGTAGGGCGGACCGCCGGCGGACGCGGCCAGCTCGGCCAGGGTGGTCGCCCCCAGGGTGGCATCGATCGACGCGAACAGGCGCTCGTAGGCCTCGTGGACCGAGCACGGCTCGCGCCGGTCGCACTGCTCGGCGCTCGTCACGCCCGCGCACGGCATCTCCAGCAACGGACCGTCCAGGGTGCGAATCGCGGTGGCCAGGCTGATCTGGTCCGGCGGTCGAGCCAGTCGATAGCCGCCCGCCTGGCCGCGCGTGGCGGTCACCAGTCCGGCCCGACGCAGGTCGGCCACCAGCTGCTCCAGGTAGGCGTGCGGCAGCCGTTCGCTGCGCGCCACGCTGGTCAGCGAGACCGGCCCCTGCCCCTCGGCCCGGGCCAGCGCCAGCAGGACGCGGATGCCGTACTCGGATCGGGTGCTGATCTTCATGACCGGTCACTCATGGCAGTTCGACCAGGACCTCGTCATCCTCGACCTGCACAGGGTACGCCCGGACCGGGATCACGGGCGGCAGGGCCAGGACCCGACCGCTGAACAGGTCGAAGCGACCGCCGTGGCGCGGGCATTCGACGGCGTCGCCGTCCAGCTCCCCCTCGCCCAGGTCGCCTTCATCGTGGGTGCACACGTCGTCGATCGCGCCCCACCGCCCGTCGGTGGTCTGCCCCACGCACAGCGGCACGCCCTGCACGACCACGGTCACCACCGTCCCCGGGGTGACGTCGGCAGCGTGCAGGCCGGTGGCGAACCCGCGGGTCGTCATGATGCTCATGCCGCCTCCTGACCGATGCGCGTCGCCAGCGCGGCCAGGACCCGGGCACGGATGGGCTCGGAGCCGATGTCGGCCACCGCCCGCTCGAAGAAGCCGCGCACGATCATCCGCTCTGCCTCGTCGTCGGTCAGGCCGCGGGTCTGGGCGTAGAACATCTGGATCGGGTCGATGGCCCCCGCCGTGGCGCCGTGGCCGCAGCGCAGGATGTCATTGGTCTCGATTTCGAGGACTGGGATCGGCTCCGCGCCCGCGTTCGGGGAGAGCAGGAGGTTTCGGCATTCCTGGTAGGAGCTGGTCTGCTTGGCCTCCGGCCGTACCCGGGTCAGGCCGTAGAACGCGGAATGGGCCTGGTCGTACAGGGCGGACAGGTACAGGAGGTCCGAAGTCGTGTGGCTTGCCAGCAGGTCCTGGATCGAGTTGATGTCGATCCTCTGGTCGTCGCCGGCCGCCAGCACGCCGAGCAGCTTGCTGGTGCCGCCCTTGCCGGCCATCAGGACCTCGACCCCGAGCTTGGTAACCCGTGAGCCGATCTCCGCGTTGAGGGTCGTCACCTGCGCATCGGCGCCAACCACCACCCGCTGCGCTGACACGCGCCAGGCGCCGTCGCCCAGCAACTGGAGACTCGCGTAGCGCACCCGGGACCCCCGCTCGGCTCGAACGTTCACCGTTCCGCCGAACCACCCGGCGCCGCCATCGGGGGAGGCGAACTCCTCGAGCAAGGTGACCTGGGAGTCCTCCCCGACGACCACCAGGGTGACGGGGAATGCGGCCGCGTCTGCCCGCGACTGAACCGTTCGAGCCCGGAGGACCAGCTCGACCGTCACCCGCGCCGGGACGTACAGGAACGTCCCGGTAGTCCAGGCCGCCCGAGCCAGCTCCCAGAACGTGGCATGGGTCGCCGGACCGGGCGTGGCGTCGGTGAGAAGGGGGCGCACGAGGTCGGGATGGCTGGCCGCCGCCTCGGCCAGGGGAGCAAAGACGACGCCGCGAGCGGCGGCGTCCGGGTCGAGGCCGGAGACCTCGGTCGTGGCCGTCTCGTCCAGGGGCGCATCGATCGGCAGGCTGGCCAGGGACGTGCGGCGCCACTCCTCTTCGCTGCCGGTCGGCCAGGGCGTGGCCCGGTAGCGCTCCGCGCGCGTCAATCGCTCGGCACGCAGCCAATCGGGCTCGCCGCGCGCGTTCGATAACGCAGCGATAGCCGACGGATCGAAGGCTGCCGGGGAGAGGCGGACCGGAGTGGCGGTCGGAGCGCCAGTTGTCATCGGTTCATGGGCGAAATCGGTCTAGCCGACCGCGCCCTCCATCTGGAGCTGGATCAGACGATTCATCTCGACCGCGTACTCCATTGGCAGCTCCTTGACGATCGGCTCGATGAAGCCGTTGACGATCATGGCTGCCGCCTCGGACTCGGTCAGGCCGCGGCTCATCAGGTAGAACAGCTGCTCGGAGCCGACCTTGGAGACGGTCGCCTCGTGCCCGATGGTGACGTCCTCCTCGTCGATCTCCATGTACGGGTACGTGTCGGAGCGGGCCTCGTCGGACAGGATGAGTGCGTCGCAGCGGACCGTGGACTTCGAGCGCGTGGAGCCGGGGTAGACCTTGATCAGCCCCCGGTACGAGGTCCTGCCGGTCCCCATGCTGATGCTCTTGGAGGGGATCAGGCTGGGGGTGTTGGGGGCGGCGTGAATGACCTTGCCGCCCGCGTCCTGGTGCTGGCCGCTCCCGGCGAAGGCGATGCTCAGCACCTCGCCGTGGGCCCGCTCACCGAGGAGATAGATGCTTGGGTACTTCATGGTCAGGTGGGATCCCAGGTTGCCGTCCACCCACTCCATCACCGAGTCCTCGTAGGCCACGGCCCGCTTGGTGACCAGGTTGTAGACGTTGTGGCTCCAGTTCTGGATGGTCGTGTAGCGCACCCGAGCGCCCTTCTTGACGATGATCTCAACCACCGCGGAATGGAGGCTGGCGGTCGTGTACGACGGAGCCGTGCAGCCCTCGACGTAGTGCACGCTCGACCCCTCGTCGGCAATGATCAGCGTCCGCTCGAACTGGCCCATGTTCTCGGTGTTGATCCGGAAGTAGGCCTGCAGCGGCAGCTCGACGTGCACGCCCTTCGGGATGTAGATGAAGCTGCCACCACTCCACACGGCCGTGTTCAAGGCGGCCAGCTTGTTGTCATTGGCCGGGATGACGGTGCCGAAGTACTCCTTGAACATCTCGGGGTACTTGATCAGGGCCTCATCGGTCCCCAGGAAGATGACGCCCAGCTTCTCCAGGTCGGCGCGAATGTTGTGGTAGACGACCTCGGAGTCGTACTGCCCACCCACCCCGGCCAGGTACTTCTTCTCGGCCTCGGGGATCCCCAGCCGGTCGTAGGTGCGCCGGATGTAGTCGGGCACGTCATCCCAGGACTGGACCGCCTTGTCGGTGGCCGTCACGTAGTAGTAGATGTCCTGGAAGTCGATCTGGCTCATGTCCCCGCCCCAGGTCGGCATGGGTCGGGCCTCGAAATGGCGGTAGGCCTTGAGCCGGTTGTCGGTCATCCACTGCGGCTCGCCCTTGATGCGGCTGATCTCCTCGACGACAGCGGCATTGAGCCCCTTCTTCATGACGTGCAGGGGCTTCATCTCCGAGTCGTGCCAGCCGTACTTGTAGCCGGCGGGGACCTGGGTCAGGGCGGGGTTCGGAGTGGGGGTGGGAAGGGCCATGTGACTCCCGATTCGTGCCTAATCCGACTCATTCAGTCGGGGATGCGAGCATCATCCTCCCTGGGCCGAGATCGGTCAACCGGACCGATGGCCCGGCCGGCCGCGTTGACACTGGACGCCCCGACCGATACCGTCGGGAGCCTCATCACTCGCAGGCGAAAAGGAGACGCACCGATGACGACGCCCGTTGTCCTCGACCGATCGCGCTCGCGCCTGCCCGGAGCGACATTCCCGGCCTGATCCGGCCGCCGGCCGCTCCTCGTACCCGCGGGCGCGCTCCTCGTGGACTTTCCCCACTCGAAGGAGTCGCACCCTTGTCCGTTTCCACCCTCAGCGGGACCGTGCTGCGCGCGCGCAGCGGGTTCTACACCGTGACAACCGAATCCGGCACCTACGAGTGCCAGCTCCGCGGCCGCCTGAAGCGTGAGCGCCAGTCCGAGGACCTGGTGGTCATTGGCGACCGGGTGACGCTGACGCCCCTCGGCGAGGCCGAAGGCCTGATCGAAGAGGTCGGCCCCCGGCGGAGCCGGTTCTCGCGTCGCCAGCCCGGTGGCCGGGGCGCCTGGAAGGAAGACCTGATGGTCGCCAACCTGGACCAGCTGGTCGTCGTATTCGCGTGCGCCGATCCGGTCCCCCACGTGCGCATGCTCGACCGTTTCCTGGTCATTGCCGAGCACAACCAGGTTGAGACTCTCATCGTCGCCAACAAGCTCGACCTCTGCGGACCGCAGGCCGCGGAGGCCGTGTTCGGTGCGTACGAGCGCATCGGCTACGCGGTCCTTTACGCCAGCGCGCGGACCGGGCAAGGCGTGGCCGAGCTCCGCGAACGCCTGGCCGGGCGGATCAGCCTGGTGGCCGGTCCCTCAGGCGTGGGCAAGAGCACGCTCCTCAACGCCGTCCATCCGGGCCTCAATCTGGCCACCGGGCCGATCAGCGAGGCGCTCCACAAGGGACGCCACACCACGACCCTGGCCGAGCTGCTGCCCGTGGATGGACCGACGGGCGGGCACGTCGCCGACTCGCCCGGACTGCGCCAGATGGGGCTGTGGCAGATCCCGCCCGACGAGCTGGCGTGGTGCTACCCGGAGCTCCGCCCCCACCTCGGGAACTGCCGGTTCGCGGACTGCGCCCACGGCCCGGAGCCGGGCTGCGCGATCACCGCCGCCGCGGCGAGTGGAGCGATCAGCCCCGCCCGCCTGGATTCGTATCGGCGCCTGGT
>JBKJVN010000111.1:0-10509 GCA_046717345.1 Candidatus Limnocylindria bacterium | reverse complement strand
GGGTCGCCCTCCGCCTCCTGACGGAAGACCTCCCACACCCGGTCAGTCACGGCTGCCGCTCAGGCAGCGGCTCCCAGGACCGCGTCGCGCACCCATTGGGTCTCGGCGCGATGGAAGCGGCGGAACTCGAGGCGCTCCTGCGACATCGGTCCGTGGCCTGTCACCACCGACCGCAGCTCGTCCCAGTCGGGCTCTGTGTAGTGCCAGCGGCCGGTTACGTCGTCATGACGCAGCTCGGGATCGGGAATGGTGAGCCCCAGCTCCCGGATGCGCGGGACGTAGATCGCGAGGAACTCCTGGCGCAGCTGCTCGTTGCCCTTGGACTTGATCTGCCAGATCAGGTCGCGGTCGGTGGCCGGGTCGGTTGGCGGGCCGTGCATCTGCATGAGCGGGCCCCACCATCGGTTCAGGGCCTCCTGGACCAGATCGCGCTGGCGGTCGGTGCCGGTCATCAGGGTCAGGACCACGTCCCGGCCGTGCATGATATGGACCGATTCTTCCCAGCAGATCTTCTTCATGGTTCGCGCATACGGCGCGTACGAGGAATCGCGCAGGGCCTGCTGGCTCACGATGGCCGCCGCGTCCACCAGCCAGGCGATGATGCCGACGTCAGCCCACGAGCGGGTGGGGTAATGGAAGACGTTGTGGAACTTCGTCTTGCCGGCCAGCAGGTCGGCCAGCATGGCGTCGCGGCTCTTGCCCAGGTCCTCGGCAACCCGGTACAGGAGCTGTGCGTGCCCAACCTCGTCCTGGATCTTGCTGGTGAGCGCCAGCTTGCGGCGCAGGTTCGGCGCGCGGAGGATCCAGTCGCGTTCGGGAAGGACGCCCATGAGCTCGCTGTTGGCGTGCATTTCGACGAACTTCAGGACGGCGGCCCGGTAATCGTCCGGCATCCAGTCATCAGCCTCGACTCTGCCCCCGCTCGAGACATGCGCGTAGAAGGCCTCCGCGCGCTGGACGTCGTTCACGTGGGTAGGGTACCTGTTCAACGCGGGCGCAGTTCGAGCGTGGTCGGCAGCTGCGCTGGGGCCACCATCCCCCGCACCGCCGGATCGCCGGCGTATTTCGCCTCGTACCCCCGGCTGGCGGCCGCGATCCGGTCAGGGTCGTCTGCCGGCTCGGTCCGCACGGGCACCGTCTCGCCCCCCAACCACAGCACGCATTCCGGGTTGGCTATCGCCTCGCGGTACCAGCGCGAGGTCGGGCCGCGATAGGTTCGGATCAGGACCCGATCGCGCTCGTCGACGACGACCCAGATGGTCGTCCGATGCGCCTGCGCCGATGGTGCAGCCCGGGTCTCGATGCGGACTTCATCGGTTGTCCGCAGCCGACCGAGGACGTCCGGAGCGAAGCCCATCGGTTCAGTCATGCGGGGCCTTCTTGAGCGGCCGATGCCAGCGGGCATACGCATCCCGGTCGTTCTGGGCGGCAACCACGACCGCCTGGGGCTGGCCGGCGGTGCTGACCTCGGTGACCGGGATGTAGAGGTCGACCGGCAGCCAGCCGCGGGTCCGGACCAGCAGGTAATCGGCAAAGACATCGTCCACGGTGCCGATCCGGCGGCCCGCGACATCCAGCACCTGCCAACCACGGGCGGCCGGCTCCGCCGCGCTCATGCCGGCACCGCCACCTGGAGGGCCGCCGCCAGCGCCTCGACCCGCAACGGCAGGGTCCCCCACGGTTCGCCGTCCAGATGGACGCGGGTCGGCTCGTCGCCCTCGATCAGGAGCCAGCGGCTGCGGTAGAAGCGGACCTTCGGATTGCGGACATGCTTGGCCTCGTAGATGCCCGGCAGCTCACGGAGTGCCTGAAAGCGCGTCAGATCGCCCACCACGCAGACGTCGAGCTGCCCGTCGGTCAGGCTCGCATCGGGGCAGATCTTCATGCCGCCGCCGTAGTACGGGCCGTTGGCGAAGGCGGCCATCAGCGAAACGTGGTCCACCGCTTCCCGTCCATCGGCCGTGTCGAAGGTGATCCGCAGCCGCTGGTTGTGGAACCGCCGCAATTCGTCCAGGGTGCCGGCGAAGTAGCCGGCTCGACCGTTCTTCCACCACGGGCGCGGGTTGGCCATCGTCCAGGCCACCTGGGCGTCGAAGCCGACCCCGCCGGCGGCCACGAAATGGCGGAGATGCGCGTCCCGAATGGCGCGGCCCACGTCCATGGTGGTGATGGTCGGACCGAGCGCCACGTCGAGGGCGGCCAACGGGTCGAGGGGAAGGGACAGGCTGCGCGCCAGGTCGTTTCCACGACCCACGGGGACGACGCCCAGCGTTCCCCCGCCCGCGGCGATGATGCCGTTGACGACCTCCTGCATCGTGCCGTCGCCGCCCACCGCGACGACCCGGTCGGCACCGTCGCGCACCGCCTCGGCGGCCAGCTCCTCGGCGTGGCCCCGCCGGGTGGAGACGAACAGCTGCGCATCCCGCCGGCCGAGCTGCTCCTCCAGGCGCGGCAGAAGGCGGCCGCCGGCCCCGTCGCCGGCGATGGGGTTCAGGATCAGGACCGGCGCGACCGGGTTCGGCACGCGGCCGATTGTGACCTACCCGACGCTCACCTGGATGGTGTGGTAGCCGCGGGCCCCATCGGGCGCAGGCTCGGTGATCCGCGACTCCTGGATCTCGCCCGCGCCGTCGGTGGCGCGGACCCGAATCTGATGGCTGCCCGGGCTGGCGTCCCACGGGTACTGCCACTGGACCCAGGTGGCGTCGCTGATGGCAACCGACAGCTCAGCCGGGTTCCACGCCCCGTCGTCGACCTGGACCTCGACCCGGGTCACGCCCCGATCCGGCGCCCAGGCGACCCCGGCGACGCCGACCTGTCCCGCGCCCACCGACGAGCCGGGACGCGGCACGTCGATCCGCGACTGGGTCAGGATCGGCCCCTCCTTGGCCCACCCCAACGGCACCCAATACGCGTCGAACGCATCCCACGTGGTCAGCTCGATCTCGGTCAGCCACTTGGTGGCGCTCACGTAGCCGAATAGGCCAGGGACGATGAGGCGGGCCGGGAATCCGTGCTCAGCAGGCAGCGGCTCGCCGTTCATGGCAACCGCGATCAGGGTCTCGCGCTCGTCGGTCATGACCAGCTCGGTCGGGAATCCCGCTGTCCAGCCATCAAATGAGCGGCCCACCACCTGGGTCGCGCCGGGCTGGACGCCGGCGGTGTCCAGCACCTCGCGCAGGCGGGCGCCGGTCCACAACGCGTTGCCCACCAGCCGGCCGCCGACCTCGTTCGAGACGCACGCGATGGTCACGTACTGCTCGTGCAGCGGAAGGGCCAGGAGGTCGTCATAGGTGAAGGTCAGCGAGCGGTCCACCATGCCGGTGACGGTGAGCCGCCAGGTCGCGGCGTCGATCCGCGGGGTCAGCAGGGCAGTGTCGATGCGGTAGAAATCGGGGTTCGGGGTGACGATGGGCGTCAGGCCCGAGATGCCCAGGTCGGTCCCCGCTCCCAGCTCCGGAAGCGGGTTGACGGGCTCGGGAACCGGGGTGATGTCAACCGGCGTCGCGACACGCGTCTGCTCGCCGATCCAACGACCCAGCACACCGCCGGCGACCGCCACGCCGGCCACCCCCAGCGAGGTACCGATGAAGCGGCGTCGCGACCAATCGGGCATCTCCGCCACCAATGGGGTGGCTGTTCCCAGTAGCCAGCGCAGGGCGCCAACCCCGGCACCCACCGTAATGAAGGCCGATGCGAGCGCCAGGACCGGCTGCACCAGCGAGTCGAACAACACCGAGGCGGCCAGGGCGGCCAGCCCGGCCCCGGTGAAGCCCAGGGCGGCCATGCTGAAGCGGGTGCGCGCCACGATCCCCAGCACCGCGGCGCCGATGATCGCGACCGCCACGATCAACAGGTTGAAGACGAGCTTGTCGGCCTCCCCGAACAGGTCCACCACGAACTGCTTGGCGCCCGGCGGCTGGAGGGAGATGACCAACGCGCCGACTTCCACCACGAACGACGGCGCGCCGGGCAGCAGGCCGGCAATGAGCTCATTGACGCCGATGGCCGTCGTCCCGGCGGCCGCCCCGGCCAGCGCAGCGCTCGGGCGCGAGGTCATCATCGGCCCGCCTGTCACCCGATCAGAGTACCGCCATGTCGCCCACAATGCCCCGATGCGCCCATCAGCGCTCCACGTCTTCCTGGCCCACGGTGCGTCAGGCTCCGCGGCCTCGATGCGGCCGTGGACCGATGGCTTGCGCGATCGCGGTTTCGAGGCGACGCCGGTCCAGCTCCCTCGCTCGACGGCGGAACGGGCCATTCCCGCGTATCGCACGGCCGTGGAGCCCGGGCCGGCGACGGTCATCGGCGGCCACTCGTTCGGCGGCCGGGTGGCTAGCCGGATCGCCGCCGACCAGGCGCCGGCGGGCCTCGTCCTCCTGTCCTATCCGCTCCATCGGCCCGGCCACCCGGAGACCACGGACGCCCGGATCGCGCACTGGCCCCGGATCGTGTGCCCGGTCCTGCTCTTGAGCGGAGAGTCGGACCCGTTCGCGAGGATCCAGCTCCTGCGCGAGGTCGTGCCGCGCCTGCCGCACGCTCAGCTGGTGACCTACCCCCGCGTGGGGCACGGGCTCAACGCGGTCCGCGAGGACGCGCTCGACCGGATTGCATCCTGGTTGCGGGAGCTGCCGACGGGCTGAATGCCGTAGCGCCGTGCCCGGAAAGCCGAACTCGGCCTTCCGCATGGGACCTCGGGTCAGACGTTCACCGCGTCCAGGAAGCCCCACCACGCGTCGAGGGCCCGGGAGGTGGCCGCCAGCGCCGC
This sequence comes from Candidatus Limnocylindria bacterium, assembly GCA_046717345.1. GTDB lineage: Bacteria > Chloroflexota > Limnocylindria > QHBO01 > QHBO01 > DASTEQ01. The sequence goes on along the minus strand of JBKJVN010000111.1, from coordinate 5,741 downwards.
CTCAGAGGAGGATTCGGTTTCGGTCGTACGGCGGATCGCGTCGCGCTCGGCCCCGGAATGCTCGAGGTCGAGGGTCGAATGGACCGTGAAGAAGGCCAGCGTCCGAGCGTCGTCAATGCCGTACCGCTCACGAAGGCCGTTGATCTTCTCGGCCGCCACCTCGGGGACCTGGGCCTCGTAGGCGTACAGGGCCGCGATGCCGGCGGCCGGCGAGCCATCGGTGGCCAGGCCCCAGTAGGTTTCCATCAGACCCCGGGTCCCGGCGTTGGCCTCCGCGCCGCGGACCTCGTCGCGCTCGACGCCCATGCCCTCGGCAAAGCGCAGCCACAGCTCGGCGTGATTGACCTCGCCGTGCTCCTCGTCCCATAGGTTGTCGAGGATCGACTGCCGCACCACGGGGTCTTCAGTCCGGCTGTGGATGGCTGACAGCAGGCGCGGGAATGCTGACTCGAACGCGTAGTACTGGCGCGTGTACTCCTGGATGGCCTCGACTGGCAGCGTTCCCTCGCGCCAGCGGGTATAGAACGGATGGGACAGCAGGTGACGGTCCTGGATGAGGGCGTCGATGCGTTCGATCAGGTCCATGGAGGCACTCCTTTGCGCGACGGTGACGACTAAGAATGGCAGGTCCGCGACGCGTCCGCAGCGGCGCGGTGGCCGGTTCTAGACTGAGCTCATGACCTGGGACGACGCGTATCGCGGGCAACCGCCGTGGGACATCGGCCGCCCGCAGCGGGTACTCATGGACCTCGACACGGCCGGGCGCCTGGGCGCCAGCGTCCTGGACGTCGGTTGCGGAACCGGCGAGAACGCGCTCTACCTGGCCGACCGAGGTCACGAGGTCTGGGGCATCGACGTCTCGAATGTGGCCATCGAGCGCGCCATGCTGAAATCTCACGCCCGGCGCCTGCCGGTCGTCTTCCTGGCCGCGGACGCGCTCGAGCCCGACGCAGTGGGCCGGACGTTCGACACCCTGATCGACTGCGGCTGCTTCCACACGCTGCCCGACGAGGACCGGCCCCGCTATGCGGCCAGCATGCGCGCACTCAGCGCGCCGGAGAGCGGGCTGCACATCATGGCCTTCTCCGAGGCCGAGCCGGCCGGGTGGGGTCCGCGGCGCGTGACCCAGGCCGAGCTCCAAGCCACCTTCGCCGACGAGTGGCAGACCGATTCCATCGTGGCGGTCCAGTTCGAGACCCGGCTCGGCCAGGGCGGGGCCCAAGCTTGGCTGGCCAGCTTCCGACGCACCGCGAAGTGAGCAGCAGGGTCGCCGCATGCAGCTGATCGACGGGGCGCCGGTCTACTCGGCCAGCGACCTGGTCGGCTTCCTGGAGTGCGAGCACCTCACCGCCCTGGAACGGGCCGCCCTCGCCGGGCTGGTCGCACGCCCCGTGCTGGACGACCCGGAGCTGGACGTCCTGCGGCGCCGCGGCGAGCTGCACGAACGGCGCTACCTGGACCTCCTCCGGGCCGACGGGCGAAGCGTGGTGGAGATCGCTCGCGACGGGTCCAGCCAGGACCACGGGGCCGAGCTGCGGGCGGCCGCAGAGGAAACGACGACGGCAATGACCGCGGGCGCGGACGTGATCTACCAGGCCACGTTCTTCGACGGCCGCTGGCGAGGCCATGCCGATTTCCTGCTCCGGGTGGAGAGCACAGGCCGACCCAGCCGCTGGGGCCCCTACCACTACGAGGTCGCGGACACCAAGCTGGCCCGTCACGTCAAGGCGGGCGCGGTCCTGCAGATCTGCACCTACATCGACCTGCTGGCCGCCATCCAGGGCGTGGAGCCGGAGTGGCTGCATGTCGTCCTGGGTGGCTCCGCCGGCGGGCAGCGAACCCTGCGGGTGGCCGACTTCATGGCGTACTACCGCGCCGCGCGGCAGCGCTTCGAGGACTCGGTGGGGCCGGCGGCCGCGCCGGCGGCGTATCCGCCGAGCGCCACCTACCCCGATCCGGTCGAGCATTGCGACGTCTGCCGTTGGCGGCTGGACTGCCAGGCTCGGCGCCGGGCGGACGACCATCTCAGCCTGGTGGCGGGGATCAGTGCTCGCCAACGGCGCAGCCTCCAGGGCCGCGGAGTCGACACCCTGGAAGCGCTGGGTACGCTCCCACTCCCCGCCAGCCCGCACCTGGAAGGCACCAGCGCGGCAGCCCTCGAGCGTGTCCGTGAGCAAGCCCGCATTCAGCTGGAGGGACGGTTGCAGGGGCGGCTCCAGTACGAGCTGTTCGAGCCGCCGACCGGTGAGCCGATCCCATCCGAGCTTGGCCTGGCGTCGCTTCCCGTGCCGTCACCGGGCGACCTGTTCTTCGACATCGAAGGAGACCCGTACGCGGCCGAAGACGGGCTCGAGTACCTCTTCGGGGTGATGGACCTCGACGGCACCTGGCAGCCGACATGGTCGGCCGGCGCGAACGGCGACTTCAGCGCCACCGGCGAGAAGGGCGCCTTCGAATCCGTCATGGACCTGTTCGCGGCCCGGCTGTGGCAATACCCCGATGCCCACATCTACCACTTCGCCCCGTACGAGCCGACCGCACTGAAGCGGCTCATGGGTCGCCACGCCACCCGGGAGGACGAGGTGGACCGCCTACTCCGCGGCGGTGCCCTGGTCGACCTCCATCGGGTCGTCCGGCAGAGCCTGCGGGCCTCGGTCGAGAGCTATGGCCTGAAGCACCTCGAACCCATCTACGGCTTCACCCGAAGCGTCGACCTGCGAGACGCGGGGTCGAGCATCGTGGCCTTCGAGCAGTGGCTGGAGCTGAACGAAGGTGAGCGCCCGGCGGCCGATCACCTCCAGCGGATCGAGGGCTACAACCGCGACGATGTCGTGAGCACACGCCGCCTGCGAGAGTGGCTGGAGGAACGCCGCCTCGAGCTCGAGTCTCTGGCCGGGCATGCGGTCCCCCGTCCCGGTCCCCGCGAGCCGGACCCCGGACAGGAGCTCAGTGCGCGCCAGGAACAGGTCGCCGCCCTGGCCGGCCGGCTGACGGACGGGGTCCCCGTAATTGGGCGCGACCCGGACCAGCAGGCGCGCTGGCTCCTGGCCCAGCTGCTGTCCTGGCACCGTCGCGAGGACAAGAGCGTGTGGTGGCTCTACTACCACCTCATGGGGATGACCGATGCCGAGCGCATCGAGGCCAGCGAGCCGCTTGCCGGGCTCGAGTACGTCGGCATCGTGGACACGGTCAAGAAGTCGCTGGTCCACCGATATCGGTTCCCGGACCAGGAGTACGACGTGAGGGAGGGCCACGGCGTTGTCGACCCGGCCACGGGGCGTGACGCGGGCAAAGTGGTGGCCATCGACGAGGCCGGGCGCACCATTGACCTCAAGCGGGCCAAGAGTCGATCGGATCCGCATCCCACCGCGCTGGTTCCTTTCGACCGCTACGGCGCCGGCGTGATGGAGAACGCGCTCATGCGGCTCGGGGAATGGGTCGCCGAGCACGGCCTGGGTGCCGACGGACCCCATCGGGCTGCCTGCGATCTGCTCTTTCGCCGTCCGCCCCGGGTCGGCCAGCCAACCGGCGCCTCGCTTCGCCAGGCGGGGGAGACCGACCTCGAGGCCGCTCGTCGGTTGGCGCTGGCCGTGGACCGCTCGACCCTCGCAATCCAGGGGCCGCCCGGATCGGGCAAGACGTACAGCGGAGCGCACATGGCGCTCGACCTCGTCCGCCAAGGGCGGCGCGTCGGCATCACCGCCAACAGCCACAAGGTGATCGGGAATGTTCTCGCCCAGCTCACCGAGGCCGCCGACAAGGCCGGGGTCGAGATCGGGATCATCCAGAAGGTGACCGATGACGAGGACGGCTTCGACCATCGGTCGGTGCGCGTCACAACGGACAACGCCGAGGTGCGCACCGCACTCCAGGCCCGCACCGCGGCCGTGGCCGCCGGAACGGCGTGGCTGTGGGCTCGCGACGACATGATTGGAGCCGTCGACGTTCTGTTCGTAGACGAGGCCGGACAGATGTCGCTGGCCAACACGCTGGCGGCCGCGTCCGGGGCAACCTCCCTGACGCTGCTCGGCGACCCGCAGCAACTCGATCAGCCGCTTCAGGGCGCGCATCCGCCAGGCGCGGATCGATCGGCATTGGCACACCTCCTCGGCACGTCGGCCACCATGCCCGACGATCTGGGCCTGTTCCTGGAAACGACCTGGCGGCTACACCCGGACCTGTGCGCGTACACCTCGGAGGTCTTCTACGAAGGGCGGCTCGAGCCCGAGCCGCACCTCATCGGTCAAGACCTGCGCGGACCGGATCCCACCTCGGGCACCGGCCCGCGGCTGGTGGCGGTCGTGCACGAGGCGAACGACAACGCCTCGGTGGAGGAAGCACGGGTCGTGGCCGACCTGGCTGATGCTCTGGTCGACGGTGGCGCAACCTGGATCGACCAGCACGGCCACGAGCGGCCGGTGGACTGGTCGCAGATCGTCATCGTGGCCGCCTACAACGCCCAGGTTGGCGCCATCGCGCGTCTCCTGCCCCAGGCCCGCGTGGGCACGGTGGACAAGTTCCAGGGCCAGGAGGCGCCGATCTCGATCTACAGCATGGCTTCGTCATCCGCCGAGGACGCGCCGCGCGGGATGGGATTCCTGTACAGCGGGCACCGGCTGAACGTGGCGACTTCGCGGGCGCGCTGCGTTGCGGTGGTCGTCGCCTCGCCCCGCCTGTTCCGCGTCCGGGCCCGGACGCCCGATCAGATGCGGCTGGCCAACGCCCTGGCACGCTTCGCGGAGCTGGCCTCCGGCTGACCCTTCCTCTGCCCAGCTGACCTTATTGCGCCGCGCCGCGGGCCGCGCCAGTGACGGCCGATTCCCCATCGTTGTGGAGGAAGCACATCAACGTGCGGTCCCCTTGCGCCCAGGAGGAGTCGGTCGGAACCAGGGCGCTGATGTAGTACATCGAGGAGTCGTAGTCGAGTCCAACGTACGCCTCGAACCTGCCGAGACAGTTCTCCCTCTCCCACGCCGTGTAGTCCTCGTCGGCCGCGGACGGAGACTCGCCAGCAGGGTAGTCCGCGACCGAGAACATTTCGTAGACATGCGGCTCCGCGCACGGAAGGGCATGCACCTCCGAGATCTCGGTGACCTGACTGGAACTGAGTCCCGCGTCGAAGCAGTCACCCTCCTGGAGGTCGAAGACGCTCAGGTTCCCGGCGTCAACGATCTCGCCGCTGTCGCCCCGGCGAGCCGCGAACAAGACTGACCCCCCGATGACAACCAGGGCGATGACGCCGTAGATGACGAGTCGCCAGGGAAACTGGCGGCCCTGCCCCCCAGCCGGCTGTGCGGGCGCCCCGCCGGTCCACCCGTCCGCGGCGTCGGGAGTCGCGCCTGCGTCGCGCATCTGCCCACAGTTTGCGCACGCGGTGGCGGATCCGTCGTTCGAGGAGAAGCAGCGCCGACAGACCCAGCGTTCCTCCGCACCCCACCCTTGGCTTGGGGCCGGTGGCGGCGCGGGTGAAGCGTCAACGCTGGGCGCGGCATCAGCGCTGGGCGGGGCCTCGCCGGCGGCGTATTCGGGAGGCCCTCCCCGCGGCAGCCCGCAGTTGGGGCACACGGTGGCGGACTCCTCCGCCGACGTGAAGCAGCGGGTACAGACCCAGCGATCGGTCATCGGTGCTCCCTATGCGCAGCGTAGGCGGCCACAAAGGCCGCCTGGGGCGGTGTTTCGACCGCGGTAGGGTGTCGAACCTCCCGCAGGTGGGCAATAGCCCGATCGGGGGACAGCCCGGC
>JBKJVN010000110.1:0-13064 GCA_046717345.1 Candidatus Limnocylindria bacterium | reverse complement strand
GCTCTTCAACCAGGCTCAGAGCGTCCTCGGGCGTGGTCTCGGGGAGGATCAACATGAACTCCTCCCCGCCGTATCGGCCGAATATGTCGCTGGCCCGGATGCTGCGGGTGATGAGTCCAGCCAGCTGGCGGAGGACCGCGTCGCCCACCCGGTGACCGTAGGAATCGTTGATCAATTTGAAGCGGTCGATGTCCATGAAGGCGACGGCCAGCGGCTTCGAATGGCGGGTCGCCCGCTCGACCTCGCCCGCCAATTGCGAGAGCAGCGCCTCGCGGTTCGGGACGCCCGTCAGCCGGTCCCGGGTGGCCTGGGCCTCCGACTGCGCGAACGTTCCGGCCGCCCGGTTGAACGCGCGAGCCAGGCGGCGCTCGGCGGGGACACCCGACTCGCGCAGGACGATGGGCGTGCCCTCGTCAACCGTCCGCTCGAGATCCTTGGCCAAGCGCGTCAGCCGGAGTCCGAAATAGCCCCACGTGGTGAGGGCCATTGCCGTGGCGCCGACGCCGATGGCCAACCCCACCAGGCCGATCATGAAGCCGCGCGTCTCGGGCGGTTCGTGCACCAGCATCACGCCCAGCAGAGTCAGGCAGACCGCGGCCAGTGCGGGGTACAAGAAGCCGATCAGCCGCAGGAGTCCGAGCAAGCCTTCCTCCAGATGGTGGGTCTGGATGAAGCATCGGCGTCCGCCGCCCAAATGGCCATCACCTGATCGTCAGGCGGTTCTGCGAGATGTGCGATGGACATCGGCATCGAGCCGCAGGTGCGGTCTGGTGCAGTACTCGCCCCGGACCATCGGCGGGCGATGGTCGCCCGAACGGACGCGGAATGGTCATCTGCTAGGATGACCCGCGCGTTTTGGTGCGCCCAGGTGCGGCGCGCCTCGCACCGCGTCCCCACGAGAGAGGCATCGGCGAATGGAAGGTCTGCCGGACCCCGGCCAGATCTGGAGCGACTTCACCAGCAACCCGGTCGTCCAGCTGGCAGCAACCCTGATCGTCATCTACGTGGTGATGCTCTGGCTGGGCACCGCGTACTGGGCCTTCCGCGACATGCAGGCGCGAACCGAGAACCCGATCCTGCCCTACTTCGCGTCGGCCCTGATCATCTTCTTCACCCCGCTCGTATTCCTGTTCGCGTGGCTGATGTACATCATCATCCGGCCCCGCGAGTCGATGGCCGAGGTGTACGAGCGCTCACTGGCCGAGGAGTCCCTGCTGGCGGAGATGGAGAAGCACCGGAGCTGCCCGACGTGTCGCGCCCGGGTCGCCGAGGACTGGATCGTCTGCCCCAGCTGTCGCACGCGACTCCACCGGATCTGCCCGGCCTGCCAGCGGCTGACCGAACCGGCCTGGTCGATCTGCGCCTTCTGCGGCACGGAGCTGCCCACCCGCGCCCGTCCGGCGCCCGCGCCCGCCCGGGTCGCGGCGATCGTTACCGACGAGCGCGCGGCGGACTACGGACCTGAGAAGGGCGCCGTCCGGCAGGCGGCACCCAACCCCTGACCGACCGGGCCAACGAGGCGGCGAACGTCCCAACCGCGGCTGAGCCGCCTTTCACTGAGTCGCCCTTCGCCCAGTCGCCCTTCGCCGGACCGCCGGTCCGGCTGCCCCCCGCCTGGCCCGCGTGGGTCGTCGCCGGGCTGGGCTTGATCGGGGTCCTGGCCGGGGCGGCCTGGCTCTTCTACGCCGCAAGCCTTGGCGCGACTGCCCGCGACTGGCTCCTGCCGGGGGTGCTCACCACCGGGGGAGGAGCCGCGCTACTGGGCGGACTGGGTTGGCTCGCCCTGCGTGGGGTCTGGGCCCGGCGCCACCTCCCGGCCGAGCGCTATCGCGGACCGAGCATCATTCTCATGTTCTTCCTGGCGGTGGCGGCCGCGAACCTGCTGTCGCTGATCCCCCTGCTGGCCGCGTATGCCGCGGGCCAGGACGTGTTGGATCCCGGTCCGGTGGCCGTCACCGCCCTACTGCTGGTCACCCCGCTGGTCTTCGGGGCCGTCGCCGCCCTCTTCGTCCTTCGCACGCGCGCCTTGGCGGGCGTGCGGTTGGGTGACGGCCACGTGACGGCCCGCAACCTGGGCCGAGGCTTGGCCCTCGGCGCCGTCGCCTGGGTGCTGGCCGCGGCGCTGACCGCGATCCTCGCGTGGGTCGTGAAACAGGTCACCGGGGAGGAGCCGGTCGACAGCCAGCTGGTTGCCAACCTGGCGTCCACCCTGCCGCCGCTGGTCGCGATCGGGATCATCGGGATCCTGACCCCGGTGGCCGAGGAGCTCTTCTTCCGCTGGGTTGCGGTCAACGCCTGGGAACGCGAGCACGGAACCCGGGCCGCGGTCCTTGGGTCGGCCGTGCTGTTCGGAGTGGCGCACGTATCCGGGGGAACCTTGCTGGCGCTTCCACCCATCTTTCTGCTGGGCCTGGCCCTCGCCGCTGCCTACGTGATCACGCGCAGCCTGCCGCTGGTCATCGCGATGCATGTCGCATTCAACTCCCTGTCGCTCGCGGTCCTGTACGTGGTTGGAGTTTGACCCCGGCACCTCTGACAACTGGCTGGTAAGTCGCCGCGCACCGCCCGGGGCGACCCTGCGTGGCGTGACCTCAGCAGTGGGAGATGACGAGTTGCTGGCCCGGGTGCTTGGCGGGCCGAACGCCCTTTCCACGGCCCGTGGCCTGCTCGACCGCCACGGGCTGGATCGGCTGCCGTACCTGCACGCCGCGGAGTTGTCGCTTGAGCCGGGAATCGGCCAGCGTCGAGCGGGATGCGCGGTGGCGGCGTTTGAGCTGGGCCGACGGGCCGTCGCGCGGTGGCCGACCCAGGGCTGGCGGGTCCGTACACCCGCCGACGTCGCGGAGCGGTTGCTCCCCGAGATGGGGCATCTGGATCGCGAGGAGCTGCTGGTGTGCCTGCTGAACACCCGCAACGTGGTGCTGGGCAGGGCCACGGTCTACGTCGGCAACCTCGCCGGTTCGCCGGTCCGCATCGGCGAGGTGTACCGCGAAGCAATCCGCCGCCAGGCGGCGGCCGTGATCGTTGCGCACAACCATCCGTCGGGGGACCCGTCTCCGTCGGGTGACGACCTGCGGATCACGGCCGACCTGGCGGACGCCGGACGGCTGCTCGACATCGAGCTCCTCGATCACCTAGTCATCGGGCACGACCGCTGGGTCAGCCTGCGGGCCGCCGGCGCGCTGTAGCGTCGGCATCGGTGCGGGGGACGGTCAGCCGGGAACCACGATCCGGTACAGCCCGCCGCCGGCAAAGTCGACCAGGTAGATCTCACCCGCCTCGTCCTCGCCGAACGAGCTGACCTGGAGTCCGCTCTCCAGCACCGTCCTGGGGGTTATCGTCTCCCCGTCGACGTCGAGGGTGAAGATCCGTCCGCTGCACCAGTCACCAAAGACGTAGACACCCTGGAGCTCGGGTTGGACCTCACCGCGGTACACGTAGCCGCCGATCACCGAGCACCCCTGGTCATGGCTGTACTCCGCGATAGGCTGCACGAAGCCGGTCATCGTGCAGCCCTCGGCCAGGCAATGGCGCCCTTCCATGATCGGCCAGCCGTAGTTCAGCCCACCCGCCGCATCGGGTGGCTGGCGGTCGATCTCCTCCCAGCTTCCTTCCCCCACGTCGCCGATGTACAGGTCGTGCCACGCACGGTCGAAGCTGATGCGCCACGGGTTCCGCATCCCGATGGCCCAGATCTCGGGCGCCCCGCCGCCGTTCGCGAAGGGATTGTCGGCGGGGATAGCGTACTGGCGACCTGACGATCGCGGCGCGTCGACGTTGACGCGGAGGATCTTGCCCAGCAGGCTGTTCAGGTTCTGGGCATTGCCGTACTGGTCGTTCTGCCCCCCGCCGTCCCCGAACCCGATGTACAGGTTGCGGTCGGGCCCGAAGGCGAGCCCCCCGCCATTGTGGTTGGTGGCCGGGTCGGGGATGGCCAGCAGGATGCGCTCGGATGCGGGATCCGCGGCCCCGGCCGCGGTCGAGACGCGGTACTCGGCAATCACGTTCGCCCCGTCCGGCTGCCGGGTGTAGTTGACGAAGAAGCGGCCTGTCCCCTGGTAGCGCGGGTGGAACGCCAGTCCGAGCAGGCCCTGCTCTTGGCCTCCGGACAGGACACGCTGAACGATGTCCAGGAACGGCTCCGGCGCTATGGACCCGTCTTTGTTCACGATCCGGATGCGGCCGGCGCGCTCCAGCACGAACAGGCGCCCTGATCCATCCCCGGCGTTGGTGACGGCGGTGGGTTGGTCGAACGGCCCGACGATGGGCTCGACCGCCAGAGCGTCTGGGCCGGAGCGGAGCGGCGGCGGGGTGGGGTCCGGTGACGCGATCGGCGTACCCGACGGCCTTCCCGAGCCGGCACCGGACGTCGGGTCTGACGACGGCGAGGCGGTCGGAGATTGGCTCACGCAGGCCGTGACCACGAGGGCCGCTGTCGCGATGGACGCCACACGTCCGAATGGCGAGTCGTTGGCGTGGCGTCGGCTCATCAGCGTAACAGCCTACCTGCTCGGATCAGGTAGGGTTCGATCTTGCGATGACGACCACGCGCGCCAGCCTTCGACGCCTTCGCCCCCCAGAAGTCGACCGCGAGGTGGTTGGCACAGACCGCACGATCGTCATCGAGCGGGTCGAACCAGAGCTGGACAGCGGCCGCTATCCGGCCAAGCGAGTGGTCGGGGATTGGCTGACGGTCAGTGCCGACATCATCGTCGATGGCCACGACCTGCTCGGGGCGGCGCTCCTGATCCGGGCCGACGATGAGCCCGAGTGGCGCGAGGTACGAATGCGTGCCGGCCGCCACGACCGCTGGAGCGCGCGAGTCCGGCTCACCCGCAACCGATGGCATCGGTACACGCTGGAGGCCTGGCGCGACGAGGTCGCCAGCTGGAGCGACCGCCTGGTGCGCAAGGCACGGGCTCGTAGCGCGATCGCAACCGAGCTGGCCGAGGGTCAGCGCCTCCTGGAACGGACCGCCCGCCGCGCAGCCGCTTCGGGCGCCGCCGCAGACGCCGTACTCCTGCGAGAGGCTCGAGCCCGCTTGGCCACGGCGCCGGATGCGCGGGCCGCGGCCCGGATTGCGCGGGAGCGCGTCCTGCTGGCCGCCGGCGGCCGACACCCGGACCGTTCGGCGGCGACCCGCTATGACCGCGAGCTGGAGCTCGTGGTCGACCGTCGCGAGGCGGCGACCGCGGCCTGGTATGAGCTCTTCCCCCGCAACCAGGGGCGGGAGCCTGGACGGGCGACAACCCTGATCGAGGCCGAGTGGCGCCTTCCAGAGCTGGCCCGGCTCGGGTTTGACGTCATCTACCTGCCACCCATCCACCCGATCGGTATCACCAACCGCAAGGGCCGAAACGACGCGGTTCAGGCCCGGCCGGGCGATGTCGGCAGCCCCTGGGCGGTCGGGTCGGCGGCGGGCGGGCACGAGGCGGTCGCACCCGAGCTGGGCGGCCTGGACGCGTTCCTCCACTTCCGCCGGGCCGCCGAGCGGCATGGCCTGGAGGTGGCCCTCGATCTCGCCGTTCAGGCTTCCCCCGATCACCCGTGGGTCCACGAGCACCCCGAGTGGTTCCGTCGCGGCCCGGACGGCACGATCCGCTACGCCGAGAACCCGCCCAAGCGCTACCAGGACATCTACCCGTTCGACTTCCACACCCCCGACCCGAAGGCACGCGCCGAGCTCTGGGAGGCCTGGCGTCGCATCGTCCTGATCTGGGTCGAGCGGGGGGTACGGATGTTCCGGGTCGACAACCCGCACACCAAGCCGGTGGCGTTCTGGGCATGGCTGATCCGTAAGGTGCAGGCCCAGCATCCGGACGTCATCTTCCTGTCGGAGGCGTTCACCGCCCACAAGCCGATGCGCCTGCTGTCGAAGGCCGGCTTCACCCAGTCGTACACCTACTTCACGTATCGGCCGGATCGGAACGCGCTGCGCGAGTACATGACGGAGCTGACCCTCAGTGAGATGCGCCAGTACTACCGCGGCAACCTGTTCACCAACACGCCCGACATCAACCCGAACTACCTGGCCCAAGGGCGGGCCGTATTCGTCAGCCGATTCGTCCTGGCAGCGACCATGTCGGGCGTGTACGGGATCTACTCCGGGTTCGAGCTGCTCGAACATCGGCGGGTGGGCAGGACCGACCAATACGCGAACAGCGAGAAATATGAGATCACGATCCGGGACTGGGATTCGCCGGGCAACCTCAAGCCTCTGATGGGGACCATCAACCAGCTGCGACGGCAATGGCGGGCCCTGCAGCGAACCGAGACGCTCCGATTCGAGCCGGTCCGCGGCCAGCGGACCATGTTCTACCGCAAGGCCCTGCCCGTTGGACGGGTTGACCTCCTCAGCGAGGAGCCCCGGCGCTGGCGCCGTCCGGTCTGGGTGGCCGTCAACGTGACCCCCACCCGGTCGGAGCGGGCGGTCCTGCGCCCGAATCTGAAGGCAGTCGGGATCGATCCCAAGCGACCATATCGGTTCACCGACCTGGTCACGGGTCGCACGCGTACACGCCGTGGACGCGTCATCACGCTCACGCTGAGCCCGACCCGCCCGTTCGTGGTCTTCACCCTGTCCCAGGAAAAACCTGAGCGGGTACCCTGACGGCCAGACCCGTTCCCTTCCAACTGGTCCGAGGTAGGTCCTGATCCGTGGGCATTTTCGACGGCGTGCTGGGCATCTTCAGCCATGACCTGGGCATCGATCTGGGCACCGCCAACACCCTGGTCACGGTCCGGCACCGGGGGATCGTGATCAGCGAGCCGTCGGTGGTGGCCATGGAGACCCGGACCAAGCGGGTGCTTGCCATCGGCGCCGAAGCCAAGCGGATGGTGGGCCGCACCCCGGCCAACATCGTCGCCATCCGGCCCCTGCGCGACGGGGTGATCAGCGACTTCGACGTGACCGAGCAGATGATCCGGTACTTCATCGAGAAGGTCCACGACCGCTACTTCCGGATTCCGCGGCCCCGGGTCCTGGTCGGCATCCCGTCCGGCGTGACGGAGGTCGAGAAGCGTGCCGTCCGCGACGCGACCCTGAACGCGCATGCGCGCTGGGCGCGCCTCATCGAAGAACCGATGGCCGCCGCAATCGGCGCCGGCCTGCCCGTCAGCGAGCCGTCGGGCTCGCTCATCGTCGACATCGGCGGTGGCACCACTGAAGTGGCGGTCATCTCCCTCGGCGGGATCGTGGTCAGCCGATCCATCCGCATCGGCGGCGACGAGATGGACCAGGACATCGTCAATTTCGCCCGTCGCGAGTACAACCTTCTGATGGGGGAGCGAACCGCCGAGGAGATCAAGATCGCGGTCGGTTCGGCCTATCCCGATACCAACCCGCGCACCGTCACGTTCCGGGGACGCGACCTGCTGACCGGCCTCCCGCGCAGCATCGAGGTCGGGAGCGACCAAATCCGCGAGGCGCTCGAGCCGTCGGTGGCCGCGATCGTTCAGGCAATCAAGGACACGATTGAGGAGACGCCGCCGGAGCTGGTGGCCGACATCATGGACCAGGGCATCGTGCTGGCCGGCGGTGGGGCTCTGCTAGGGGGGCTGGATCGTCGGGTTGCGGAAGCGACCCAGATGCCGGTCCATGTCGCCGACGACCCGTTGACCTGCGTGGTGCGCGGCACCGGGCGCGTGCTGGAGGAGCTCGATACGCTCGAGCGGGTGCTGGTCAGCGAGCAGTACACCCGCGCGCCGCGGTAGGCCCTCACGGCATGCGCGGCCGCTCGGGCCTGCCCGGCCTGCCCGGATTGCGCGGATTGGCCGGGTCAAGCCCCCATCGCCGGAGCCGGAGCGGGCTGTGGTGGGCCTTCCTGGTTGTCATCTGTCTCGCGCTGGTGGCGGTGTCGGGTACCGAGCCGGCGCGGTCAGTGCAGCAGGTCAGCGCCCGACTGTTGAGCCCGGTCCAGGGTTTTGTGACTGGGGTCGGCTCGGCCATCTCCGACGTGGTCGAGACGATCGCCGAGATCGATCGGCTGCGCACCCAGAACGACGATCTGCGGAGTGCGCTGGCCGGCGCTGAGCAGCGCACGGCAGAGCTCCAGGAGGCGGCCCGCGAGAACGCCCGGCTGCGCGAGCTGCTGGGGCTGCAGGAGCTCCTCGGATGGGAGCTGCTGCCGGTCCGCGTGACCTCCGCCGGGACCAGCGCGTTGAGCTGGGAAGTCGGGATTGGAGCCGGCCGCGACGACGGCGTGCGGGTCGGGATGCCGGTCGTGGCGGCCGCAGAGGGGGGCGGCGGACTGGCGGGGATCGTCATCCAGGCCAGCCAGGATCGCTCCGTCGTTCGCCTCGTCGTCGACCCGCGTTCACGCGTCGTCGCGCGTGACCAGCAGACCGATGCGCTGGGCCTGGTTCAGGGGCAGCCGGGGGGACAGCTGATCATGAACCAGGTGACGCTCACCGATGATGTTTCGGTCGGCGACACGATCGTCACCGCCGGACTGGAGCTGGACGGCGTCCCCGCCAGTCCCTATCCGCGGGGTCTGCTGGTGGGGACCGTATCGGCGCTCGAGACCGATCCGAACGGCCTGACCCAGACGGCCTTCGTCCGTCCCGCGGTCGACCCGCGAACCGTGGAATGGCTCATGGTGGTGCTCTCCGCGACGCTCGACTGAGCGGCACGTCGGTCGCGGTCCGCTGCGGCGGTGCCACCGCGCACCTGGCTCCAAGGTCCGGCGTGCGCAGAACCATCACCTACTAGAAAGCCGCAACTGCCGGTGCGTAGGGTCATAGCTGAACTCATCAGCACTCGCGGAGACCCTGTTGCACGACCGTACCTTGCTCCATCCCGCCCGCCTTGCCCTCGCCATCGGGCTGGCGTTCTTGCTGGCGGCCACCGCCGTCATCGCCCCGCATTCAGTCAGGGCAGGCGCCGCGGGCCAGAAGGTCGTCATCATCGTCGGGCCGGTCGGCTCGCTTTCGACTAACTACCGGAGCCGCGGGGATTCCATCGCAAGCGCGGCCACTGCGCTGGGCGCCACAGTCGTCAAGGTCTATACGCCGAACGCCACCTGGGCCAATGTGTTGGCCGCTGTCAACGGGGCCAACATCATCGTGTACATCGGCCATGGCAGCGGCTACCCCAACCCGTACGGGCCGAACCTGCTGACTGACCGGACAAATGGTTGGGGCCTGAACCGATACGCCGGCGCGGGAGACGGTGACAACCTTTCGACCCAGATGGTGTATTGCGGCGAGGCTGCACTCGAGGGCAAGCCGCTGACTTCCTACAACTCCGCCTTCTGCTCGGGCGGACCGATCAGGCCGGCGCCGGGCTTTGTGATGGTCTATTCCAACGCCTGCTATGCACCGGGCGCGGGCGAGACGGAAGAATCAACCCCGAGCAGCGAGGCGACCGCCCTGGCTCGCGTGGGGTACTACTCGCGCCCCATCCTCGCGCTGGGCGGAACCTATTTCGCCAGCGACGTCGGCTCGACATCGGTCGTCACAAAGATTCTGGAGAACCCGACCCGGAGTTTCGGGGACATCTTCAGGATGGCCAACGGATACTCGGCAGAGGCGCTGAGGACCTTCCCCCACCCGCACGTCGCCGGTGCCGAAGCCTGGATCCAGAGGACGCAGGGTCCCGGCGGCCTGTGGAGCTACTGGTATGCGTTCGCGGGCGATCCGAACCAGACACCGACGCCCGCGCCACCGACAGCGGCCTTCAGCGCGTCTCCCACCGCGGGGATCGAGCAGCTGTGGGTGGCCTTCACCAATGAGTCCGCCACAGCTGGGCCCACCTCCTGGGCCTGGGACTTCGACAACAACGGGACCACCGACTCGACCGAACGCAGCCCGTCGCATACCTACCCGGTGGCTGGCACGTACAGCGTGAAGCTGACCGCCACTAACAGCCTTGGTAGCCATGCGCTAACCCGTACCAACTATGTAACGGTGACGACGCCGCAGCCGGCGGCATATGTACCCCTTGCACCGGCCAGGCTGCTCGACACTCGGAATGGGAACGGCCTCAGCGGCCCGTTCAGCGCCAACGTCCCCCGCACGTTCCAAGTCACCGGACGCGGTGGCGTGCCCGCGAATGCGACAGCCGTGACCGGTAACCTGACCGTCACCGCCCAGACAGGCCCAGGTTATGTCTACCTTGGTCCCAGTCCAATTGCGAGCCCACCGACTTCGACCCTCAACTTCCCGGTCGGTGACACCCGTGCGAACGGCGTGACGATGGCCCTCAGCCCAACCGGCGCGCTGAGCGCAACCTTCGGTTACAGCGGGACCACCCATCTCGTCTTCGACGTAACCGGGTACTTCGTACCCGGTTCATCCGGCGCGACCTACGCTCCCGTAACCCCCGCTCGACTACTTGACACCCGCTTCGCCATCGGGCTAAGCGGCCCCTTCAGCGCCGACGTGCCGCGAACCTTCCAGGTCAGTGGACAGGGCGGGGTGCCAACGACCGCGGTCGCTGTCACCGGCAACCTCACCGTCACCCAGCAGTCGGCCGCGGGATACGTCTACCTCGGCCCCGACGCCACCGCCAGCCCCACCAGCTCGACCGTGAACTTCCCGACCGGCGACAACCGAGCGAACAACGTGACCCTGGCCCTGGGGCCCGGTGGCACACTCAGCGCAACCTTCGGTTACAGCGGGACCACCCATCTCGTCTTCGACGTCACGGGCTACTTCGTGACCGATGGATCCGGTGCCAGGTACGTTCCACTAACACCCAGTCGGCTGCTGGACACGCGCTTCGGCAACGGGCTGAGCGGCCCCTTCAATGCCAACGCGCCGCGAACCTTCCAGGTAGGCGGACGAGGCGGGGTACCGGGTACCACGATGGGTGTCACCGGCAACCTGACCGTCACCGGTCAGACCATAGATGGCGCGATGTACCTCGGCCCGGATCCCGTTGACTACCCGTCGACTTCAACCCTGAACTTCCCACTCGGCGACAGCCGCGCCAACGGCGTGACGCTCGCCCTCGGCACCGGCGGGAGCCTGAGCGGCACGTTCCTCCCTGCGTGGGGCAACGGCGGCTCGCAACTGATCTTCGACGTCACGGGCTACTTCATTCCCTGAGGACCAAGACCGGACTAGACCCTGCTGGCGCGCCCAACCCGGTGGCGGCCAATCGGGCCGGGAGATTCGTACCATGGGCCGGCGACTCTCCAGTCGGTACGGTGCAGACCGCTGGAGTCCGGTGCAGTCGCCCCGGATGGCCCAGCCTCCTGACGAGGTCAACCGCTCGACGTGCGCCGATCCCCCGCTCCGATATCCACGGTATTGGCGATCCTGCTCGCAGTGGCCACTGCGGTCGGCGCACCGTCGCGACTTGGTGCCGCGGACCCTCCAGCCGGGGGCGCCCCGTGGTCCGTTCCCCCGACAGTAGCTGATGGGCCCATCACGCTCCCCAACGGTAAGGTGCTCCCCGTCGCTCCCCCCGGCGTCGGCCAGCAACGTTCGGTGCAGGCCGAGATGGAGGCGGAACACGCCGACGAGATCTATGACTTCAGGCCCGGCCTAAGGCCCGCCCCGCTGGCGGCGCCCACCGCGTCGCTCGCCCTCGCTTCGAGGGCGACAGATCTCGGTACTGCCTCGCTCTTGGGCCTGGCCGACCCATACGTGGGTCGCGATGCGACCCTGGCAACCAACCTACCGAACGGGCTGCGCAAAGAGGTCCTCGGCTTTCTGCCCTACTGGATGCTCAGCGCCGACGAGTTGCAGTGGATGCAGTACGAACTGGTCTCGACGGTCGCCTATTTTGGTGTAGCTGCTCAGTCTGACGGCACCCTGGCCACCTACTCGACAGGCTGGAGCGGCTGGAACAGTTCCGCAATGACCGGAGTCATCAATGCCGCCCATGCACGCGGCGTCCGAGTCGTTCTTACCGTGACCATGATGGCGTGGGATGGGGGGGCCCAGCAGGCTGCGCTGCTCGGCAGTGCGGGGGCTCGCACCACGCTCGTGAATGCGATCGTGGCTGCGGTCCGCGACCGGAACGCCGATGGCGTCAACCTCGACTTCGAGCCGGTTGCGGTGGCGCAACGGGACCAGTACACGTCGTTTGTTCGACAGCTCAAGGCGGCTCTGGTCGCGGCGGGCGGCGGCTCATATCTGACCGTGTGCACCATGGCCGGCGCTGCGACGTGGGCCACTGGGTACGATTTGACCGGCCTGGTAGCTGCGGGCGCCGCCGACGAGCTTTTCGTGATGGGTTACGACTACAGCTGGTCGGGCTCGGCTCGAGCCGGCGGCGTGGCGCCGATGGACGCGCCCTACATGCTCGACGTGAACGAGTCCGTCGCGGATTACCTCGAGATCGTGGCGGGTTCCAAGATCATCTGGGGCGTCCCGTACTACGGTCGGACGTGGCTAACGCAGTCGGATTCGCTCAACGCCTCGACCGTGGCCGGGGCGTCGGGCTCGTCGAAGGCGTACTACTACGTGGGCAACCTTGTGCTGTCCGGCCGGTACGGACGGCTGTGGGACGGAGTCGGCAAGGTGCCGTGGTTCCGCTACTACGACAGCGTGGCCGCTTCCTGGGTTGAGGGCTATTACGACGACGCGGCGTCGCTTGCCGAGAAATGGGACATGGTCAACCAGCGCGAGTTGGCAGGCACCGGCATGTGGACGCTGCTGATGGATCAAGGTAGCGCAGACCTCTGGAATCTCCTCGCGAGCAAGTTCGTTCTGGAAGTCCCCCAGGTGTCCGAGACGTATGACCCGCCGCGGACCTTGTACTTTGCGGCGGGCACCTATGTCGGCCGCCAGTTCAACGCGACCGGGGCCATCACCGCCAGCCTGTCCTACACCCTGGCCAGCGGCTCGAACGCGCCGACCAGCCAGCGCAGCACGATCCCCAACCAGGCCGGGACCTGGTACTACATCACCGCCGGGATGTGGGCGGGCTACTGGATCCAGGAGTCGGCAGGCACCGTCCTCGGGGCCCCACCGCCGCCCCAGGCGACGACCTTCGTCCCGCTGCCCCCGACCCGGATCCTTGACACCCGAGTCGGCAATGGGCTGGCCGGCCCGTTCACCGCCAACACCCCGCGCACCTTCCAGGTCAGCGGCCGGGGCGGGGTGCCGGCCAC
>JBKJVN010000109.1:0-47039 GCA_046717345.1 Candidatus Limnocylindria bacterium | reverse complement strand
GGCTGGATCCGTCCGCTCCCGGGGTGGCGGAGTACATTGCCTCCATTGCCGCCGATCTCGCTGACAAGGGTTTCGATGAGGTCCAGATGGACTACATCCGCTTCTACAGCGACGGGCCGTACGAGCTGGCCCAGACCAACCTGCCGCACACCCAGTCCTTCCGGCTTCCGACCATCCAGCGCGTGATGCGGGTCATCTCCGATGAGCTCGCGTGGCGCCGCGCCTTCCTGGCCGCCGACGTCTTCCCGATCAGCTTCATCGCCACCGACGACCAGGGGATCGGCCAGCGGCCGGAGGTGATCATGCCCTACGTCGACTACTTCAGCCCCATGGTCTATCCGAGCCATTACTACGCGGGCGTGTTCGACATTGCCGAACCCAACGAGCACCCGTACGAGATGATCGATCGGACCCTGGAGATCATGAAGCAGCAGGCCGTCGGCCTCCCGCTCCGGATTCGGCCCTGGATCCAGGACTTCGGGTACGGGTCGTTCCGGGCCTACACCGCCGCCGACGTCCGCGCCGAGATGCAGGCGCTGGCCGACAACGGGGCGGCGGGCTGGATGATCTGGAATGCCGCGGCGGAGTTCACCGAGGACGCGCTCGGCGGACCGCTCGAGGGCGAGGAGTACGCCCTGGTGACGGCGGCCGATGCCCCGGAGCCGCCCGGCAGCTCCCCGTCGGGCTCGCCGTAGGTCGATGCGGCTGGTCGTTCAGCGCGTGTCAGGCGCCAGCGTGCGGGCGGATGGGTTAGAGGCAGGCCGGATCGGACGCGGGGCGGTGGTCCTGGTCGGCGTGGGGACCGATGACAGCCCCGAGGTGGTGGATCGGATGGCGGCGAAGCTGATCGGGCTGCGTTACTTCGAGGATCCCGCCGGTCGGACCACCCTCTCCCTGGCCGATGTCGACGGCACGCTGCTGGTCGTCAGCCAGTTCACGCTGTTGGCCGACGTGCGCAGCGGTCGCCGCCCGGGATTCACCGCCGCAGCGCCGCCTGCCGTCGCAGAGCCGCTGGTCGAGCGGTTCGTGGCGCGCTTACGGGAGGCGGGTGCGGAAGTGGCGACCGGCCGCTTCGGGGCGGCGATGGAGGTCGAGCTGGTGAACGATGGACCGTTCACCCTGCTGATCGACTCGGCTCGGGACCTCGGCAGCTAAGCCTTGGTGGCGGTGCGCCGGCAGCGGGAGCAGGCGCGCATGCTGACCGGCTGGCCGTTGCGGACCACGGTCAGGCTCTGAAGGTTCGGCAGCCAGCGTCGACCCGCGCGCTTGCGGTTCATTCCCACCGACTGCGCGTTCCAGCCGGTGATGGGTCGCTTGCCACAGATGTCGCAGACGCGGGCCATTCGGCCTCCACTCACCAAGAAGCCGGCGCCCACCGACGGGGAGCCGGACTGGACCGATGCTAGCACGCTACGATCGAGCCATGCAATCGGGTCCGCGGCGTTCGGCGACCGCCGCTCGCCGAACCGGTATCCCGCCGCGGGCCGTCACTTCGGAGCGTCTCGACCAGCCGATCCGCGAGGTCCTGCCGGAGCTGGCCGGCGGCCTGGCCACGCTCATCCGGCTCGGGATTCACACCCCCCGCCAGGCCCTGCTGTACCTCCCGTTCCGCTACGACGACTTCAGCGATCTCCGTCGCCTGGCCGACCTCAACCCAGGGCACAAGCAGTCGGCGCGGGTGCGCGTCGAGGACATCCGCTCCGAGCCCGGCTTCGGTCGCCGCCCGCCCCGGACCATCGCCCAGCTCTCGGACGCCTCGGGCAGCGCCGAGGCCATCTGGTTCGGCCGGCGCTTCATCGAGCGCCGACTGCGTGCCGGCGACGAGATCGTGGTCAGCGGCAAGGTCGCCGCCCAGGGGTGGCGGATGCAGTTCGCGAACCCCGAGTTCTCGCCGGCCACCCGCGAGTCGGTCCACACCGCCCGGGTGGTGCCCGTGTATCGGCTGGTGGGTGGGGTCACCCTGCGCCGGGTCCGCGAGCTGCTGGCCCGTGTCCTCGATCGGTGCCTGCCGGCGGTGGTCGACCCGCTGCGACCGGGGGAGCGGGTTGGCCTGGTCGATCTGGCGCTCGCCATCCGGACGGCGCATTTCCCCGACGACATGGCGGACCTGCAACCGGCGCTCGACCGCCTGGCGTTCGACGAGCTCCTGGGCCTCCAGCTGACCCTGGCCCAGGCGGCGGCCGCCCGGTCGCATCGGCGCGCGCCGCCCATCACGGTGTCGGTTGAGACGCTGGCCGAGATCCTCGACGCGCTTCCGTTTCGGCTCACCGCCGACCAGTCCCGCTCGGTGGCCGAGGTCACGGCCGACCTCGCTGGCGACGAGCCCATGCGGCGTCTCCTGCAGGGCGACGTCGGTTCCGGCAAGACGGCCGTCGCGGCGGTCGCCCTCGCCGTCGTGTGCCGGGGTGGTTGGCAGGGGGCGCTGATGGCCCCCACCGAGATCCTCGCCCGACAGCATCACGACGGGCTGGCCCCCCTGCTCGAGGCCCTCGGGGTGCGCGCCGAGTTCCTGTCAGGCTCCCTGCCGGCCGCCGACAAGCGCAGGATCCACCGCCGCCTGGGCCGAGGCGAGGCTGACGTCGTGGTTGGGACGCACGCCGTCATCAGCGCCGGCGTCACGTTCCGGCGCCTGGGGCTGGCGGTCGTGGACGAGCAGCACCGGTTTGGGGTCGCCCAGCGGGCCGCCCTGCAGGCCAAGGCCGCGGACCTCGAGCCGCACATGCTGGCGCTGACGGCGACGCCGATCCCGCGCACGCTGGCGCTCACGGTCTACGGCGACCTGGCCATCAGCACCCTCCGCCACTCACCGCCCGGCCGGCAGCCGATCCGGACCGAGCTGCGCGACCGGTCTGCGTTGCCGAAAATCGAGTCATTCATCGCCGAGGAAGCGCGCGCCGGCCGGCAGACGTTCGTCGTGGTGCCGCTCATCGCGGAGAGTGACGCGCTGACCGCGGCGTCCGCCGAGGCTGAAGCGGAACGGCTTCGGGCCGCACTGCCGGACCTCCGGATCGACCTTGTCCACGGTCAGCAGCCGGCGACCGCCCGGGAAGCGGCCATGCAGCGATTCGCGGGCGGGGTGACCGACGTGCTGGTGGCCACGACCGTGATCGAGGTCGGCATCGACATCCCCAACGCCGCGGTCATCGTGATCGAGGACGCAGATCGCTTCGGGCTGGCCCAGCTGCACCAGCTGCGCGGCCGCGTCGGGCGCGGCCCGCATCGGTCCTTCTGCATCCTGGTGTCGGATGCCGCCGATGACGTGGCGCGGCGCCGGCTCGAGGTGGTCCGCGGGTCGAGCGACGGCTTCGCGATCGCCGAAGCTGACCTCGAGCTGCGGGGCGCGGGCAACGTGCTGGGCACGCGCCTGTCCGGGCTCCCACCCCTGCGCGTGGCCTCCCTCTTCGATCCCCGCCACCTCGAGCTGGCGGGCCGGGCACGGACCCTGGCCCGCTCGCTGGTCGGCTCCGATCCCACGTTGACGGGGCGGCCCGAGCTGGTCCGCGAGCAACGCGCCTTCGCCCCGCCGGACCCCTCCGGCGACGCGGCCTGAGGCCGCGGGATGCGAGTGATTGCCGGCTCGGCCCGGGGCCAGCTCCTGGTCGCCCCCAAGGACCGGCTCACCCGTCCGATCAGCGATCGGGTCAAGGAAGCGCTGTTCGGGAGCATCGGCGCCCGGATCCTGGATGCGCGCGTCCTGGACCTGTACGCGGGGAGCGGGGCGGTCGGGATCGAGGCGCTGTCGCGGGGAGCCGCCAGCGCGACGTTCGTGGAACGTGGCCGGGCCGCCGTGGCCGCGATCCGGGAAAATCTGAAGCGAACGAAGCTCGGCGACCTAGCCGACGTCCACGCCGCGGACGTGCTCGCGTTCCTGTCCACGGCCACCGACCCGGCATGGGAGGTCGTGATCCTCGATCCGCCCTACGCGGAGCGTACACTCGACCTGCCGCTCGAGCGGCTCATCCCGCACTTGGCGCCCGGGGGATTGGTGGTAGTCAAGCATTTCTGGCGCACGCCGATGCCGTCCGGACTGCGGCTGTCCCCGACCCGCAACCGGCGCTTCGGTGAAACGGCCCTGACCTTCTTGGAGGAGGAGTGATGACCCGCGTCGCCGTCTTCCCCGGTTCGTTTGACCCGATCACGAATGCCCACCTGGATGTCATTCGGCGCGCCGCGGCGGTGTTCGACCGGCTCGTCATCGGGGTCCTGGGCAACCCGCGCAAGACCCCCCTGTTCTCGGTGGAGGAACGGGTCGCCCTGATCGTGGCTGAGGTCGCCGACCTAGGCCCGTCGGTCGTGGTCGAAGCCTTCGACGGGCTGACCGTGGAGTTCGCCAAGCGCCACCAGGCGGGCTTCGTGATCCGCGGCCTGCGCGCGATCAGCGACTTCGAGGCCGAGCTCCAGATGGCCCACACCAACCGGCGCCTGGCGCCCGGCATCGACACCGTGTTCTTGATGACGGGGCTGGAGTTCGGCTACGTGTCATCCAGCCTGGCCAAGGAAGTGGCGGCGTTCGGGGGCGACGTCTCGCCCATGGTCCCACCCGGCGTGGATGCGGCGCTGCGTCGCCAGCGGTCGGTATGACGATGTACGACATCCGCGGCCCGGTGTAGAATCGCCGACAACCGCCGACGGAGGTCATCGTCACGGACATCCTGTTCCTCGTCGAGCGACTGGAAGCGCTGGTCGCCACTGGGACGAGGGTCCCACTCACCAACAACGTGGTCCTCGACCAGGGAGCCGTGCTCGAGCTGGTGGACCAGATCCGGGTCGCCATGCCCGAGGAGGTCCGGCAGGCTCAGCGCATCACCGGGGAGGCAGGCCGGATCGTCGAGCACGCCCGCGAGGAAGGGGACGCGATCATCGCGCGTGCCCAAGAGCAGGCCGCTCAGATGCTGGAGGAGCGCGAGCTGGTCCGGCTGGCCCAGCAGCGCGCCGGCGAGATCCTCGAAGGGGCCAACCGCGAAGCCGGCGACGTCAGACACGGGGCCGACGAATACGCGACCGGCGTCCTGATCCGCCTCGAGGGGGAGGTCACCAAGGCGCTGACCAGCATCAAGCACGGGATCGAGATGCTCGACCAGCGGCGGGGATCGGCCACGCTCGACGCCGTGCCCATCCAGCCCGAACCGGAACGCGCAGTCGGCACGCCGATATCGGGGTGACCCGCCTCAGCGTGGCGGGTCTGCTGCGCGAGCCCGCGGGAACAGGGCGGACCGTCGAGCTTGGCCCGTTGGATTGGACCGATCCCACCGCGCCTGGCGGACGGCGGTTGTTGGGCAGCCTGCGGCTGCTGCGCACGAATCGGGGGATCGTGGTCGATGGGCGGGTTCGGACGCTGGCCCGTCGGACGTGCATCCGGTGTCTCGACGAATTCGACGAACCGGTCGAGGTGGTGATTCGCGAGGAATTCCTGCCCAGCGTCGATCCCACCACCGGGGCGGGCCTGGTCATCGGTCCGGCTGACGCCGAAGTGGCGCGCATCGACTCCCACCACGAGCTCGACCTGGCCCTGGTCCTGACCGATGAGCTGCTGCTGGCGGAGCCGATGCATCCGCTGTGCCGGTCAGACTGCCGCGGCCTGTGCCTGGTGTGCGGACGGCGACTCGAGGATGGGGCGCACGAGCATGCGGAAGCCTCCATCGATCCGCGGCTGGCGCCCCTTGCCGACTGGAAGCCACCCTCCGACTGAGGCGGTGGTGACCGGAGCAGGCCGCGTCTATACTGCGGCGTCCTCAATCTAGGTCCAACAGGAGTGCCGCGTGGGCGTCCCCAAGCGTAAGGTCTCGAAGTCGCGTAAGGGTGAACGGCGCGCCCATCTGGCGCTGCGCGCCCCGACGCTGGTCGAGTGCGACCACTGTCACGAGCTGAAGCGCGCCCACACCGTGTGTCCGACCTGCGGCTGGCACAACGGCCGCGAGGTGGTGCCGCCGGCGCCCACTCCGACCGAGAGCGGCCGCTAGCCGCCGCCGGATGCGCATCGCGGTCGACGCGATGGGCGGCGACCTCGCCCCGCGCGAGGTGGTTCGGGGAGCGATCAACTACGCCGCGACGCATGCCGATGAGGTGATCCTCGTCGGCGACGTGCCGCGCATCGAGCGCGAAGTGGCGGAGTACGGGCGCGGCCGGCCGGCCAGCGTCTCCTTCGTCGACGCGCCCGAGGTGGTCGGGATGGGGGAGTCACCCGCTGCCGCCATCCGCCGCCGTCGGTCCTCGATCCGGGTGGCCACCGACCTGGTCCGCGACGGCGGCGCCGATGCGGTCATCAGCGCGGGTTCCACCGGCGCGACCATGGCCGCCGCCATCTTCCGCCTGGGACGCCTGGAGGGGATCGACCGGCCGGCCTTGCCCGCCTACTTCCTCACCCCGTCCGGCCCGCTGGTGCTCCTCGATGTCGGGGCCAACGTGGACTGCGAGCCGCACAACCTGGTCCAGTTCGCGGCCATGGGGTCGCTCTACGCGGAGCGTGTCCTCCACGTGGCGTCGCCACGGGTCGCGTTGCTGAACATCGGGGAGGAGCCCGAGAAGGGGGATGCCCTGACGCGCGAGGCCTACGTCCGCCTGCGGGCGTCCGACCTGCACTTCGTTGGCAACGTCGAGCCCCACGACCTGGCGGGTCACGTGGCCGACGTCGTGGTGTGTGACGGGTTCGTCGGCAATGTCATGGTCAAGCTCACCGAGGGGCTGACCTCGTACATCTTCCGCTCCATCCGCGAGGACCTCCTGCGGGGCCTCGTGGCGCCGCTGGCCGTCCTGGCCCTGCGGCCCGGGATCGATCGGCTCCGGCATCGGTTCGATTACGAGCAATTCGGAGGCTCGCCGCTGCTCGGCGTGCGAGGGGTGAGCATCGTGACCCATGGGCGAGCCAAGGCGCGGATGGTCGAGAACGCGATCCGCGTCGGCTCCGAGGCGGCAGCGGTGGACATGCCGGCCGTCATCGCGGACTGGAGCCGCCGGCACCCGGGGCTGTTCGGCGAGGCGCCGCTAGGGGTTGCGGCCGAGGAGAAGACCGCCGTACCCGTGGAACCTGCACCCTAGGGTGGCACGCCGCGAGCGGGCGTCGCTGCGGGCCCGCCGCCTGGCGCTGCTGGCGCTCTTCGAGGCCGAATTCCCGCGCCAGCAGGCGGGTCCTGCGGTCGAGCGGCTGGCGGCCGACTGGGGGACCGAGCCTGCCCTGGTTGAGCACGCTCGCGCGATCGTGTCGGGGGTCGTCCGACACCAGGCCGCGCTGGATGCGGAGATCGCCGCCCGGGCTCCGCGAATCCCCGTCTCGGAGCTTGGCCGAGTCGAACGGTCCATCCTCCGGAGCGCCCTGTTTGAGGTGCTATACTCCGCCGCGATTCCGAGCGGTGGGACGATCCGGGACGCCGTGTCTCTCGCTCGAACCTACGCCGGGGACTCGGCCGCCCGACTCGTCGGAGGCGTCCTCCGAAGCGTGGCAAGACCCGCACCTGAGGGAGACGAAGGGTGACCGACGGCACCACGTTCGACCGGCTCAAGAAGATCATCGTTGAGCAGCTCGGCGTTGAAGAAAACGATGTGACGCCGGAGGCGGCATTTGTCGAGGACCTGAACGCCGACTCGCTTGATCTGGTCGAGCTCATCATGAGCCTCGAGGAAGAGTTCGGCATGGAGATCTCGGACGAGGATGCCGAGAAGATCCAGAAGGTCTCCGACGCCGTCGAGTACATCGAGGAACGCCAGCAGTAGGTTCTCCCCGTGACCTCACCCACCATCCACGAGCTGGGTGAGCAACTCGGCATCGCCCTTCATGACCCGGACGCCATCCGCCAGGCATTCACGCATGCCTCGTTCGCCAA
This sequence comes from Candidatus Limnocylindria bacterium, assembly GCA_046717345.1. Taxonomy (GTDB): domain Bacteria; phylum Chloroflexota; class Limnocylindria; order QHBO01; family QHBO01; genus DASTEQ01. The sequence goes on along the minus strand of JBKJVN010000109.1, from coordinate 39,222 downwards.
CGAGAACCCGGGCCTGGTGGCCGGCAACAACGAGCGCCTCGAGTTCCTGGGGGATGCCGTGCTGGGCCTCATCGCCAGCCGCCTGCTGTATGCACGCTTCCCGGGGGCCGATGAGGGGCGCCTGACCGCCCACCGGGCCGCCATGGTCAACCGGGCCGCGCTGGCCGGCATGGCCCGGGACCTGTCCCTCGACCAGCACCTCCTCCTGGGCCGCGGCGAGGTCGAGGCGGGCGGCGCGCGACGCCCGTCCCTGCTGGCTGGTGCGTTCGAGGCCCTGGTCGGGGCCATCTATCTCGGCGAGGGCCTGGAGGCGACCGAGGCCGCCTTCGCACCGCTTCTCGCGTCGCTTCTCGCACCCTCGGATGCCGACACCCCGAAATCGGCCAAGAGCCGGCTCCAGGAATGGAGCCAGCGACAGCACGGCACGCGTCCCTCATACCGGCTGGTCCGATCGCTGGGACCAGCGCACGCCCAGGAGTTCACGGTGGAGGTCGTGGTCGGCACCGAGTCCCTGGGAACCGGGAACGGCAGCAGCCGGCAACGGGCCGAGGAGCAGGCCGCACAGGCCGCCCTCGACCACCTGGCCGCGGGGACGCCATGAGTCGGTTGCAGGAGCTCCGTCTTCACGGTTTCAAGAGCTTCGCCGAGCCAACTCGGTTCACCTTCGAGCCCGGGGTCACCGCTGTCATCGGGCCCAACGGCAGCGGCAAGAGCAACATGGCCGACGCGATCCGCTGGGTGCTGGGCGAGCAGTCGAACCGGTCACTCCGCACCCGGCGCGCGGATGACGTGATCTTTGCCGGTTCCGAGGCACGTCGGCCGATCGGCATGGCCGAGGTCGCCCTCACCCTCGACAACCACGACGGCTGGCTGCCGATCGAGTTCGAGTCGGTGACCATCACGCGCCGGGCGTACCGGTCCGGAGATCCCGAGTACCTGATCAACGGGTCCCGCGCACGGCTGCGCGACGTGGTCGAGCTGCTCGCCGCCGGGCGACTGGGGGCCAACGAGCTGGTCGTGGTGGGGCAGGGGACGGTCGATGCGGCGCTGTCCCTGCGCCCGGACGAACGGCGCCAGCTGTTCGAAGAAGCGGCCGGCGTCAAGTCACTCCAGGTCCGGCGCAACGAGGCGCTTTCGCGGCTGGCCCGGGCCCGCGACAACCTGACCCGGGTCTCGGACCTGGTCCGCGAGCTGCGGCCCCAGGTTCGACGGCTGGCCCTCCAAGCCGAACACCAGGAGGCACACGACCGCCTCGGAAGCCGGGCGCGGGCACTCGTCCTCCAGCACCACGCCCGCCGGGGCCAGGTGCTGCAATCGGGCCTGGGCGAAGCGCGTCGTCGCGCGGCGGCCGTGACGGCGGACATCGAAGCCGAGCGGGAGGCTCAGACCACCGGCCGCCAGGCGGTCGAGCAAGCCGAGGAGCGCTATTGGGCCGGGGAACGCGAGAGCAGCCAGGAGTCATCCGACTGGGAGACGGCCCGCGAGGCGGTGATCCGGGCCGAGGGGCGGCATGACTCCCTGGTCGAGCGCGACCTGGACCTGGCAGCGGAGGCCGATCGGGCCGGGCGCGAGCTCGCCGAGCTGACCGCTGAGGAACCGATCGCCGGAGAACCGTCGAGCGCTGGGCGGACTGACCCCCTTCGCGACAGCGCGTCTGCCGCACAGCAGCTATGGCACGAGGCCGCGGAGCGGGCCCGGGAGGCTGACGGGGACCTCCTGGCGGCCGAGGAGGCCCTCGCCACGTTGCGTGGACGCGAGGCCGACCGGCTGGCGGAAACGGGGCATGCCGCCGAGCGCGCTGCGGTCATCGCCGCGCGCCGCGAGCGCCTCGAGCGGGAGCGGACGGCGGCTGAAACGACCCTCACGGCGGCCAGCGCGACCGTCGCCGGACTGGCCGACGTACTCCGCGTGGCCGCCGTGGAGCTGGAAGGGGCCGAGGCTCGGATGACGCTGGCCGCCGAGCAACGCGAGACGGCCGCCGCGGAGGCGACCCGTGCCGGCGTGGCGCTGGCCGAGCTCGATGAGCGGGCAGCCCGGATCGCATCAGACCTGGCCGAGCTGGAAGAAGCCGGGGACGACGCCACCAACGACCTGGTCGAGCGCCTCCGGGCGGACGGCTGGACGGCGCTGCGTGACGGGCTTCGACCGGTTCCGCCCGGCGTGGCGCTGGCGGTGGCCGCCGTCCTGGGTGACGTCGAGCGCGTCTTCCTATGGCGGCCGGGAGCCGACGCGGCGGTGGCCGACACCTCGGGCGATGCGCATCTCGTGCGCCCGGCCAACGGCATGCCGCCGGGGCGCGAGGCGGCCCTGGGGGCTGTGGGCGCGACCCAGACCCTGGCCGAGGTGCTGGGGGAGCGCGTCGCGCCGGACGTCCTGCATCGAACCGTTGTCGCGCCCGGCATCGAGGCCCTGTTGGAGGGATGGCCGCGCCTCCCCGACGGATGGGCGGCGGTCACGCTGTCAGGCGACCTGGCCGACGCGCGTGGAGTGGTTACGGTTCGCGGCAGAGCCGGTGAGCTCCGAGCTCCGCCCGGCCGCGCCGCCCGGCGCGCCGAACTGGCCAGCCACGCGGCGCGCCTGGAGGCCGACCTCGGCGCGGCCCGCGAACGGCAGGCGACGGCCAACGCCGCGCTCCAGCGCTCCAGCGCCGCTGCCGATGCCGCCCTGGCGGCAGTCGAGGCCGCGCGCATCGGCCGGCGGCGGGCGGACGAGGAGGCGGCCGCGGCAGATGCCAGACTCGCGCGCGTGACCAGCGAGCGGGACGCGTTGGTCGGGGAGCTGGCAGCCCTCCCCTCGACGCTGGCCATTCCCGTGCTCCCTACGGACCTCGAACGGGAACTTGCCGGACTTGAGGCGGCGTCCCGCGAGGCGCGTGCCCGGCGCGACACGGCGACCGCGGAACGAGACGCGGCTCGGGACGCGTGGCATCGCGCCGTGCTGGCCGCGGATGCCCAGGATTCAGAGACGGTGGACCGCCGCACCACGGACGCACGTCATGCCGAGCGGGTCGATCAGCTGGAGCAGCGGCTCGCCCGCCTCACCGCGGAGCGGGAGGGCCTGGCGACCGGGTTGGCGGAGGCGACAAGCACGCTGACGGCCGCTCGGGCGGCGGAGGAGTCGGCGGCGGACGCGCGGTCGCGCGCCGAAGAAGCCAGGGCCACGGAGCGGCAGACGCTTCTGGACGCCGAGCGGCAACTCGGCGGGGGAAGTGGCCGCCTCGCGGAGCTCGAAGGCGCTCGGCAGGAGGTCGTGGCCGAGGTTTCGCGGCTGGACGAAGCGCTGGCCGGGCTGGATCGCGAGCGCGAGCTCTCGCTCGAAGGACTGCCCGAGCGTGCAGGTGCAGAGGCCCCGGGCGGGGACGATCGACCCACCCCAGAGAACCTGGCCGATGACGAGCTGGCCGATGAGATGCGCAAGACCCGGCGCACCCTGCAGCAGATCGGATCGGTCAACCCGTTTGCGATCCAGGAGCATCGGGATCTGTCGACCCGGCTGGAGGAGCTGAGCGCCCAGGAGACGGACCTACGGGGAGCTGCCGAATCCACCGAGGCCCTCATTGCTCGCCTGGACCTGGAGATCGGCCAGCAGTTCCAAGCGGCCTTCGCCGCCATCGGGCAGCGGTTCGACGAATACTGTCAGCTGCTGTTCGCCGGCGGGAGTGCCACCCTCGAGCTGACCGAGGACGCGGAAAGCGAAGCCCCGGGCGGGATCGAGATCGCGGTGCGGCCCCCGGGGAAGCGACTCCAGAGGCTGGCCATGCTCTCCGGAGGGGAACGCGCCCTGGCCGGCGTCGCGCTGCTGTTCGCCATGCTGAGCGTGAACCCGGTGCCGTTCTGCATCCTGGACGAGGTCGACGCGGCCCTGGACGAGGCCAACATCACCCGCTTCGCCGATGCCCTGCGACGCCTGGCCCAGACGATCGACTTCGTGGTCATCACCCATAACCGGGCCACCATCGAGACCGCGGACACGATCTACGGGGTGACCATGACCGATGCGGCCGTCAGCCGGGTCCTATCGCTTCGGTTGGCCGATCTGCCGGTCGAAGTCAGCGCCTGACCGTCAGCGCCTGACCGATGACGGCGATGTCGCGACTCGGCTCGAGCCTCGGCGCGCGGTTGCGCGCGGCCCTGGGAGCCGATCGCGCCGTGGACGAGGCGGCGTGGGCAGAGGCGGAGGAGGCGCTCGTCGCGGCCGACCTCGGTCCACGCCTGGCGGCCGAGATCGTCGTCGGGGCGCGGGAGCGGACCGCTCGCGGGGACGTGCCGGCCAATGCCGCGATCGCGGCCGAGCTCGGGGAGCGACTGCGGCGCGTGCCGGACCAACCGTTCGAGGTTGGCCCTCCGCCGGCGGTCATCCTGGTGGTGGGCGTCAACGGGAGTGGCAAGACCACGACCGCGGCCAAGCTGGCGGCCCGCTTCCAGAAGGAGGGTCGGAGCGTGCTCCTGGCCGCGGCTGACACCTATCGCCCGGGCGCCGTAGAGCAGCTGCGGCTGTGGGGCGACCGCCTGGGCATCGGGGTCGTGGCGCAGCGCGCGGGTGCGGACCCGGCCGCGGTGGCGTTCGACGCGGTGGCGGCAGGCGTGGCCCGCGGGACCGACGTCGTCATCGTCGATACGGCCGGGCGGCTGCAGACCGCCCGCGACCTCATGGCCGAGCTGGCCAAGGTGCGGCGCGTGATCACCCGTCAACGACCTGACCAGCCACGTCACGTCCTCCTCGTGCTGGATGCCACGACGGGGCAGAACGGGCTGTCCCAGGCGGAGACCTTCCTGGCCCAGGCCGGGGTGACCGGGATCGTGCTTGCCAAGCTGGACGGCACGGCCAAAGGTGGGGTGGCGTTGGCCGTCGTCGATCAGTTTGGGATCCCCATCGTCTTCACCGCCTTCGGCGAGGACCTCAGCGATCTCGCGCCGTTCGACCCGGACGCCTATCTCGACTGGCTGTTGGCAGCCTAACAGCGGCCCGGAGCGTCTGATGCTGGAAACCCTGTCGGCTCGCCTCCAGGCCATCGCCGGACGCCTGCGTGGTCAGGCGAGGCTGACCGAGGCGGACCTGGACGCGGCGCTGCGCGAGGTCCGCCTGGCGCTGCTGGAAGCCGACGTGCACTTCCGGGTCGTGAAGACCTTCGTGGCCCGCATTCGGGAGCGCGCCATCGGCACGGCTATCCTCGACGGCGTCCGGCCCGGCCACCAGGTCGTCAAGCTCGTCCATGAGGAGCTGGTGGAGATCCTGGGCGGGGAGCGGCACGTCCTCCGGCTCGGACCACCCGCTCCGGCCGTGGTCCTCCTCATCGGTCTGCAGGGATCGGGCAAGACGACATCGGCCGCCAAGCTCGCGGTCCGCCTGCGACGCGACGGCCATCGGCCACTGCTGGTCGCGGCCGACGTCTACCGGCCAGCCGCTGTGGAACAGCTCGTCCGGCTGGGGGAGCAGGTGGGCGTCGAGGTCGTGACCGGCCCGACCGGCACACCTCCAGCGGCGATTGCCGAGGCGGGCCTGGTCGCCGCCCGTGGCGCCGGAGCGGACGTGGTCATCGTGGACACCGCGGGGCGCCAGCACGTAGACCAGCCGATGATGGCCGAGCTCGAAGGCCTCGCCAGCGCCCTCCAGCCGACCGAGTCGCTGCTGGTGGTGGATGCCATGACGGGGCAGGAGGCAGTGCGCGTGGCCGAGACCTTTCACGCCAGCCTGCCCCTCACCGGCCTGATCCTGACCAAGATGGATGGGGACGCTCGGGGCGGTGCAGCCCTCAGCATCCGGAGCGTGACCGGGGTGCCCATCGCCTACGTCGGGGCCGGGGAGGGCATGGATGCGCTCGAAGCCTTCCACCCGGATCGCCTGGCGCAGCGCATCCTGGGCATGGGGGACATCGTCACTCTTGTCGAGCGGGCCCAGGAAGGGGTCGACCGCGAGGAGGCCGAGCGAACGGCCCAACGCATCCTTGAGTCGCGGTTCACCCTGGAGGACTTTCGGAGCCAGCTTCAGCAGGTGAAGCGGATGGGACCCATCGGTCAGCTGCTCCAGATGGTCCCCGGCGCGGCGGGACTTGCCGGCGCGGCCCAGGCCGCCGTGGACGATGGGGAGCTGCGGCGTATTGAGGCCATCATCGACTCCATGACGCCAACCGAGCGCCGCGAGCCGCACCTCATCAAGGCCGGCCGTCGGCGCCGCATCGCGGCCGGGAGCGGAACCAGCGTGGGCCAGGTGAATCGGCTCCTGCGGCAGTTCGAGGAGATGCAGAAGCTCGTTCGCCAGCTCGGAAGTGCCGGGTCGCGACCGGGACAAGCGCCGCGGCTGCCCGGTCGCTGATCGCCCGTTCGGGCTGGACGCGCTATCCTGTCCCGGCGCTCGGCTCTTCGTCAGCCCCTCATGGCATCCCGCCGCAGCGTCACGCAACGTCCTCAGAGACAGAAGGAACCACTACGTGGCCGTTCACATCCGGCTGACGCGCGTGGGGGCCACCAAGCGGCCCGCCTACCGCGTCATCGCCATCGACAGTCGGCGTTCGCGTGACGGGCGCGCGCTTGAGATCCTGGGCTTCTACGACCCGCTCACCGATCCCGTCACGGTCAAGCTGGACGACGAGCGGATCGCGAATTGGATGGCCCGGGGTGCGCTGCCCTCGGCCGCCGTGCAGCGGCTGATGAAGATCGCGGTGGCCGGGGCCGTGCTGAAGCGGAAGCCCGCTCCTGCCGCTGCCGAACGTGCGACCGCGAAGCCGCGACGGGCATCACGAGCGAAGCAGCCCGCCGCTGAGGCCTTAGCTGAGCCCGCCGCTGAGGCGGAAGAGACCGCGGCAGAAACCGCGCCCCCCGAGGCGGCTGAAGTCACCACAGAAACCACCCCGGAGCCCACGGCAGAGAGCACGGCAGAGGCCGCGACAGAGACTGAGCAGGCCGCGGAGGAACCTGCGGCGGAGCCTGAGGCACAGGCCGCCGCTGAGACCGCGGAGGCCGAGGCAGAGACTGCGCAACCAGCAGCAGAACCCGCGGAAGAGACTGAGCAGGCCGAGGCATGAAAGCATTCCTGGAGTACATCGCACGCTCACTGGTCGATCATCCCGACGCGGTCGAGGTGGACGTCGAGGAGGGCGAGGGCGAAGTCACCCTGACGCTGGTCGTGGACGAGCGGGACATGGGTCGGGTCATCGGCCGCGATGGCCGGATCGCCAACGCGATCAGGAGCCTACTGCGCGTCATGGGCGCTCGGGACGGCCGCCATGTCGAGCTCGACATCGTCGCCCACGAGTGAGCCGTTGGCGGTCGCCCGCGTGATGGGCGTCCGCGGCCTGGAGGGAGATCTGCGGGTCATGGCGCTGACGGACGTGCCGGACCGACTGATCGTGGGCGCTGCCGTCGTGGTCGAGGGTGAGAAGGCTCCCCGGCGGATCACGCAGGTCGGAACCTCGCGCCTCGGTCCTGTCCTGCGCCTCGAGGGAATCTCCGACCACGCAACGGCGACCGCCCTCATTGGCCGACATCTCACGGCGACCGAACCGCCTTCCGCACTGCCGACCGGAACGTTCTGGTGGCATGAGCTCGAGGGCCTGGAGGTGGTGGACCCCCAGGGACATGTCCTCGGCCGGTTGGAGGAGGTCTTCCGCGCAGGAGCCAACGAGGTGTACCGGGTGATCGGGCCGGACGCCGAGCTGCTGGTCCCCGCGCTCCGATCACTCGTGCTGGACATCGACCTGGACCGCGGACGCATGACCATCCGCGACCCGTCCGCCTGGCTGGAGGAGGTCTGATCCATGGCTCCAGCGCCCAGCCTGCAGATCGACGTGATCACCTTGTTTCCGGAGCTGTTCCGCCCGGTCCTGGCCAGCGGTGTCCTGGGGCGCGCCATCGAGCGGGGAGTGGTGGCGGTGGAGCTGCACGACCTGCGCGAGCACGGGCTCGGTCGGCACCGAACCGTTGACGACACGCCGTATGGCGGGGGAGCGGGAATGATCTTGCGGCCGGAGCCGCTTGCGGCGGCCATCGGACCGTTCCGCGCGGCGGGCGTCCTGGTCATCCTCCTCGACCCCGCCGGCGAACGTCTGACCGATGGGCTGGCTCGTGAGCTCGCACGCGAGTCCCGGCTGGCGCTCGTCTGCGGCCGATATGAAGGGGTCGACGAGCGGGTCCGGGCATCGGTGGACCGCGAAGTGAGCATCGGCGACTACGTGTTGACCGGCGGGGAGCTGCCAGCCATGGTCGTCATCGACGCCGTAAGCCGGCTCGTGCCGGGAGTCATCGACCCCGCGTCCTCTGCCGGCGACTCGTTCGCAGGCGGCCTGCTGGAGCATCCGCAGTACACCCGCCCCGAGGAGTTCGAGGGCATGCCCGTGCCGTCCATCCTCCTGTCCGGTCACCATGGCCAAGTCGATGCCTGGCGCCGCCAGGAGGCCCTGCGCCGCACCTTCGAACGCCGTCCCGACCTGCTCGACCAGGCGCCCCTGACCGATGCGGATCGACAGGAGATCGAGCGCCTTCGATCCAGCGACCCGGCGGCCGAGTGACCGAGGCCCGCGTTGTTGGCGCCGATCGGCGGCTGCTATACTCCCCTTCGTTCGCGGCCGCTCCGGCGGTCGCGTTGTCGCGTCAGCGCCGGCTGTCAATCCGGCGGTAAGCCGGCCGTAAGCGAGGATCGCGAGCATGGACCCCATCCAGGAGCTGGAACGTGAGCAGCTCCGCGACGTGCCGCAGATTGCGCCCGGTGACACCGTGCGCGTATCGGTCAAGGTCGTCGAGGGTACCCGCGAGCGGATCCAGGTCTTCGAAGGAACCGTCATGCGCATGCGCGGCGGCGGCCTGAATCAGACCATCACCGTGCGTCGCATCAGCAGTGGCGTGGGTGTGGAGCGCACGTTCCCGGTCCACGCTCCTCGCGTCGACAAGATCGAGGTCGTCCGCCACGGTATCGCGCGTCGCGCCCAGCTCTATTTCCTCCGCGGCCGGATCGGCAAGGCTGCCACCCTCCGCGAGCGCCGCCCCACGCGCTGACCTGATGAGCGCCAGGGCCTCGGCCCTCACCGCTCGCCGGCGCCCCGTCCACCGACCCCGCGACGCCCACCTGGGCCACGAATACGAGCTGCGACGCGCGGGCTTTCGGAGCATCGCCGGCCTGGACGAGGTCGGACGGGGCTCGCTGGCCGGGCCGGTTGTGGCGGCGGCCGTCATGCTGCCGGCGCGTCCCCGGATCCGGGGCCTGCGGGACAGCAAAGTCCTCGCCCGCTCACGCCGTGAGTCGCTGTACGAAGAGATCGTGGCCCGGGCGGATGCGATTGGCGTCGGCTGCGTGGAGGTCGAGGTCATTGACCGGATCAACATCCTGGAGGCCACGCGGCTGGCCATGCGGGAGGCGCTGGCCCATCTCCCCCGACCACCGGATCACCTGCTCATCGATGCCCTGACCCTTCGGGAGGCGGCGTACCCGCAGCGCGCGATCATCGATGGAGACGCGATCTCGGCCTCCATTGCCGCCGCGTCCATCGTGGCCAAGGTCACGCGTGACCGCATCTGCGACGAGATGGACGCCCACTTCCCGGGCTACGGCTTCGCTCGACACAAGGGCTACGGGACGCGCCGGCATTACGCGGCCCTCATCCGCGAAGGGCCCTGCGCGTGGCACCGTCGTTCGTTCGCGCCCATCCGAATGCTGCTGGCCGGCGTCCAGCTGCCGCTGGACCTGGAGTTCGCGGACTACCCCTTGGTTGACGAGGCCGCGTTCGAACCCAGCGACGACTGAGCCATGCCCGATCCTCGTCATGAGCTGGGGCGTGCCGCGGAGCGAGCCGTTGCCGACTGGCTGACGGCTCAGGAGTGGAGGATCCTGGCGGCCCGCCATCGCTCCTCGGAGGGCGAGATCGACCTCGTCGCCCTCGACCCGGATCGGTGCCTGGTCGCGGTCGAGGTCAGGCTCCGGAGCACCGGTCGAGCCGGCGACGCCGTCGCGTCGATGCGTCCTCGGCATCTCCGACGGGTGAGTGCCGCCCTGGTGGCGTTTGCGCGCGGCGAGGCCATCCCGCATGACGGTCTGCGCGTCGACCTGGTGGCCGTCGTCCCCGGGCCGCGCCCCCGAACGTGGCGGCTGACCCGCGTGCCAGCTGTCGACGCCTGGTGACCGCCCTCAGCGGCTGAAAATCTGTTCCAAGGTCAGGATGCTGTCACTGTACGGAACTGTGGACAGCAGGACGCCGATCTGGTCGACCGAGGCCATGCCCTGAAAATATGCGGCCAGGGTCTTCGCCCTGTCGCCCTGGTATCGGTCCATATAGAAGGCAAGGAGACGGACGCCGGCGCGCGCGTTCCAACGCGGATCGTCGATGGCGGGCACCTCGTCCAGCAGGGAGTCCGCCACCCAGTCAGCCGTGTCGGGCATGAGCTGCATGAGCCCCAACGCGCCCGCGCCCGAGACCACACTCGTCTGCCAGCCGGACTCGTGCCAGGCCACGGCCAGGACGAAGGGGCCCGGCACGCCGAACTCACTCGCTGCCTCGAGGAGGATCCCGCGCGCCTCGATCCGTTGCGCGACCTTGGCGGCCATATCGGGCGGCATGCTCGAGTTCGTGACGGCAGCCGGAGCGGACGCGGGTGAAGATGCGCCGGGGATCACGAGGCGCTGACCGGTGCGAATGAAGGACGGGTTGGCCAGCAGGTTCGCATCCACCAGCGCCTCGACCGTGGTGCCGTACAGGCGTGAGATGGCCCACAGCGTCTCGCTTGCCTGCACGACGTGCTCCCGCGTGGGGGCGGGGGCCGGGGGTGCCGGCTCAGCAGCCGGCGGTGGCGGCGGAGGCGACAGCTGCGGAACGGCCAGCGTGTGGCCGATCCGGATGAGCGATGGGTTGGAGATCTGATTCGCCTCGACCAGGGCAGCCACCGTGGTTCCGTATTGGACCGCGATGCCCCACAGCGTTTCGCCCGGCTGGACGACGTGGATGATGGGCGCGGGGGGCGCGGGGGCGGCCGGAAGCGGCGATGAAGGGGCCGACGGAGGATGCAGCACGATGCGCTGCCCGATCCGGATGAGCGACGGATCTGAGATCCCGTTCAGTGCCACCAGGGCGTCGACCGTCGTCCCGTGCTCCAGCGCGATGTCCCACAACGTGTCACCGCGCTGGACGATGAGGTCGTCCCCTGCGGCCGCGGGGGTCGCTACCGACGTCAGCAGGACCACCGCCAGCACGCTGCGGGCGACGGAAGGTCGGGTACGGGCGAATCGAAGCATCCATTCCTCCAGGGGCGTCAGCGAACGGATGCTCGACGCTCGACTGGAGGCGTTCAATGGCCGTTGTGGTGGGGTGCGGGGTACTTCGGTACCGTTGCGCGGGCCTCGTCGGCCGCTCAAGGCACGGCGAGGGGCGTGCAATCCGCGACTGATATACTCGCGCCAGATCCGGCCCGGGTGCACCGAGCCGGACGATCCATCTCACAGGCCTCCCGATTCGCAGGTCCACGGTGCCCACTCTCGAGCGGGTCGACCGATGCGAAGCTGACGGGGGCCGAGGACGACAACCGGAGGAATCCATGGCTGCCGCCAGCATGAAGCAGCTGCTCGAGGCGGGCGTCCACTTCGGACACCAGACCCGCCGCTGGAATCCCAAGATGCGCGAATTCATCTTTGCCGAGCGCAACGGGATCCACATCATCGACCTCGCCCAGACCGTATCGCGGCTCGACGCCGCGCTCGAGTTCGTGCGTGACACGACCCGGCGCAGCGAGTCGGTCCTGTTCGTGGGCACCAAGAAGCAGGCCCAGGAAGCGGTGCGTGAAGAGTCCACCCGCGCAGGGCAGCACTACGTCGACACGCGCTGGCTGGGCGGTCTGCTGACCAACTTCATGACCATCAAGCGCCGCATCCAGCGCCTCGAGGCACTGGAGGCCCGTCGCGAAGCGGGCGAGTTCGAACGGCTCACCAAAAAGGAAGCCGGCAAGCTCACCGAGGAGATCGAGCGCCTGAACAAGGCCATGGGCGGCATCCGCCGCATGCGCCGGCTGCCGGGCGCCGTGTTCGTAGTGGACCCCCATCGGGAGGCGATCGCGGTCCGCGAGGCGCGCCGCCTCGAGATCCCGGTGGTCGCCATCACCGACACCAACTGCGACCCAGACCTCATCGACTGGGTGATCCCCGGCAACGACGACGCCATTCGATCGGTGCGTCTGATGTGCACCCTGGTCGCGGATGCCTCCCTGGCCGGACAGGCCGAGCGCCAGGCCCGAATCGATGAAGAGATGGAACAGGTCGAGGCGTTGCCGCCGGTTGATGAGGCCGCGCTAGGCCCAGACGCAGATTACAGCGCCGCGCTGGCCTCGGGCGAGGCCCTGGTCTTCGAGCCTGAGCCCGAGGAGGACGAAGAGACCGAGCGGCGCGCACGGGCCCGTCGGGCGGCCAGCATCGAGTTCGATGACAGCCTGGATGGCGAGCCGGTCGAGGACGTGGTCGAGGAACCGGCGTGACCATGGACACCAAACCTCTCGTGAGCCCGGCCGACATCAAGGCGCTGCGTGAGCAGACCGGCGCCGGGGTGATGGACTGCAAGCGAGCGCTCGAGGCGTCGGGCGGCGATTTCGACGCGGCGGTGACCTTCCTTCGGCAGAAGGGGTTGGCCACAGCCCGCGAGAAGGCGGATCGGGTGGCCCGCGAAGGCGTGATCGCCAGCTACATCCATCACGGATCGCGCCTGGGCGTCCTGCTCGAGCTGAACTGCGAGACGGACTTCGTGGCCCGCACCGACGATTTCCAGCAGCTGGCCCGCGAGCTGGCCATGCAGGTTGCCGGCTTGGCCCCGCAGTGGGTCGCGCGGGACGATGTGCCGGTCGAGATCGTGGAGGCCCAGCGGCAACGCTTGACGGTGGAGGCCGCCGCTGGCGGAGGTCCCGCCGATCGGGCGGAGGCCATCGTCCAGGGCAAGCTCGACAAGTGGTTCGAATCGGTCTGTCTGCTCGAGCTGCCGTACCGCGATACGGACCGGCGGATCGGCGACCTCATCACCGACAAGATCGCCCTGCTGGGGGAGAACATCCGCGTCGCTCGCTTCGCCCGGATGGCGGTGGGGGAGACCGCGCCGGTCCCCGACCAGGAACCCCTCCGGCCCGGGGCATGAGCCCGCAGCCGGCGGCTGGCGCGGACGGGCCCCGACGGGCCCTGCTCAAACTGTCGGGTGAAGCGCTCATGGGGGAGCGCCGGTACGGGATCGACCCCGAGGTCGCGCGCCGGATCGCGGGGGAGGCCGCTGAGGCCCACACCGACGGGATCCAGGTCGCGATCGTGGTCGGCGGCGGCAACATCTTCCGCGGCCTGGCGGCGGCTTCGGCGGGCATGGATCGGTCGACCGCCGACTACATGGGCATGCTGGCGACCGTGATGAACGGGCTGGCCCTGCAGGACGCACTGGAGCAGGCCGGGGCGCCAACCCGGGTCATGAGCGCCATCGCCATGAACGAGATCTGCGAGCCGTATATCCGGCGGCGGGCGATCCGGCACCTGGAGAAGCGCCGGGTCGTGATCCTGGTCGCCGGTACCGGCAACCCATATTTCACGACCGATACGGCGGCGACCCTTCGCGCGGTGGAGATCGGGGCACAGGTCATTCTGAAGGCCACCCGCGTGGATGGCGTCTATGACGCCGATCCGGAGCGCGAGCCAGACGCTCGGCGCTACACGCAGATCGGCTACACCGAGGTGTTGGCCCATCGACTCCAGGCCCTAGACGCCACCGCGGTCAGCCTGGCCATGGACAATCGGATGCCGATCGTCGTGTTCAACATGACCGTGGACGGCAACATCCTGCGCGCCCTGCGCGGCGAGGCGATCGGGACCCTGATCAGCGAGGAGGTGCCGGCGTGAGCCACGAGGCGTTGCGCACGATCGAGCCCAAGATGCAGCGCGCGGTGGAGGCCATGGAGCGCGACTTTGCCGGCATCCGGACCGGCCGGGCCTCGACGGCCCTGGTCGAGCGCATCGCGGTCGATTACTACGGAACGTCGACGCCGCTCAACCAGCTGGCCGGCATCTCGACGCCCGACGCTCATCTCATCGTCATCCAACCCTGGGACCGGGGGGCGTTGCCCGCCATCGAGAAGGCCATCACGCGCAGCGATATCGGCCTGGTGCCGAACGTCGATGGGACCGTCGTGCGGCTGCATGTGCCACCGCTGTCCGAAGAGCGGCGCCACGAGCTGGTGCGACAGGTTCGTCGCCGTCTGGAAGAGGCCCGGGTCGAGATCCGGAACTTTCGCCGCGAGGCAGCGGACGAGCTGAAGCAGGCCCTCCGGGAGGGAAGCCTGGGCGAGGACGAGGAGCGCCGCGAGCTCGAGAGTCTCCAGCGGCTCACCGACGGTTTCGTCGAGATGGCGGAGGCCCGCGGCGAACGCAAAGAAACGGAGATCATGGAGGTCTGACCGCCTGTCGGAATCCGAGGGCCCGCGTCACGTCGCGATCATCATGGACGGCAACCGCCGCTGGGCGGCGGCGCGTGGCATGCCCGGCATCGCCGGTCATGTCCAGGGCGTGGAAGCGATTCGACCGGTCGTCAAGCACGCTCCCGATCGCGGGATCGAGGTCCTGAGCTTGTACGTGTTCAGCCGCGAGAACTGGACCCGCACCGAGGCGGAGGTCAACGGACTGTTCTCCCTGGTTGATAGCGCGGTGCGACAGCACACCGATGAGCTCATCGAGGAGGGGGTATCGGTCCAGGTCATCGGCCGGCTGCACGAGGCACCTTCGGATGTGCAGCGCTCCATCCGCGACGCGGAGGAACGCACCCGGGGCGGCGCCCGAATGCGGTTGAACATCGCGTTCAACTACTCGGGCCGGTCGGAGATCATCGATGCCGTCCGGGCGCTCGTCGCAGCCGGTGTGCCCGCCATCGAGATCGATGAGCCGGCGCTGGCCGCGCAGCTGTACACCGCCGGACAGCCGGACCCGGACCTCATCATCCGAACCGGGGGAGAGCACCGGACGAGCAACTTCCTGCTGTGGCAAGGCGCGTACGCCGAGCTGGTGGTGTCGGATCGTCTGTGGCCCGACTTCACCCCGGCCGACCTGGACGCCGCGTTGGAGGAGTACGCGGGGCGTCATCGGCGGTTCGGGGGCTGACGGCATGCTTCGGACCCGCGTCCTGACCGCCATCGTCCTGGGCCCGATCGTCCTGGCCATCGCCTGGTTCCGCGAACCGTGGCTCAGCCTCGGCGTTCTCCTGGTCGTGGCACTGGCCCTCGGCGAGGCCGTCGACCTGCTGAACGCGGCCGGCTGGGCGGTGCCCCGCGCCGCCACCTACGCCGCGGGTCTGCTAGTCGCCGGGTCCGCGCTCATCGGTTTTCAGGCAGATGCGACCTC
The DNA here is from genome assembly GCA_046717345.1 of Candidatus Limnocylindria bacterium. Taxonomy (GTDB): domain Bacteria; phylum Chloroflexota; class Limnocylindria; order QHBO01; family QHBO01; genus DASTEQ01. The sequence continues at coordinate 23,898 of JBKJVN010000109.1, read as the reverse complement.
GCTGTTCCTGGGCGCGTCCGTGCAGGTTCTGCCCTTCGGTCTGACTCTCGCGGTCCTCGTCTTCGCCGTCATCGGTCTCGCCGGCGCGGCATTGCGCAATCCGGACCCGCGGATCGGCCTCCAGGCGTGGATGGTCTCGGTGTTCGCCGTGGCCTGGCTCGGCCTCCTCGGACCGATGCTGGCCGTCGTCGGGCACCTGGCGCCGGTGGATGGGACGCCCGACAGCGCCCTCGGGGCGCTCGGCTGGGAAGCGGGGACCGGGTGGCTCTTCGTTCTGTTCGGCCTCGTGTGGAGCTGCGATACGGGGGCCTACTTCGTCGGCCGCGCTATCGGCCGGCGGAAGCTCCATCCGCTCGTCAGCCCGGGCAAGACGGTCGAGGGCTATGCAGGTGGCGTCGTGGTGGCGGCACTTGTGACGGCCGCCCTGGGGTGGCTCCTGGTCGGACTGCCGGTGCTCATCGGGCTGCTCACTGGAGCCGTCACCGCCGCGATTGCCCAAGGCGGGGACCTCGCCAAATCGCTCCTCAAGCGGGCCGCGGACCGGAAGGACTCCGGCCATCTCTTCCCGGGGCATGGCGGGATGCTCGACCGGGTGGACTCGCTCCTGTTTGCGGCGCCGACTCTGTTCGCTTTCGCCGTGGTGCTCGGAGGCATGTGGATCGCGCCGTGACCGGCATCGCCCTGCTCGGTTCGACCGGGTCGATCGGGCGCCAGACGATCGAGGTGGTCCGGGCGGCACCGGATCGGTACGAGCTGCGCGCCGTGGCGGCCGGCCACGCTGATGCCGCGTTTGACGCCCAGATACGGGAGTGGCCGCAGGCGCTGGTCTGGTCGGCCGATGGCCGTCCCACGGAGCTGGCCGCAGAACGCTGGGCGGATGGTGGGCTCGAACAGCTCGCGGCCGCCGACGGCGTGGACATCGTGGTCGTGGCCACCACCGGCATGACCGCCCTTCCTGCCGTGCTGGCAGCCCTGAAAGCCGGGCGCCGGGTTGCGCTGGCGAACAAGGAGACACTGGTGACTGGTGGTCACCTGGTTCGCCCGCTGCTCGCCGATCGGGAGGATCCGCTCGAATGGTTGCGACCGATTGACAGCGAGCACTCGGCCATCTGGCAGTGCCTGCGCGGGGAACGCCTCGCGGACGTGGCGCGTCTCATCCTCACCGCCAGTGGCGGACCGTTTCGGGACCGCCCGGCGGACGAGCTTGCGAGCGTCACGCCCGCCGAGGCGCTGGCACATCCGACCTGGCAGATGGGGCCCAAGATCACGATCGACTCCGCCACCCTGGTCAACAAGGCCTTCGAGGCCATCGAGGCCCGATGGCTGTATGACCTGCCGTACCCTAGAATCGCCGCCGTGCTCCATCCCGGCAGCGTCGTGCACTCCCTGGTGGAGTTCGTCGACGGGTCCTACAAGGCCCAGCTCGGCCTGCCCGACATGCGCCTGCCCATCCAGTTCGCACTGTCGTATCCGGATCGGCATCCGAGCCCGGCCCGCAGCGCACCGCCCGAGGCGTGGGAGCCTCTCGTGTTCGCGCCGCTGGAGCCGTCCCGCTACCCGGCCTACGCCGCGGTGCGGGCCGCGGCCGAAGCCGGAGGCAATCGCGGATCGGTGCTGAACGCGGCTGATGAGGTGGCTGTAGCGGCATTTCTGGCGGGCGCCCTCCCGTTCCCGGCCATCGCAACCACGCTCGAGCGAGCGGTCGACCGGTGGGGGAGCGCGGGCGAGCCCTCGATGGCGGAGATCGTCGATCTGGACGCCGAGGTTCGCGGCACGTTGAGTGGCGAGCTGGGCCTGGGGGCGGGTCAATAGGTGGACGTCCTTCCCACACTGGTCGCCTTCCTGGCGTTGATCGTGGTCCTGGTCCTCGTCCACGAGGTCGGCCACTTCGCGGTCGCCAAGTGGGCCGGCGTGGCGGTCCAGGAGTTCGGCGTCGGGTTTCCGCCTCGCATCGCCTCGGTCGTGTTCCGCGGCACCCGCTACTCGGTGAACTGGATACCACTCGGCGGCTTCGTTCGTCTACTCGGCGAGGACGGCGAGATCGAGGTTGAGCGGCTTCGGCAGCGCGGCCTGTCCGAGGCGGCCATCGAGAAGGTCATGGAGGGCGCGCTGAGCCGGAAACGGATCCCGACCCGGCTGGCGGTCCTCCTGGCCGGGGTCCTGATGAACTTCGTGGCCGGAGCGTTGCTGTTCGCGCTGGCATTCAGCCAGCCGACCCCCGAATACCACGGACCGCTGACCGTGGTCAGCGTCCAGGAGGGCAGCCCCGGAGATGGGGTGCTGGAGGAAGGCGACGTCATCACCCGCGCGGACGGGCGAACGTTCGAGCTCTCCACCGACCTCACCACGTACGTCCGCAGCCGGGCGGGGGAGCCGGTCACCCTCGAAATCGCGCGCGGCACTGAGCTGATCGAGGTCGAGGTCACACCGCGCGTGCTGACCGAGGAGGAGCAACGTGCCGGAGTGGGCGCGGTCGGGTTCGCCTGGGAGGCCGATGAAGTCCGGATGGGCGCACCAGCCGCCGATGGGCCGATCGATGCCCTCACCCAGGGCACGATCACGGCGGGCCGCGTGGCGGCCGAGATACCGGGTGGATTGGCGCGTGCCATCGCCGGCATGCTCGGCCTCGCCCCGTCGACGGGCGACGTGGCAGGCCCGATCGGCATCGCCCAGCAGACCGGGCGGCTTCTGGACGCCCCGTTGGTCAGCCAGCTGTTCTTCATCGGCCTGCTGTCGGTCAACCTGGCCGTCCTGAACGTATTGCCATTCCCGCCCCTGGATGGCGGGCGGGTGATGATCGTCCTGATCGAGGCCGTCCGCCGCCGCCGGCTGTCCGCCGAACGGGAGGCCCTGATCTATTTCACCGGATTCGTGGTGCTCATCGCCCTCGTCATCCTGATCTCGATCCAGGACATCTCCCGACTTCCGGGGAGCTGACCCGAGCACGAAAAGAGCCTAGGTAGCAGGATGGGCGTCGGGAGCCGCTCCTAGGGCCGCAGGGCCTGGTCGGGAGGTCGCTCATCGGATCAATCGGGGACCGGGTAGGCTTCGAGCGTGCCCCTGACCACTGAGCTCCCGGCCACCTCGGTGCGCAGCGACCTGCGCAATATCGCGATCATCGCCCACGTCGACCACGGCAAGACGACGCTGGTCGATGCCATGCTGCGTCAGACGGGGACGTTCCGGGCCAACCAGGCGCTGGTCGACCGGGTCATGGATTCGATGGATCTCGAGCGTGAGCGCGGGATCACGATCATGGCCAAGCAGACGACCGTCGACTACCAGGGTGTCCGCCTGAACATCGTGGACACCCCCGGCCATGCCGATTTTGGCGGCGAGGTCGAGCGTTCCCTCCTGATGGTGGACGCGGTCCTGCTCCTCGTCGACGCCTCGGAGGGGCCGCTGCCCCAGACCCGCTACGTGCTGCGCAAGGCGATGGAGCGCCACCTTCCGGTCATCGTGGACCTCAACAAGATCGACCGCGCCGATGCACGGCCAACGCAGGTGCTCGACGACGTGTACGAGCTATTCATCGACCTGGGGGCCGATGAGCACCAGATCGAGTTCCCCGTGGTGTACACCAACGCCAAGGCTGGCACGGCCACGCGTGATCTATCCCAACCCGGGACGGACCTGCGGCCGCTCCTTGACGTGCTGACCGAGGTCACCCCACCACCGATCTACACCGATGGGCATCCGCTCCAGCTGCTCGTGACCAACCTATCGGCCAATGACTACCTCGGACGGATGGCTGTCGGCCGCATCCGCAACGGGACGATTCGAACCGGCCAGCGGATCACCGTCGTCCGCGAAGAAGCCGCCGATACCACCGGCGCGGTCGAGCCCGGCCGGACCGTCATCCTCACCGGCTCGGTGACCGCCCTCCAGACGGCACACGGGATCGACCAGGTAGACATCGCCCACGCCGGACCGGGCGACATCGTGTCGGTGGCGGGTCTGCCAGAGGTCACCATCGGCGACACCCTGACCGATCCGGCCGACCCGCGGCCCCTCCCGCGGCTTGACGTGGACGCCCCGACGCTGCGCGTGACCTTCGGGGTAAATACCTCGCCGCTCGCAGGCCGTGACGGCAAGCTGCTGACCACGCGACACATCCGTTCCCGCCTCGAGAAGGAGGTGCTGGGCAACGTATCGATTGAATTCGCGCCGACCGCCACCGAGGACGTGTTCGAGGTCCGAGGCCGCGGTGAGCTGCAGCTGGCAGTCCTGATCGAGCAGATGCGGCGCGAGGGCTACGAGCTGACCGTGAGCCGCCCGGAAGTCATCCTCCGCACGGTCGAGGGGGAGACCGAGGAGCCTTACGAGCGCATCACCGTCGACATCCCGCCCGACTACATCGGTGCGGTGCAGACCGCGCTGGCTGCCCGCCAGGCCCGCCTGGAGCAGATGACCACCGACGCGGACGCCCGCGTCCGCCTCGAGTACATCATCCCGACCCGCGGCCTGATCGGGTATCGCGGACAGCTGCTGACCGAGACGCGGGGAACCGCGCTCCTGCACCAGATTGGGGAGGGCTACGGACCGTGGGCCGGAGAGGTGACCCGCCGCACCAACGGCGTGCTGGTGGCCGACCGATCCGGCTCGTCGACCGCCTACGCGCTGTTCAACCTCCAGGAGCGCTCGGAGCTCCTCATCGGCGCGGGGGAGGAGGTCTATGAAGGGATGATCGTGGGCGAGAACGCCCGGAGCGGCGACATGGACGTCAACGCCACCAAGGAGAAGAAGCTCTCCAATGTCCGTTCCCACGGCCCCGAGGACTCGCTGCGGCTGACGCCTCCACGGCCGATGACCCTGGAGTCGGCTATCGAGTTCATCGCCGCGGACGAGCTGGTCGAGGTGACCCCCAACGCGATTCGGATGCGCAAGCAGGTCCTGGCGCGGGACGATCGTCCTCGCTGACGGAGCGGGTATCGTCACGGAGGTCTGCGCGTGCCACCCGCTACCACCGAACGCTCGGATTCAGGCAGTACAGAAGAACGCTGGTGGACGCCGTGCACGCTCAACCCCGCATCCGGAGCGCGGCTGGTCCGAATCTAGATCCAGGACTTCTCCCGCCTGCCACGGAGCTGATCTGAGCACGAAAGAGAGGCCCCCGGCGGATGGCCAGGGGGCCTCTTCTCGAACAACCGTTCACAACGGCGGCTACGTGGTTGCGGCATCGGGCTATTGGCAGCAGAACCCACGAAGGTAATAGGCCGACAGCGGACCCGCCTTGAGATCGAAGCGCATCCAGCCGAAGCGCTTCCACCACCAAAGCGCGTACGTCGAGATCCAGAAGTTGTTGCCGGTGGTCATGACCGTCCTGGCGCTGTTGTGATACCACTGGCCGCACCACCCGTCTGGCGGCTGAGCGCCGCCGAAATAGGCGGGAATGGACGTCACGTAGCAGTAGGGCGGCTCCGGGATGCTCGTGAATCGGTAACCGTCCGAACAGACCCCGATCCGTGTCCGGCTGGTGGCCACCTGGATGCCGGCGATGCCAACACCGAAGTTGCCCTGAAATGTCCCGCAGGTGATCGCCGCGGCAACCGCCCGGACACCAGCGGCGCTCACCTGCGACCAGCTGCTGGATAGCTCAGTCCAGCAGTCACTGTCCCGAGCTTTGCGGACAGCCTGCTTGATGTCGTCTCGCGTATCTGACCTCAAGACGCTGTCGATCAGGTCGCGGCAGGCTGCGCGGTCCATGCTGCTACGGCGCGCTGCGCCCTGCGTGGCCTCGGCCGCGTAGGTGGGCCCCACGATGACGATGGATGACGCCAGTGACGCCAGCAGCAGGAGCCGGATGAGGCGCTTCATCGGATCACACTCTCGATGCTTCCCCCGAGGCCACCGGCCACGGTAAGTGCCAGGATGGGGAGGATGACGATCAGGATGGCCGCGCTCGCGATGACGAGCGGCAGCGCCCGCCGGAGTTGGCGCGTGGACGAGATGACTCGGTTCACAGGATGGACTCCCCTCGAGTTGCGATGTACAACAACGCCCGGCCGGGTCGCGCCGGCAAACCTAGGCCAGGCCACTTACCGGCCGGCTAGTCACGCCTTTACGCGATTGGGAGTTGGCGATGCTCGAACGTTCCCGGTGGGCAGGCCGCCTGGTCGTTGGCGCGATCGGGCTGACGTTGGTCGTGGGAATCGTCCTGTACCTGATCTTCCGCTAGAGGCCTGCGGAATTGGCGTCCCACGAGGGCGCTGGTATACTCGCTGACGGTCTTGCGACCGGTGCGGACCAAACCGATACAGCTGTTTATTTAGGACGTGGGTCGGTCTGCGAGCCCACGTCCTGTTTTTCGCCCGGCAGGGAGGTGCCAGCGTGAACCGCGACTTCATCGGCGCCCTGCTGCAACTCAATGCCGAGAAGGGCGTCCCCCAGGACATCCTGCTCCAGACGCTTGAACAGGCGATCGAATCTGCCTATCGGCGCAACGCGGAAGCACCCGAGAACGTGGTGGTCAAGATCGACCCTGAGACCGGAGAGATCAGCGTCTACCGCGAGTACGAGGTGGTCGCCGGCGACACCGAGGTGACCGATCCCGAGCTTCAGAAGACCGTGTCCGAGGCGATCGAGATCGAGCCCGGAGTCGGCGTGGGCGGGCGCGTTCGGATCCCCGAGAACGTGACCCAGGCCCAGCTGGGCCGGATCGCGGCCCAGACCGCGGGCCAGGTGTATCGCCAGCGCCTGCGCGAGGCGGAGCGAGACGTGGTCTACCACCAGTACGTGAGCCGCGAGGGCGAGATCCTGACCGGGGTGGTGACGCGCACCACTGAATCGGCCGTCGTCCTCGACATGGGCCGAGGGGTGGAGGCCGTGCTCTCCGTCAGCGAGCAGCTCCCGGGCGAGCATTACCGGATCGGACAGCACCTCAAGGTGTTCGTTCTCGAGGTGCGCCGCACGACGCGAGGCCCGGTGCTGGTCGCCAGCCGCACGCACCGAGGGTTCCTGCGCCGACTGATGGAGATGGAGATCCCCGAGATCTACAACGGATCAGTAGTGATCCGCGGCATCGCGCGCGAGGCCGGGAGCCGATCCAAGGTCGCGGTCGAAAGCCGCCAGCCGGGCGTGGACGCCAAAGGCGCGGCGGTGGGGCAGCGCGGGACCCGGATCCAGGCCATCGTGGCCGAGCTGAACGGCGAGAAAGTCGACGTCGTGCTTTGGAATGAGGATCCGTCGCAGTTCGTGGCCGAGGCGCTGTCTCCGGCCGAGGTTATCGAGGTGCGGATCGACGAGGAGCACCGGATCGCCAACGTCATCGTCCCCGAGCGCCAGCTGTCGCTGGCCATTGGCCGCGAAGGCCAGAATGCCCGGCTGGCAGCCAAGCTGACGGGCTGGCGGATCGACATCCGCTCCGACGCGGGCGTGGCGGCGGCCGGCGCAGGCGGAGCGCGCGTCGCTCCGTCATCTGCGGACGGCACCGAAGGCGCGGAGGGCGCGGAGGGCGCGGAGGCCACGGAAGGCCACGAAGATGCCAAAGCGACGGCCTGACCATCAGCCGCAGCGGACGTGCGCCGTGTGCCGCCAGGTGCGGACCAAGCGTGAGATGCAGCGCGTCGTGCGCACCGCCGACGGACAGGCGGTGACCGACCCGTCGGGCCGCATGTCAGGGCGCGGAACGTACGTCTGCGCCGATCCCGCCTGCCAGGCGAGCGCGGGACGGGACCAGGCCATTGCCCGCGCCCTCGGATTGAGCGGCGGAGCCCATGCCTCCTCGTAGGTACACCCAGCAGCGCCGCGGCCCACGGCCGCCGCGCCGGCGCGAGTCGGCGAGCGCCAGCGTCGAAACCCCGACTCTGCCACGCCCCAGCGGGCCGGTGGAGATCGGCACCTCGATCGTGGTCCAGGACCTGGCGGAGGCGCTCGGCATCAGCACCGCGGCGGTGATCAGCGAGCTCATCCGCAACGGGATCTTCGCCACCATCAACCAGTCCATCGACTACGACACCGCGTCACTCGTCGCGGCCGAGCTGGGCTACGAGTTGGTCGAGCGGGGAGCCGCCGAGAAGACCGCGGCCGATGCGCAGGAGCTCGTCGCGCCGGGCGCCGCGGCCGAGGACGGCGTTCGGATTACACCGTGGGGCGAGGACGATCCCGACGACCTGGTCACCCGCGCCCCGATCGTGACCGTCATGGGTCACGTCGACCACGGCAAGACGAGCCTGCTGGACTCCATCCGCAGCACGGCGGTGGTCGCTCGCGAGGCCGGCGGCATCACCCAGCACATCGGCGCCTCGGAGGCAGTCCACGGCGACCGGCGCATCGTGTTCCTCGACACGCCGGGCCACGAAGCGTTCACCGCCATGCGGGCCCGTGGGGCTCAGGTCACCGATATCGCCGTCATCGTGGTGGCCGCCGACGACGGCGTCATGCCCCAGACTCGCGAGGCCATCGACCACGTCCGTGCCGCCCGGGTGCCGATGATCGTGGCCATCAACAAGATCGACAAGCCGGATGCCAACCCGGATCGGGTCAAGCAGGAGCTGGCCGACATCGGAGTCTTGATCGAGGAGTACGGCGGCGACGTGATCGCGGTCCCGGTTTCGGCCAAGCAGGGGACCGGGCTGGATCACCTGCTGGAGATGATCGGCCTCGTCGCCGACCTCCAGAACCTGAAGGCCAACCCGAATCGTGAGGCGTACGGCACGATCATCGAGTCCAAGGTCGACAAGGGCCGGGGCAACGTCGCCACCGTGCTGGTCCAGAACGGCACTCTCAAGGTCGGCGACGTGGTGACCGTGGGTAAGACGTATGGACGAGTGAGGGCCCTCCAAAACGCAGCCGGGCGCCGCGTTCGCCAGGCCGAGCCGGCCACCGCGGTGGAAATCCTCGGGCTCCAGGACCTGCCCGAGGCCGGCGACCAGTTGCGGGTGGTCGCCGACGAAAAGGCGGCCCGCGACGCTGCCGAGGTCGTAGAGCGCCACGGACCCGGCGGCGACGGACGCGGCCCGACCAGCCTCGAGGACATCAGCGCCCAGATCCAGGCCGCCGAGGTCAAGGAGCTGCGCGTCATCCTGAAGACCGATGTCCAGGGCTCGCTGGGCGCCATCCGCCACGCGCTGGATCGGCTCAGCACCGGCGAGGTCCGGATCAACATCCTGAGCGAGGGGGCCGGGGACATCAACGAGTCCGACGTCGTGCTGGGTGCCGCGTCGAGCGCGGTGGTGGTCGGCTTCAACACCAAGCTGGACCCCGGCGCCGAGCGGGCAGTGGAGGCCTCCGGCGTCGACGTCCGCCTGTACGAGGTCATCTACAAGCTGACCGATGACATCAGCCTGGCCCTCCAGGGGCTCCTGACCCCCAAGCAAGTCGAGCAGATCGAGGGGCATGCCGAGGTGCGGCAGCTGATCAAGGCCGGCAAGGCGGGCCAGGTGGCCGGCTCGTACGTGCTCGACGGCCGCATCCTGCGCGGTGCCCAGGCCCGACTCATGCGGGGCGGCCAGCTGGTCACCGAGACGCGGATCGAGTCGCTGCGGCGGTTCAAGGACGACATCCGCGAGGTGGCCGCGGGATTCGAGTGTGGGATCGGCCTGGCAGGATCGCCGGAGATCGCCGAGGGCGACGTCATCGAGTGCTTCCAGATGGTGTCGGAGGCGTCCGCCTGAGCCTGAGGAAGGGGACGGGAACCCGGTGAGTCAGCGCACCGACCGCCTGGACAGCCAGATTCGCGCTGAGCTGATGCAGATCCTGCAGCGCGAGATGAACGATCCGCGAGTCGGGTTCGCCACCGTGACCCGGGTCGACACCGCGCCGGACCTCACCCAGGCGCGCGTATGGGTGTCGGTGTACGGGCCTGACCAGGACCAGGCGAAGACCCTCATCGCCCTGACCGATGCCGCCGGTTGGCTTCGGCGCCGGCTGGGGGAACGACTCACCATCCGGCATATCCCGCGGCTCGAGTTCCGGGCCGATGAATCGATCGCGGACGGCGATCGGGTCCTCAAGCTGCTTCGCGACCTGGACGCCGCCGAGGATGAAGACCGATGAAGGAGGTCGTCGCCGCCCTGCGTGGCGCGCAGCGGATCACGGCCATCGGTCATGAGAACCCGGACGCCGACACGCTGGGAGCCGCGCTGGCGATCCGCATGGTGGGGGACCGATACGGAGTCCCGGCCGAGGTCGTGATGGCCGACCCGGTGCCACCCTACCTCCAGTTCCTGCCGGGCGTGGCCGAGGTGCGGACCGCGCCCGCGCTCGAGCCGGACGTGGCGGTGATCGTGGACGCCGGGGACCTGGCTCGGGTCGGACGGATCACCACCGACCATGCCGAGTGGCTCGCGCGGGCCAGGATCGTGAACATCGACCACCACGTGAGCAACCCCGGGTTCGGGGCGGTCAACATGGTCGACCCGGATGCGGCCTCGACCTGCGAGATGGTGACGCTTCTGCTGCCCGATCTCGGCGTCGACCTGGATCCCGAGCTGGCAACGGTCCTGCTGGCCGGGGTCGTCAACGACACCCACACGTTTGCCCACCCCAACGTCACGCCACGCACGCTGCGCGTGGCGGCGTCGCTGGTCGAAGCCGGGGCATCGCTGGCGGCCATCCACCGGGCCATCTACGCCGAGAAGCCGTTCGCGACGCTGACCCTATGGGGCCGCGCCCTGGCCGGCGTCGCGTCGGCGAGCGAAGGGCGGGTGGTCCATGCCGCCCTGACCGCGGCCATGATGGCCGAGACCGGCACCTCGCTCGACGCCAGCGAAGGATTCATCGACCTGCTGGGACTGGCCCGCGACGCGGACATCGTCCTCCTGTTCAAGGAGCAGGCACCAGCCGTCACCCGGGTCAGCATCCGGACCTCGGCGTGGGCCGATGCGGTGGCGGTAGCGGCCGCCTTCGGGGGTGGGGGGCATGCGCGCGCCGCCGGCTGCACAGTCGATGCGCCGTTGGGCGAGGCTCGAGACCGCGTGCTGGCGGAATGCGAGCGCGAGCTGAAACGCGCCGATGATCGGCGTCCTTAACCTCGACAAGCCGGTCGGGCCCACATCCCACGACATGGTCGGCCTGGTGCGCCGCCTGAGCGGGATGCAACGCATCGGTCATGCCGGTACGCTGGATCCACTGGCCTCGGGGGTGCTCCCGATCCTGGTTGGTGGCGCTACCCGGCTGAGCCAGGAGCTGACGGCGGGGCCCAAGCGCTATGACGCCGTGGTGCGGCTGGGGTTCCGGTCGCGGACCGATGACGGGGAGGGGCCTCTGGAGCCGGGCGGGCCGCTGCCTGGCGTGGACGCGGCTGAAGCCGCACTGGGAGCGTTCGTGGGCACGTTCCAGCAGCGCCCACCCGCCTTCTCCGCCCGCAAGCAGGGTGGCCGTACAGCCCACCGCGCTGCCCGTCGCGGAACCGCGTTGGACCTGCCAACCCGCGAGGTGACGGTGCATGCCCTGCGGCTCCTGGACGCCACGGCGGGGGACGGTTGGCTCGACCTCCACCTCGACCTGCAGACGGGCCCGGGAACCTACGTGCGTTCGATTGCCCGCGACCTCGGCGAGCAGCTGGGGTGCGGCGGCTACCTGCATGCTTTGCGGCGCACCGAAGCGGCCGGGCTTGCGGCGAGTGACGCCCGGACACCCTCCGAGCTGGAGGCACTGGCGCGCGACGGTCGCCTCGCCGATGCGCTGGTTCCCCTCGAGCAGCTCGTGGACCTGCCTCAGCTCGCGCTTAGCGAAGAGCAGGCCCGCCGCTTCGCAAATGGGGGCGAGATGCCGTGGTCCGGCGATGGGCGAGTACTGGTCCGCGGCCCATCGGGCGTGTTGGGCGTCGGCGTTCTCGCCGACGGAGTACTCCACCCCCAGAAGGTCCTGGCCGAGTCGTCGGCATGACCGACCCTTCAGCCGACCGGGTATTGACCCTCGCCGATGTGGCGGCCCAGGACTCAATCGGTCAAGTGGCTCTGGCGCTGGGTGTGTTCGATGGCGTACACCGTGGACATCGGGCTCTGTTGTCGGCCGTGCGCGAAGCTGCTGCCGCCCGCGGTGCTCGCCCGGTGGCGCTCGTGTTCGATCCGCCACCGATCGAAGTTATCCGCCCCGGCCACGCCGTGGACCGGTTGGCGCCATTGTCCGAGAACCTGAGTCGCATCCGGGATGCGGGTGTGGAGGCCATCCTTATCCGGTTCGATGCATCGGTTCGGGATATGCCGCCCGAAGCATTCCTTGACGCCCTTGCGCCAGGATTGCGGACGGTGGCCATCGTGATGACCCCCGACACGGCGTTCGGCCGCGACCGGGCCGGCACCCTCCAGCGGCTGATGGAGATCGGCCCCGACCATGGGTTCGACGTCGTCGTCATCGAGCCGGAGATGGATGACGAACCAATCTCGTCGAGTCGAATCCGCCGCGTCCTGGCCGAAGGCAATACTCCGGACGCCACCCGGTTGCTCGGGCGCCGCCCTGCCCTGACCGGTGAGGTCGTTCGCGGCGACGGGCGGGGGCGAGACATGGGCTATCCAACTGCGAACCTGGCGTTCGGGTACCGCCCTGCCCTCCCTTCGCTCGGCATCTACGCCGGCGTGGCAGCCGGCCCGACCGGCCCAAGCCCGACGGGCGCGCTGGTCAGCGTCGGGCGCCGCCCCACGTTCCACGACCAGGGCGACGTTGTCGTCGAAGCGCACCTCCTCGATTGGGACGGCGATCTCTACGGCCAAGAACTACGCCTCGAGCTCGTGACACGGCTCCGCGACGAGCAGCGGTTTGATTCCGCCGCGGCGCTCACCGCCCAGATGCGGCGTGACGAGGTCCAGGCCCGGGCGGCGCTGGCCGGGATCGTCTGATACGATGCAACGAACCGACAGATTGAAAAGTGGAGGAACATTTGCCGCTCGACCCGGCTACGAAGGTCGCCGTCGCCACCGACTATGCAACGCATGATGGCGACACCGGATCTCCCGAAGTGCAGGTCGCGCTCCTGACCGAGCGGATCAAGTCACTGACGGAGCATTTGCGCAGCTATCCCAAGGACAACGCCTCGCGCCGCGGGCTGCTCAAGCTCGTCGGCCAGCGCCGCCGCCTGCTCGCGTACCTCGTCCGCACGGACGTGGATCGCTACCGCACGGTGATCGGCCGTCTCGGCCTGCGCCGGTAACGTCGTCATTCACACCGTGACCCGGCCACGCCGGGTCCACCCAGTCCCGCGTCGAACGCGACGCAACCCCTCCGAGCCGCGCCACCCACTTGGGGTTGGCCGCGCCGGACATATCACCACATTGGAGGACATTCTTGGCTATCAAGGTTGAAACAGAGATCGGCGGGCAAACCTTCTCGCTCGAGACGGGCAAGCTTGCCGAGCAGGCCGATGGATCGGTCCTGGTCCGCTACGGAGACACCGTGCTGCTGGCCACCGCCGTCTCGGCCGAACCCCGCGAGGGGATCGACTTCTTCCCGCTCACCGTGGACTACGAGGAGCGGATGTACGCCGCGGGCAAGATCCCCGGCGGGTTCATCAAGCGCGAGTCGCGCCCGTCCGAGGCCGCCATCCTGGCCATGCGGCTGACGGACCGCCCGATTCGCCCCCTCTTCCCAAAGGGCTACAAGAACGACGTCCAGATCGTCCTCACCGTCCTGTCGGCGGACCAGGAAAACGACCCCGACATCCTGGCCGTGAACGGCGCCTCGGCGGCCCTGTCAGTCAGTCCGATCCCGTTCATGGGGCCCGTCGGAGCGGTCCGGGTGGGATACATCGATGGCCAGTTCGTGGCCAACCCCACCAACAGCCAGCTCGAGAACAGCACGCTCGACCTGGTCGTGGCCGGCACGCGTGACGCGATCATGATGGTCGAGGCCGGCGCGAAGATCCTGCCCGAGGCCACCATGCTGGAGGCCATCACCTGGGGGCACGCCGAGCTCCAGAAGTCGATCGAGCTCCAGGACAAGCTGGTGTCGAGCGCCGGCGCGCCCAAGCGCACGCCGTTCTTCGGCCCGCGCGCGGAGTCCATCCCAAAGCTCGGAAGCGCGCTCGCCCGCCCCGGCACCGAGTTCGTGATTCTCGACCTCGAGACCACCTCGATGAAGCCGGAGCACGGCTACATCGTCGACATCGCCGCCCTGCGGGTACGCGACGGCGCCGTCGTCGATCGGTTCGAATCCATGGTCAACCCCGGTCGCTCGATAGTCGGCCACCAGGTCCATGGCCTGACCGACGAGGACGTCGCCAAGGCCCCAACCGCGGCCGAGGTGCTGCCGCGCTTCGTCGAGTGGGTCGGCAACGCCCCGGTCGTGGCCCACAACGTGAGCTTCGACCTGCCGTTCGTGCTGCGTCATCTCCCCAACGACGTGCGCTGGGAGCCCAGCGCCGTCTATGACACGCTGGAGCTGGCCTACCAGCTGTACCCCGACGCGGGGAGCTACAAGCTGGCGGACCTCGTGCGATTCATCTTCGGCAAGGACCACGGTGCCGCTCATCGGGCGATGCCCGACGCGGAGGCCACGGCCGAGCTGTTCATCAGCCTGACCACCGGCCTCGTCGAACGGCTGGACGCCATTCGGGCCGACATCGCGGCCGAGGTGCGCCGCGGCCGCGAGGCCTACAACCGGGCCGAGCAGGGCCAGGCCCTGGAGGACCTCCGGCGCCGCCACGGCATCGGCTCACCCTTGATGGACGTGCTGACCAAGACCACCGTCCGGGAGCTGGTGCTGTCGGAAAACATCCGCATCGACGGACGCGACACGACCACCATCCGGCCCATCTCGGTGGAGGTCGGCATCCTGCCCCGGACCCACGGGTCGGGCCTGTTCACCCGGGGCCAGACACAGGCCCTCACGATCGCGACCCTGGGTCCGTCCAGCGACGTCCAACGCCTGGACACCATCTCGCCGGAGACCGAGAAGCGATACCTGCATCACTACAACATGCCGCCGTACTCGGTCGGCGAGTCCAAGCCGATGCGGGGCCCCGGCCGGCGTGAGATCGGTCATGGTGCCCTCGCCGAGCGCGCCCTGCTGCCGGTCCTGCCGCCGGTCGACGAGTTCCCGTACGTGATCCGAGTGGTCAGCGAAGTCGTGTCCTCGAATGGCTCGACCAGCATGGCCAGCACGTGTGGCAGCACCCTGGCCCTGATGGACGCCGGTGTGCCGATCTCGGCCCCCGTGGCCGGGGCGGCCATGGGCCTGATCACCGATCCGGACACCAACCGCTACGCGGTCCTGACCGACATCACCGGCAAGGAGGACATGTTCGGCGACATGGACTTCAAGGTGGCCGGCACCGCGGAGGGCGTGACCGCCCTGCAGATGGACATCAAGGTGGCGGGCATCACCACTGAGATCCTGCGCGATGCCCTGGACCAGGCACGCACTGCGCGGCTGTTCATCCTGGACAAGATGACGGCCGTCATCAGTGCCAGCCGATCTGAGCTGAGCCCGTACGCGCCGCGAATCACGACCATCAAGATCCCGGTCGACAAGATCCGCGACGTCATCGGCGCCGGCGGCAAGGTGATCCGCCAGATCACCGCCGAGACCGGGACCCAGATCAACGTCGAGGACGACGGCACGATCCAGATTGCCGCCGTCTCCGGCGAGGCCGGCGAGAAGGCGGTCCGCTGGATCGAGGGCCTGACCCGCGACGTGGAGGTCGGGAAGGAATACCTGGGCAAAGTGACCCGGATCATGAACTTCGGGGCCTTCGTCGAGATCCTGCCCGGCAAGGAGGGCCTGGTCCACATCAGCCAGCTGGCCGATTTCCGCGTCGCGCGCGTCGAGGACGTGGTGGCCATCGGCGACGAGCTGATGGTGGTGGTCACCGAGATCGACCGCATGGGCCGCGTCAACCTGAGCCGCCGAGCGGCAATGGAGCGGCACATGGCACGCTCGGGCGTTCCTGCCGGCGCCGGTGCGGACACGGAGCGTTCGTAGGCACCGGCGTCCCCGATGAGCGGGGAGGCCGATCTCGCCGCGGTAGCGGCCGAGGTCCGGGCCTGCACCCGCTGTCCGCTGGCGACCGGGCGCACGCTCGCCGTACCGGGCGAGGGGAACGCGATCAGCGACGTGTTGTTGGTGGGCGAGGGTCCGGGCCAGCGCGAAGACGCCACCGGGCGGCCCTTCGTGGGCCCGGCCGGGCAGCTGCTCGAGGAGCTGCTGCAGGCCATTGGCTGGCAGCGGAGTGACGTGTTCATCACCAACGTGGTGAAGTGCCGGCCGCCGGGGAACCGCGACCCGGAACCGTCGGAGATCGAAGCCTGCTCGCCCTATCTCGACCGCCAGGAGCAGGCCCTGGACCCGGTCCTGGTGGTGACGCTGGGCCGGCATTCGTTGCAGCGTTATCTGCCCGAGGCGCGCATCTCCGAGGTGCACGGGCGGCTGCGGCGGGCAGGCGGGCGGTTCGTACTGCCGATGTACCATCCGGCTGCCGCGTTGCGGTCGTCCGCCCTTCGAGAAACGCTGGCGCGCGACTTCCGTGGCCTGCCGGCGGCACTGCTGGCAGCTCGCGACGCCCTCGCGGCGGAGCGGGAAGAGGGTGCTCCCAGGGCCCCGGCCGAACCGCCGGTGCTCAGCCGGGTTGACAACGAACGACAGATGACACTGTTCTAGAGGACGCGATGCCAGGCACGCTCCGAATCATCCCCCTGGGCGGCGTCGGCGAGGTGGGCAAGAACATCACCGCCATCGAAGCCGATGACGAGATCGTGGTCGTCGACTGCGGGCTGGCCTTTCCCGAACCCGAGATGCTCGGGATCGACCTCGTGGTCCCTGACGCGACGTACCTGGCCGAGCGCCGGGACGCGGTACGCGGCATCCTCCTGACCCACGGCCACGAGGACCACACCGGCGGCCTGCCCTACGTCCTGCCCCGCCTGTCCGGCACCCCGATCTATGCCACCAAGCTCACCATCGGCCTGGTCACCGGGAAGCTGCGCGAGCACAAGCTCATGGGCGCCACCACGCTGCACGAGGTGGAGCCCGGAACGGAGTTCGCGGTCGGCGCATTCCGGGTGACGCCGTTCCGCGTCAACCACTCGATCCCGGGTGGGGTCGGCTTCGCGATCCGCCACGCGCGGGGCACGATCATCCATACCGGGGACTTCAAGTTCGACCACACCCCGCCCGACGGGACGCGGGCCGACCTGGGCCTCATCGCCGAGTGGGGGCGCCAGGGCGTCGACTTCCTGCTGTCCGACTCGACCCGCGCCGAGCGTGACGGCTACACGCTGTCGGAGGCCACCGTCGGCGAGTCCCTGCGCCAACTGATCGGGGCGGCCGAGGGGCGCGTCATCATGGCCACCTTCGCCTCGAACATCGGGCGCGTGCAGCAGGCCATCGACGCCGCGGCCGAGCACGGGCGCAAGGTCGTCTTGCTGGGTCGCAGCATGGAGCAGAACGCCGCCATCGCCACCGAGCTGGGGTATCTCGACGGGCGGGACGGGACCGTGGTCGCCAAGAACCAGCTGGAGCGCATCGATCCATCGGAACTGGTGGTGGTGACCACCGGCTCCCAGGGCGAACCGATGTCCGGGCTGACCCGGATGAGCAGCCGTGACCATCGGAACATCACGATCGTGCCCGGTGACACGGTGATCGTGTCCGCCTCGCCCATCCCGGGCAACGAGGAAGCGGTGGCGCGGACCATCGACAACCTCTTCAAGGAGGGGGCGATGGTCCATTACGAGCCTGTCACCCACTGTCACGTGTCCGGCCACGGCTCGCGCGAGGAGCTGAAGCTCATGCTCGGCCTCGCCAAGCCGCGCCACTTCATCCCGATCCACGGGGAGTACCGGATGCTCGTCCAGCACGCCCTGCTGGCTGAGGGCGCCGGCGTGGCGGTGGACCGCATATTCGTCCTGCAGAATGGCCAGGTGGTCGAATTCGACGGTCGCGTCGCCCGTTTGGCGGGGAGCGTGACGGCGGGAGCGGTGCTGGTCGATGGCCTGGCCGCGGTGGATGGCGTGGACGGAGTCATCCTCCGCGACCGCCGGGCACTGGCCAGCGACGGGGTCGTCATGGTCGCGCTGACGGTGGCCACGGCCACCGGACGCACGGTCGGGGGTCCGGACATCATCGGTCGCGGCTTCCTGCCCGATCCCGAAGACCCCCTGCTGGAGGAGGCGCGGGCGCACCTGGCCGCTGAGCTGAACAAGGGGGGAGACGGGCATGGGGCGGAGCCGGGCTACCTGAAGACCAAGATCCACGACGTCCTCAGCCGGTTCTTCTACGAGAAAACCCACCGCCGTCCCATGATCCTGCCCATCGTGCTGGAGGTCTGAGCCCCGATGGCCAAGGCACGATCGAGGTCGCGGTCTCGCCGACAGAAACGGGCTCGACGAGCCGCCAACACGGGCCTGCGCATCAGCCGCCGGGTCGTCCGCGAGGCAGGCGCTCTGGGCCTCGTCGTGTTGGCCCTGGTGTCGCTTCTGGCCCTCGTTACCCCCGACGCGGCAGCCGGGGTGACCCTGTGGCGCGACTTCCTGAAGACCCTGCTCGGGTGGGGGTTCTTCTTCGCGCCCGCGCTGCTGCTGCTCTTCGCGGTCATGCTCTGGATGCGCTCGGTGCCCACCGAACGGATCATCTCGGCCCTCGGCGTGGTGCTCGTCACCCTGTCGTTGCAGGGGATCTTCCAGCTTGCGGTAGGCGGCCCCGGCGCCCTTGTCCCGACGGGGGATGGGGGAGGCGTCATCGGCACCCTGGTGTGTGCCCCACTCGTCATCCTGCTCGGCAGCGCAGGCGCAGCCGTCGTCCTGTTCCTGCTCCTGGTGGTGGGATTCCTCCTGTTCTTCAACATGACCATCGGAGACGTGTTCGCGGCCTGGTCCCATGGTCGGGAGGTCGGCCCGGCGGCCGCCGCGGCGGCAAGCGCCCGGGCAGCCACGGGGCCGGGCATGTCGCCTCCCGGGCGCAGCTCCGCCGCGGACGAGCCGCCCGTCATCCTCCGGCGACAACGTCCCGAGCCGGCACTTGCAACAGCTGCGGCGGGCGCGCTACCCGGCGGGGGCGTGGCGGTGCTGGACGAAGAGAGTCTGACCCACGGCGGGCTGCAATCCGGCGAGACCGCCCACCTGGCCGAGGTGGGAGAGCGGGAGGCGGCTGACGCGGCACTCGAACGAGCGGCCCAGAGCTGGATCCTGCCGGACCTTGGCCTGCTGGCCGATGCGCCGGGCAACGGGCCGGCACAGATGGACCTCACGGCCAAGGGACAGCTCATCCGCCAAACGCTGGCCAGCTTTGATATCGGCGTAAAGGTCGCCCGCATCCAGGAAGGCCCCGTCGTAACCCAGTACGCGCTCGACGTGGAGCCCGGGATCAAGCTGTCGCGGATCCAGGGGCTGGCCGACAACCTGGCCCTCGCTCTGTCCGCGCGCTCGATCCGGATCGAGGCGCCCATCCCCGGCGAGCCCTACGTCGGTGTCGAGATCCCGAACGCGGCCTTCGACCTGGTGACCCTCAAGGAGGTCCTCGGCTCGAAGGCGTTCCAGCAGGTCGCCAGCGAGGGCGACCTGGCCTTCGCGTTGGGCCAGGACGTGGCCGGCCAGCCGGTGGCCGCGGACCTGTCGCGCATGCCGCACCTGCTCATCGCCGGGGCCACCGGATCGGGCAAGAGCGTGTGCGTCAACGCGCTCATCTGTTCGCTGGTCATGCGCAACCGGCCGGACGAGGTGAAGCTCATCCTCATCGACCCCAAGCGCGTCGAGCTGGCGCAGTACCGCGGCCTGCCGCACCTGTTGACCGAGGTCATCGTCGACACCGACAAGGCGGTCAACGCGCTGAAATGGACGGTGGGGACCATGGAGAGCCGCTACCACGAGTTCGCCCAGCGCGGGGTACGGAACATCGCCGGCTACAACGCCGAGCTGCGCGCCGACGAGGCCCGGATGCCGTACATCATCGTCGTGATCGACGAGCTGGCCGACCTGATGATGATGAGCGCCTACGAGGTCGAGGCCACCGTCACCCGCATCGCCCAGCTGGCGCGGGCGACCGGCATCCACCTGGTGGTCGCCACCCAGCGCCCATCGGTCCAGGTCGTCACCGGATTGATCAAGGCCAACATCCCGTCGCGCATCGCGTTCGCCATGACCAGCGGCGTGGACAGCCGCACCATCCTGGACGCGGTCGGCGCCGAGGACCTGCTGGGCCGCGGCGACATGCTGTACCTGCCCATCGACTCGCCGCGTGGCGTGCGACTCCAGGGCGTCCTGGTCACCGATCCCGAGATCGAGAAGCTGGCCCGCTTCTGGCGGGCCCAGGGCGCGCCCCGCTATCGGACCGAGATCACGGCCGCCAAGCGGGATGGCCGGAGCGCCGATGGATCGGGCGAGGACGCCGATGCCGACCCGCTGCTCCAGCAGGCGATCGACGTCGTGCGCCGCTCGGACAAGGCGTCGGCCTCGCTGCTCCAGCGCCGGCTGCGGGTCGGATATGCCCGAGCGGCCCGCATCCTGGACCAGATGGAGGATCGGGGCATCGTGGGCCCGGCTGACGGCAGCCGCTTCCGTGAGGTGCTCATGACGCCCGACGGGTGGGGCGGGGAGATCGGGCCGGGTGAGGATGAGGCATGACCCACGGCGGCCGCACCCTGGGGCACACGCTCCGGGCGGCCCGCGAGGCCAAGCGCTGGGACCTGGCCCGCGCCGAGCGCGAGACACGGATCCGGACCCGCTACCTGGTTGCCCTGGAGCAGGGTGACTATCGGGACCTCCCGAGCCCGGTCTACACCCGCGGCTTCGTCCGCAACTACGCCCTGTACCTGGGCCTGGACCCCGAGCTGTGCCTTGACCTCTACCGCCTAGAGGCTACCTCGGAGGACGCTCCGCGGGCGGCCGTCACGCCGCTGCGTCCGATCGATGTCCGTCGCGGCGGCGCCCTGATCCTCACCCCTACCCGGGTAGCCACGGTGGGCCTGATCGTGCTCGTGATCGCGTTCGTGGGCTACCTGGCCTACCAGTTCCTGACGTTCGCGGCCACGCCCGATCTGACCGTGACCGATCCGGCCACTGACCTGGCCGCCTTCGCCGGCACCTCGTACGTGCTGCGCGGGGAGACCGTTCCCGACGCGCAGATTGCCGTGGATGGGCTGCGCGAGAACCCCACCTCCACGGCGTCCGCCAGCGGACTGTTCACGATCCGGGTCAAGCTCGTGCCCGGCTCGAACGTGATCACCCTGGTCGCGACCGATCCCGTCACCGGGCGTTCGTCGGACCCCGTGCGCCGCACCATCACGGTCACCCTGGACACCCGGACGCCCGCGCCCAGTGGCAGTCCCGGCCTCGGTTCGCCGTCGCCGCCGGCACCATAAGCGCCGAACCGATACGGCAAGATAGGGACGCATGGCCGACTTCTCGTTCGACGTGGTCAGCGACTTCGACCAGCAAGAGCTGGTCAACGCCCTCGACCAGGTCCGGCGCGAGATCGCGACCCGGTACGACTTCAAGGGGAGCAAATCCAGCCTCGAGCTGGGCAAGGCCGAGGTCACCCTGGTTGCGGATGACGAGTTCCGGGCGGCGGCGGTCAAGGACCTGGTGCAGACCAAGGCCGTCCGGCGCGGACTGTCGCTGAAGATCTTCGACTGGGGCAAGCTGGAGCCTGCCGCGGGCGGTACTGTGCGCCAGGTCATCGGCCTTCGAAAAGGGTTGAACGCCGAGCAGGGGCGCGAGCTCTCGCGCCACGTGCGCGAGCAGTTCCCCAAGGTCAAGGTCTCGATCCAGGGTGACGCGCTCCGGGTGTCGGCTCCCAAAAAGGACCTGCTCCAGGCCGTGATCGCCGACCTGCGCGCGCTGGACTACCCGGTCGCCCTCCAGTTCATCAACTACCGATGACCGAGGCCGGATGACTGCACTTGAAGACCGTGACCTCGCCGCGGCTGCCAACCGCCTGGCCGCGGCACTCCTGGCCGGCGAATGGACACTCAGCAGCGCGGAGTCGTCCACGGGGGGCCTCATCGGGCACGCCATCACGATGGTTCAGGGCGCCAGCCGCTACTACCTGGGCGGGGTGATCGCCTATTCGAATCTGGCCAAGTCGTTGCAGCTCGGGGTCCCGGAGGACCTGATCGTCGCCCATGGCGCGGTGAGCGCCGAGGTGGCGGAGGCCATGGCCGAGGGTGTAAGGAGCCGATTCGATACCGACCTGGCGGTGGCCGTGACCGGGATCGCCGGGCCGGATGCCGGAGGCACGGCCAAGCCGATCGGCCTCCACTACGTGGCCGCTTGCAGGCGTGGTCATCCGGCCACCGTGGAGCGCCACGTGTACACCCGCGACCGCGAGGGCAACAAGGCCGAGGCCGCGCTGGCCGCCCTGGAGTTGGCGATACGAGAGATCGAAGCCGGCTGATGGTTCGGCCCGGCGAGCGGATCCACGTCATTGGCATCTCCGGCGCCGGGGCCGCAGGGACGGCCCTGCTCGCGGCGCACGCCAAGGCGCAGGTTGACGGCTGCGATGCGGCTGGCCCCTCGGCCTACACCGAGCCACTGACCGCACTCGGCGTGGCGGTTGCGACCGGGCACGATCCGGCTCACCTGGAGGGAGTCGACCGAGTGGCCGTGAGCGCCGCGCTCCGCCTCCAGCCCGACCTGCCGGAGCTGGTCGCCGCCGGCGATCGCGACATCCCGGTCGTGGCCTGGCAGGCCATCCTGGGCGAGCTGATGGGGGAGCGGGGTCACCTCGGGGTGGCCGTCGCCGGCACCCACGGGAAGTCCACCGCCACCGCCCTCCTGGGCCACCTGCTGATCGACGCCGGTCGCGACCCAACGGTGGAAATCGGCGCCCTGGTCCCTGCCTGGGGAGCCTCCGCTCGGGTGGGTGGGGGAGCGGAGTTCGTGGGCGAGGCCGACGAATACGACGGCAACTTCCTCCACCTGCACCCCGCGGCGGTCCTGCTGACGACCATCGAGATGGACCATCCGGACGTCTTCGCCGACGAGGAGGCCGTGTTCGAGATGTTCGCTCGGTTCCTCGGTGGTATGAGCACCGATGAGCGGGTTGGGGGCAAGCTCCTGGTTGCTTTGGCGGGGGATCGAGGGACCGATGCGGTCCTGGAGCACCTGGGCGACTGGGACGGCCGCCTTGTCCGGTATGGCCCAGGAACCGAAATCGCGGCAACCGACATCGGCTTCGATAAGGATGGCACCAGCTTCGACCTGTTCGGCCTTCGGTACCGATCGCGCCTGGCCGGCGCCCACAACGTCCTGAATGCGGTTGGTGCGCTCGTGATGGCCCGAGAGCTGGGAATCGACCCACAGGCCCTCAAAAGCGGTCTGGAGGGCTTCAGCGGGCCCTCTCGGCGCCTGGAGCTGATCGCGGATACTGCCGGGGTGCTGGTTTTCGACGACTACGCCCACCATCCGACCGAGGTGCGGGCCGCGCTCGCGGGCGCGCGACAGCGCGTTGGCGGCCGGCGCCTGTGGGCCGTGATCGAGCCGCACACGTACGCGCGCACACGAGCCATGTTCCAGGACTACGCGGAGGCCTTTCGATCCGCCGATGAGGTCGTGGTGGCCGATGTTTTCGCGGCCCGCGATCCGGACACGACCATCGTGAGCTCCGAGGAGCTGGCCGATGCCATCGAGGAACGGTCAGCGGTGCCCGCCATCGCGACGGGGGACATCCACGAGACCGCCTCCTACGTTGCCGACCACGTGCGATCGGGGGATGCGGTGGTCACGCTGGGGATCGGAACCAGCTACAAAATCGCCGCTGAAATAGCCGCTTCTCTGAACGCTCGCCCGGCGGGGGAGAGGTCGTGAGAGGCGCTCGAGCCGTGCTCCTGACGATCCTGCTGGCTGGGCTGGTGGCGGTCATCCAGCAGGGCCTGGTGCGTCTCGTTCAGGGCTCCGGTGCGGCCCCTGAGCCGGCCGTGATCCTGATCCTGCTCCTTGCCGCTTTCCTTGGGTTGCTCACCGGGGTGGCGACCCGCGCCCTCAATCTCCCCGGTGCCGTCGCGCCGACGTCACTGGTGATGGCCTGGAC
>JBKJVN010000108.1:0-2891 GCA_046717345.1 Candidatus Limnocylindria bacterium | reverse complement strand
CGCTCCGTCAGCTCGCCGAGGGGACATCGACCACCAGGTCATCGCCTTGCACCCTCACCGCGTAAACCTGGACGGGCCGCTTGGCTGGCCCACGCTGGACCTCCCCCGTCGAGACGTCGAAGCGGCTGCCATGGCAGATGCAGGTGAGAATGGGGCCGTCGAGCTCGCCTTCGGAGAGCGAGCAACGAAAGTGCGTGCAGATGTCGCTAACCGCGTAGTAGCGGCCGTCGATGTTCGCGACTGCGATCTCGTGACCGGCTGCCTCGAACTTGGCCAACCCTCGCAGCGGGACGGTGCCGACCTTCCCGACGGTCACGGGCGTGACAAGAGCGCCAGGCTGGGCTCGCTCCGGGGACGAGCGTCGGAGGATGGCTTGGGCGAGGTTCCTAATCCGGCGCAACTGGCTCATGGAAGGAGCCTAGCACTCTGAACCGTATCTCCCAGCCGGGCTGGGGCTGCGGTGGTCTTGTCGCGAATGGGCGACTTCGCCTAGGCTCCCCACGTGCCCGACCGCGACCCCACCTACGACGCCGAGTGCCTGTTCTGCCGGATCGCGGCCGGAGAGATCCCGTCTGACCGGGTCCACGAGGACGACCAGGTGGTCGTGTTCCGCGACATCAACCCGGTTGCACCCACCCACTTGCTGGCCATCTCGCGCCGCCACATCCCATCCGCCGAAGACCTGACCGATGGGGATGGCGAGCTGCTCGCCGCCCTCTTCGTTGCGCTGCGAAAAGTCGCGGCCGACGCCGGGCTGCGCGGGTATCGGGTCGTCACCAACGTCGGGCCCGAGTCTGGCCAGAGCGTCTTCCACCTCCACTTCCACCTGTTGGGTGGACGTCCGATGTCTTGGCCACCCGGTTGACAACCAATCGGTCGGCTAGTCTGTGGCGCCCACCACTCGCTCGGAGCTTCGCGTGAGCTTGATCTGCTCCAACTGCCAGACCGAGAACCCGGCTGGTGGCAAGTTCTGCACGGAGTGCGCGACGCCGCTGGCCAGCCCATGCCCGAGCTGCGGCACCGCGAACCCATCCAACGCGAAGTTCTGCAGCGAATGCGCCACGCCACTGGCGGCCGGGGCGGGCGCGACGCTGGCCCGCAGCGCGTCACCCGCAACATCCGCGGCACCGTCGCCTGTGGCGGAGCGGCGCGTGGTTTCGATCCTGTTTGCCGACCTCGTGGGCTTCACGCCATTTGCCGAAGAGCGTGATGCGGAGGAGGTCCGCGAGTCCCTGACCAAGTACTTCGACCTGGCGCGGCAGGTCATCGAGCGCTATGGCGGAACGATCGAGAAGTTCATCGGCGACGCCGTCATGGCGGTCTGGGGCGTGCCCGTCGCCCATGAAGATGATGCCGAGCGTGCGGTCCGGTCCGCGCTCGACCTGGTCCAGGCGGTTAAGACCCTCGGCCCGGGGATCGAGGCTCGGGCCGGGGTGCTGACCGGCGAGGTGGCGGTCACGCTGGGAGCCACCGACCAAGGGATGGTGGCCGGAGACTTGGTGAACACCGCGTCGCGGCTGCAGGGAGCGGCCCCGCCGGGGACTGTCCTGGTCGGGGAGGCAACGCAGCGTTCGGCCTCAGCGGGGATCGTGTTCGAACCAGCCGGCGAGCAGATGCTCAAGGGCAAGACGGCGCCGGTCGCCGCGTGGCATGCGGTCCGGGTGGCGGGAGGCATCCGCGGTCGGTGGCGAACCGAAGGCCCCGAGGCGCCGTTCGTGGGCCGGACCGAAGAGCTCACCCTGCTCAAGGACCTGTACCACGCTACGGCCCGCGAGCAGCGGGCCCGACTGGTTTCGGTCATCGGGCCGGCCGGGATCGGCAAAAGCCGCCTGAGCCGGGAGCTGCTCAACCACATCGATGCGGAGGCGGAGGATTTCTGGCTCCACCACGGCCGGAGTCCCGCGTATGGGGAGGGTCTCACCTTCTGGGCCCTGGGCGAGATGGTGCGCCAGCGTGCCGGGCTGGCCGAGACGGATGACGAGCCAACCACTCGCTCGCGCGTCCGAGCGATGCTCGACGAGCACGTTCCGGACGAGGCGGATCGGCGCTGGATCGAGCCGGCCATGCTGTCCCTGCTGGGCCTCGAGGGCGGCGCGAGCGATACCGAACAGCTCTTCGGCGCGTGGCGCACATTCTTCGAGCGGCTAGCGGCCGTGAGCCCGGTCGTTCTCGTCTTCGAGGATCTCCACTGGGCTGACAGCGGCATGCTCGACTTCATCGACTACCTGCTGGAGTGGAGCCGGTCGCAGCCAATCTTCATCCTCACCCTGGCGCGGCCAGAGCTGCTTGAAAGGCGTCCAACCTGGGGAGCCGGCAAGCGCCAGTTCACATCGGTTTATCTCGAGCCCCTGCCAGAGCCGGCCATTCGGGAGCTGCTGGCCGGCCTGGTCCCAGGTCTGCCCGAGTCCGCGTCCCGGGCCATTGCCGCCCGGGCCGACGGCATTCCGCTGTATGCCGTGGAGACCGTCCGCATGCTGGTGGCCGATGGCCGCTTGGTGGAGCAGGGTGGCGTGTACCAACCGAGCGGCGATCTGTCGGAGCTGGCGGTCCCAGAGACACTCACCGCGCTCATCACGTCGCGCCTGGACGCCCTGGACACCGATGCCCGTGCCCTGGCCCAGGACGCCTCCGTTCTCGGCCAGCGGTTCACGGTCGCCGGTCTGGCCGCCGTCAGCGGCCTGGAGATGGCGGCCCTAGAGCCCCGTCTCGAGACCCTGCTCCGCCGCGAGCTCCTATCGCGGGAAACGGATCCCCGGTCCCCGGAGCGGAACCAATACGGTTTCGTCCAGTCGCTTATCCGCGAGGTCGCGTACAACACCCTGGCCCGACGTGATCGCAAGTCCCGCCACCTGGCGGCCGCGCGCTTCTTCGAAAGCTTGGAGACCGATGAG
>JBKJVN010000107.1:0-4190 GCA_046717345.1 Candidatus Limnocylindria bacterium | reverse complement strand
ACAGCAACTCGAGCGGGACCGTGGCGCCGCACACGGAGTACGCGTCCCGGCACGAGGTCGCAGACCTGTTCGGCCAGTACTCGGCGGTTGAGGTCCGAGCCAGGAACTTTGACGACCTGCGATTCCTCGGCCGACGCGTTATCCCTCGCCATCGGATCCTCGGATCTCCCCTCGAGGCGTGGCTGGGGCTGGACCTGTACGTCGTGGCCCGCCGGTAGCCGCCGACGCCCGATATGCTTCCGCGCCGATGCACCGGCTCAGCCGCTAGGGACGCCCTGGGGCTCCAACCTGGTCCCAAGGTGGAGAATGGGTTTGTGCGACCGCTGCTCAATATGCATGTGGAGGCGGAGGCACGATGAAGGCAGTCATCCTGGCGGGCGGCCGCGGTACGCGCATCTCTGAAGAGACCCACCTGCGACCGAAACCGATGATCGAAATCGGCGGACGGCCCCTCCTGTGGCACATCCTGAAGATCTATTCCGCCCACGGCGTGAACGATTTCGTGATCTGCAGCGGCTACAAGGGATACCTGATCAAGGAGTACTTCGCCAACTATGTGCTGCACATGTCGGATGTCACGTTCGACATGGCGCACAACACGATGGACGTGCACCAGCAGGATGTCGAGCCGTGGCGCGTCACCGTGGTGGATACCGGCGACGAAACGATGACCGGTGGGCGCCTCAAGCGCGTCGAGGGCTATCTGCAGGGTGAGGACGCCTTCTGCTTCACCTATGGCGACGGCCTCGCCGACGTCGACGTGACCGCCAGCGTGGCATTCCACCGAGAGCACAGCAAACTTGCGACCGTCACGGCCGTGCAGCCACCAGGCCGCTTCGGCGCGCTGCAGCTCGAGGGGAGCGACGTCCGTGGCTTCACCGAGAAGCCGCTCGGAGACGGCGGCCTGATCAACGGGGGCTTCTTCGTGCTGTCTCCGCGATGCCTCGATCGCATCGCCGGCGACGCGACGAGCTGGGAGGCCGAGCCCCTGCTCGGGCTTGCGGCGGATGGCGAGCTGATGGCCTTCACCCATCAGGGGTTCTGGCAGCCGATGGACACGCTGCGCGAGAAGGAGCTGCTGGAGAATCTCTGGGATTCCGGCAGGGCGCCTTGGAAGATCTGGTAGCCCTTCGCGACCGCTCGGTGTTCCTCACCGGTCATACAGGGTTCAAGGGTGGATGGCTTGCCTTGTGGCTGGCGGGGCTCGGCGCGCGCGTGCATGGCTATGCCCTGGCGCCTCCGACGCAGCCGAACGTCTTCGAAGTCGCGCAGCTCGCGCAGGTGCTGGCGTCCGATACCCGCGCGGACCTCGCTGATCTCGCCGCGCTGACCGCCACACTCGAGCGAGTTCAGCCGGAGGTCGTCTTCCATCTCGCCGCTCAGCCGTTGGTGCGAGAGGGATACCGCGACCCGCTCGGCACGATCGCCAGCAACGTCGTGGGAACTGCGCATGTGCTGGAAGCGATACGGTCAGTCGACTCCGTCCGCGCCGTGGTCATCGTTGCAACCGACAAGGTCTACGAGAACCGGGAGACTGGGCGGGCCTTCAACGAGCGAGACCCGCTTGGTGGTCACGATCCATACAGCGGCAGCAAAGCCTCCGCGGAGATCATCGTGGACGGCTATCGATCGAGTTTCTTCGGTGCCGGGCGCCATCCTGCACGGATCGCCAGCGCCCGCGCCGGCAATGTCATCGGCGGCGGTGACTGGGCCACAGATCGGCTGGTCCCGGACTGCCTGCGAGCGTTCGCAGCCGGTGAGCCGGTGCGCCTGCGATACCCCGATGCCGTCCGACCGTGGCAGCACGTGCTGGGGCCGCTGTCGGGATATCTGGCCCTTGCGGCCCGGCTGCTCGGCGACGGCGGAGACCGCTTCGCTCGCGCCTGGAACTTTGGACCCGATGCCGAGGACGACGCGAGCGTAAGCGAGGTCGCACAACGGATCGCGAGGCTGTGGGGTGGCGGCGCTCGGGTGGAGCGCGCTGCCGATCCTGGCAAGCGCGAGGCGGGACTCCTCCGACTGGACAGCACGCAGGCACGGGCAGAACTCGGCTGGAAGCCACGCTGGCCACTTCAGCTGGCGATCGAAAAAACGGTCGCCTGGCACCAGGCGTGGCGACGCGGCAATGACATGCGGGCCGTAAGCAAGGAGCAAATCTCTGAGTATGCCCAGGCGGCTGTTTCGTGATCGAGCATCTGGGGGTTCGTGATACGACGCTCCCCGGTGTGCACCTCCTCCAGCGCAGGCCACTCACCGACGAGCGCGGCTGGCTGGAGCGGATGTTCGACAGCGGCGAACTCGCCACGGTGATCGGCGCCCGCTCGATCGTCCAGGTGAACCGGACAGTCACACGGATCGCGGCGACGGTGCGGGGCATGCACTTCCAGATCCAGCCGTCGGCCGAGGCCAAGATCGTGAGCTGCCTGCGGGGTGAGGTCTTCGACGTTGCGATCGACGTCCGCCGCGACTCGCCGACCTTCCTCCAATGGCATGCGGAGGTGGTGAGCCGGGAGAACCGGCGTTCGCTGTTCATCCCGGAAGGCTTCGCCCACGGTTTCCAGTCACTCGTCGATGACTGCGAGCTCCTCTACTTCCACACCGCGGCGTATGACCCGGCCGCGGAGCGTGGGTTGCATCCGCTCGATCCCCGGCTGGGGATCGCGTGGCCCCTGGCCATCGAGCACCTCTCGGAGCGCGACGCGTCGTTCCCGCCACTCGGCCCCGAATTCAGCGGCATCGCCGTATGACGTGCCGGCATTGCGGCGCTGATGCCACGCTGTTGCTCGTCGACCTCGGGAGCGCGCCACCATCAAATGGGTTCTTGACTCACGAGGCGTTGCGCAGCCCAGAGGCGTGGCTTCCGCTGCGGGTGCTGGTATGCGAGCGCTGCTGGCTCGTCCAGACCGAGGACTTCGTGCGAGCCGAACAGATCTTCGCTCCCGACTACACCTACTTCAGCTCGTATTCGACGAGTTGGCTGAGCCATGCCGAGCGCTACGTTGCGGACATGGTCTCCAGGTTCGCCCTCGATCCCGACAGCCACGTCGTCGAGGTGGCTGCAAATGACGGGTACCTGCTGCAGTACGTGAAAGCGCGCGGGATCCCGTGCACCGGGATCGAACCCACGGCCAGCACAGCTGCGGCGGCACGCGAGCGGGGGATCCCGATCGTCGAAGCCTTCTTCGGCTCCGAGCTCGCCGGTGAGTTCGCGCGGACCGGCCGGCAGGCTGACCTCGTGACCGCGAACAACGTCCTCGCGCACGTGCCGGATATCAATGATTTCGTGCGCGGCTTCGCGGCGCTGCTGAAGCCGCACGGAGTCGCGACATTCGAATTCCATCACCTCAAACAGCTGATTGACGGTTGCCAGTTCGATACGGTCTACCACGAGCACTTTTCCTACCTGTCCCTGACCGCCGTGGACCGGATCTTCTCGGCTGGCGGCCTCGTGGTCTTCGACGTCGAGGAGCACCCGACACACGGCGGCAGTCTCCGCGTGTTCGCCCAGCGCTCTGACACCGGGCGTCACCCGCGGACGGCGCCAGTCGAGGCCGTGCTCAATGCCGAGGACAGCGCCGGTCTGCGCAACCCGGCGTATTACCAGGGCTTCCAGGACCGCGTGCTGAAGGTGAAGCACGATTTCCTGTCGTTCCTGCTGACCGCGCAGGCAGATGGAAAGGCGGTTGCCGGGTACGGCGCCGCCGCGAAAGGCAACACGCTCTTGAACTTCGCCGGCGTCCGCCCCGACCTCGTTGCATTCGTCGTCGACCGGAACCCCGCGAAGCAGGGCAAGTTCCTGCCCGGCAGCCGGATCCCTGTCGTCGGCGAAGGCAAGCTCGAGCAGACTCGGCCTGATTTCGTCGTGATCTTCCCGTGGAACCTCAAAGACGAGGTAATGGGCGAGCAGGCCCAGGTCGGTGAATGGGGCGGCCGGTTCGTGACGGCAGTGCCCGAGCTCAAGATCTGGCCATGAAGGTGGCCGTCACCGGCGCGGCCGGTTTCATCGGTCGCCATGTGGTGGCGCAGCTCGAGACGGCCGGGGTCTCACCAACCCTCGTCTGCAGACCTGGCTCCCCGAGGCCCGGCGGATTCTCCCGCCACCGCGTGGTCGAGATGGATATCGCCGACGCCCCGCCGGATGCCTACGACCGCGTCGGCGGGCCCGACGTGGTGATGCATCTCGCCTGGGG
>JBKJVN010000106.1:0-34264 GCA_046717345.1 Candidatus Limnocylindria bacterium | reverse complement strand
ATCTCCGGGCACGGCTGACGAGCTGGCTGGTGGGCGCGGGCGACGGCGAGCCGGAGCGGACGAGCGAGCTGCTGGCAGCGACCATCGGAGCCGCGGAGACCGATGGATCGGACCGGAGCGCGCTGTTCGCTGCCTGGCGACGTTTCGCCGAGCTGGCGGCTGAACGAGCGCCCCTCGTCCTCGTGATCGAGGACCTTCACTGGTCGAGCGATAGCCTGCTCGATCTGATCGAGGTCATCCTCCAGCCGCGAGGCGACGCGGCCCTGCTGATGATCGTGCTGGCCAGGCCTGAACTGCTGGATCGACGGCCGAGTTGGGGCGGCGGGCGGCGGAACTACGTGTCTCTTTCGCTCGAGCCGTTGGACGACCTGGCCATCAGCGCCCTGGTGGACTTCCTGCTCCGCGGCCCGCCGCCGGAGGTGGTCCAGGTCGTCGTCTCTCGGGCCGAGGGGAACCCGTTCTACGCTGGGGAGCTGGCTCGCACGATCCAGGAGCGGGCCGTGTCGCTAGATGACCCGGCCGCGGTCGAGGCATTGATCGCGACTCTCCCAGACACGGTGCACGCCACCGTCCTGGCCCGGTTGGACCTGCTGCCGGCCGCCCCGCGCCGCGTGCTGCAGCTGGGATCAGTCTTTGGACGGAGCTTCAGCGTGGCCCGCGTGGCCGCTCTGGCTCCGGAGCTGGCCGATGAGGTGGCGGAAGCGGTGAACCATCTGCTGGAACACGACCTGA
The DNA here is from genome assembly GCA_046717345.1 of Candidatus Limnocylindria bacterium. Classification (GTDB taxonomy): domain Bacteria; phylum Chloroflexota; class Limnocylindria; order QHBO01; family QHBO01; genus DASTEQ01. The sequence continues at coordinate 33,532 of JBKJVN010000106.1, read as the reverse complement.
TCCGGGTCAGCGGTGGCGATGAGCTGACGTTCCGGCACATCCTGATCCGGGAGGTGGGCTACCAGACCCTGCCCCGTGCCGAGCGTGCCCGGTTGCATGGCGCGGCCGGCGGCTGGCTCGAGTTCCAGGCGGCGGGGCGCGAGGAGGAGCAGGCGGAGCTGGTGGCCTTCCACTTCCGGGAGGCGATTACGCTTGCGACCGCGGCCGGGGCGGAGCTGGATCCGGCGCAGCTGGCAAAAGCGGTCGTCTGGTTGCGTCGTGCGGCCGAGGCGGCGTCCGCCGGAGCCGCATACGAGGAGGCGGCCCGCCACCTGCGGGCCGCGATCGAAATCGCGCCGCGCGAGGAACTGCCCGAGCTGTGGGCCGACCTGGGTGACATCTTCGGCGGGGGTAGCCTTGCCACCGACGCGTACGCCACCGCGGCCCAACTTGGCCGTGAGCTCGGCCGGTCGCCGGACTTCCTGCTTCGGGCGTTGAGCGGGCGCCTCATGGTTCTCGGCCGCTGGGCGGGTTCGGTCGGCGCGGAGTTCTCCCCGGAGGAGCTTCAGGCGTTGCTGGAGGAGGTCCGATTGGTGCGCGCTGCCGCCACGGATCGCCGGACGATTGGCCAGTCGCTGGTCGCCGAGAGCTTCCAGCCGTTGGGGTACCTCACCGGCGGGGTCAGCCAGCCTTCTGCTGCCGACCTGAAAGCCGCCCGTGTTCCGGCCGAGCAGGCGGTCGCCATCGGTCGCGAACTGGATGACCCGGCCCTACTGAGTGCCGCGCTCGATGCGCTGGCCGCCTCGATGCTGGGCCAGGATCCGATCGCCGGGCTCAGGCTCACGCGTGAGCGTGAGGCGATCGAGGACCGTCTGCCGCTGTACGAACGGTCCGATCTGCACAACATGCTGGCCTGGAACTCCGCAGCCCTGGGCGAGCTGGAGGACGTTCTTCAGGCGGCCGACTCGCTGCTGCGCGACCTGGCCCCGAACCAGGCCCAGGCATTCGCCCTCAGCCTTGCGGCCTGGCAGGTGTGGGCCCTCGCCCTGCTCGGACGCTGGGACGAGGTCAGGGCGGGGGCTGAGCGGGCCAACCGCCTGTGGGAGGACTCCGGGCGCATTTCGGCCGGATTCGCGCTCCATGGCTACATGGCCGCGGCCGAGGTCGGTTGGGCCCGGGGTGACGATCGGCTCGCGAGCCGCGCGACGTCGGTGGTGATGGGCATCTGTGAGCAGTTCCCGCCCGGACAGCTCTTCCGCCGGTTGTCCGCCTTCGCCACACCAGACCCAGCGGCCTTGGTGGAATCGGTCATCCTCAACTGGGAGCCGTACGTAACGCGGCTGCACCTGGTGGAGCGGGTCACCTCGCTTTGCGTGGACCACGGCCAAGTCATCCCGCCCGATGCCCTCAACACCTTGCTGGCCGAAGCCCAATCCCGCGGGCAGCGGCTGCTGGCGGCCCAGGTCCTCCGGGCCCGCGGGGTCCAGAGCCGCTCCCCGGATGATCTCCGGCAGGCGCTCGATCTCTTCCGCGGCTTTGGAGCCAGACCCCTGGTAGCGCGCGTCGAAATCGAGCTGGGGCACCTGCTCGGCGACGCCGCGCTGGAAGCCTCCGGGACCGCCGCGCTCGAGGCGCTGGGGGACATCGCCCAACTGGGTCGGCTCGCCGCCGCCGCTCGCTAGGACTCCTCGGCGTCAGTCGCGGTCGGCGCGGCGACCAGCTTGGGCAGAGCCGCGAAAAAGGCTGATCGAGCCCGCATCGGCCCCTGGCCGGTGTCGCGGGCCGCTCGATGACTGGCCAGGTCGGTGTGCGGACCGAACAGCACGATTCGCGGACGCCGGCCTTCCTCGGCGCCGGCCCGCCAGGCCGCGATGGCCGCTCCCCAAGACGGCTCACGGTCGCCCCAGTCGACCACCAGCAGTTCGACGTCGCGGGAGGGCGGCAGCTGATCCGGGGCGTCCACCCGCACCACCCTGGCCCCGACACCGATCACCAGGCTCTCGATGCGGGATGCGGTGATCAGATCCCGAACGAGGGCCACCACCCGAACCCGGTTGGGCGGGGGTGAGTCAGACCGAAGGCTCGTCGATCAGCTCGCTATCCAGCCCGGGTCGCGGTTGCGGCTCAAGCCCGATCGGACCCTGCCCAACCGGCCCGTTCCCGTTGACTGGGCTGTGGTCTACGACGTATCGGGAGATGCGCATCGGGAAGACCCCGACCACGACCGGCGCGCGGACGTCGACCGACAGCTCCACCCCCAGCTCATCGCGGATCCACAGCTCCTCGAGCTTGGCGGCCTCGCGGGCCGGGACGCCGATGTACGCGGACGACCCATTGCGGGTGATCCGCACCATGGCATCCGGCTCATCGAGCCCGAACCGGCGCCGCAGCTCAGCCACCGGGACATACGGGCGCGAGCACACGAAGCGCCGCAGGCTGGAGGTGCTCGGGCGCTTGGTCGCGGTCATTGGGCGAGTCTAGCGCGGGTCGGGGTCGCCCGCAGAAGCGGCCGCTGGCTCCTCCGGCTGTCCGTGGCTCCAGCCCCGCGCGGCCTCCACGGCCCGGCGGATCAGCCGCTTGGACGGTGCCCTCTCGGGCGCACCACCCTCGTCGGCAGGGTACGAGCGCAGATGCAGCCCGATCTCACCCACCCCCGAGGGGTGGACATCGGTTCCGTCGATGCGGATGGTCGGCGAGCCGGGAAACTGCAGGAACTGCGCGTCCTCCGCGCTGCTGACCGCGATCATCTGGATCGGCGTCTCGAAGGCATCCTCGATGAGGACCTCGACCAGCCGCTGGCGAGCGGTCATGTAGTGCGGGTCGGCGTCCCAGAACAGCAGCTCAACGCGCATCGGTCATTCCATATCGGTCAGCCGGTTGACAGACCGATGACCAGGCAGGCCACGGCGACGGCCCCGAGCACGGCACCGATCCAGATGCGCCGCCGTTCGGCGCCGGTCATGCCCTCGCGCAGCGAGGCCCCGGGTGGATCGGCGCGGCCGCGCCAGGTGAGGTAGCGCTCGGCGTTCCGATCGCGCGCCTCGCGCTGGCGATAGGATCGCCAGGCCGGCAGGCCGACGACCAGGCCGGCCACCCCGTTCACCAGTGCGACGATCAGCAGGGCGCCGGTCATGCCAGCCGGGTCGCGGGCACGGCGGCGGCCGCCGCGTCCACGAGCCAGAGGACCTGCGCGGCGAGGACCCGTGCCGCGGGCAGGTCGGCGCCCCCGCGGACCGCCGCCAGGGTCTCAGCCTTGTCCGCCCCGGTGACCAGGAAGGTCACCTGCCGGGCGGCGTTGAGGACCGGGTAGGTGAGCGTCAGCCGGGGCGTGTCATATCCGGGCGGCCAGGTGGCCACCACCAGCCGGTCGGTGACCATCAGCGCGTCATCCCCAGGGCACAGCGACGCGGTATGGCCATCCACACCCATCCCCAGCCACACCAGATCGAGCACCGGCACCTCGCCATCCGCAGCGCCGGCCACTCGTCTCAGCTCGCCTTCGTAGTCGCGGGCGGCGCGATCGAGGTCGGCCGCCTCACCGCGCATGCGGTGCACGGCCTCGGCCCGCAGGCCGGGCAGGTGGGCCAGCAGCGACTCGCGCGCCGCGCCGTAGTTGGAGTCAGGATCGTCGGGCGCCACGGCACGCTCGTCGGACCACAGGATTTCGACCTGTTCCCACGCGACCTGGGTCACTCGCGGCGCGGCCCGCAGCAGGTGGAACGCGGTGTGCGGGGTGCGTCCCCCGGACAGGGCCACCAGGAAGCGTCCCCGGTGCCTGACGGCGTGCCGGGCGGCCGTCACGAAGCCGTCCGCGGCGGCGGCCGCCACATCGGTGGGCGTCGGCAGTACGACCGTCTCGACCGTCACGCGGCCACTTCCCGCGCCGCTGCCAGCAGGATCCCCGCCGCGCGCAGCGCATCCTCGTAGACCGGATCGCGGTGATCGAGCACCAGCTGCCGGCGCAGCACGTCGGCCTCGCTTTCGGCGGCCAGCGGGATGCGCCGCAGGAGGGCGGTCATGCCATCCGCGTTCGTGACGATGGTGGCCTCGTCCGCCGGGCGGTCGATGATGAACTCGGCGGACCCCGCCTCCCCGAAGGCGCGGAGGCGAACCGCCAGCAGCTCACCGGGTGGGACGGCGTTGGTGGGGACCGGGTCGATCGCCAGGTCGACCATCTCGTACCGCCCTTCCAGGCCGAGACGGACGCCGCCAGGCGTCATCGGTCCCTTGGACTGCGCCCGACGCCAGGCCAGCCGAGTCGCGATCCAGCCCGCGTACAGCACCGCTGCGGCCTCGGGGGACGCCGTCCCACTGACCGTCTCGTGCCCCGGCACGGTCCCGCGCTTGGCAGACGGGTCGGGGACCGCGTATCGGATGCGCAGTCGGGACAGGTTGGGCAGGTAGCGGCGAAAGCGCAGGGCGTCGAAGAACTGGGCGGTCAGTTCCTGCCACGGCGCGAGGCGCTCCCATGCGATGTCCCCGACCCCCGCCCGGCGGCGGATGACTCCCAGCCGCCGGAGGCCGGCCAGCAGGTCGCTGAAGTTCGACGAGTTCACCACCAGGCGGTCCGCCAGCTCCACCAGCTGGTCAAAGATCGGGTCGCCGAACGGAGGCTCGTGTGGCCACCAGACGTGGGTCGGCAGGTCGTGGATCATGAGCGGAGTGACAATCCCATCCAGGTGACGCGCCGCCTCGCCGCGGACGGTCAGCGCCAGCTGCTCAAAGCAGACCGTGCCTGCCCCGTTCTCGCCGTCGCGGCAATGAGTCCCGATCCGGGCGTCCAACGGGTTTCCATCAGCCGCCGGATCGGCCTGGAGCACGATCGCGCGCGACGGGTGGCGGGTCCCAAGGCTGAGCAGGGTTTCGAGCACCCGGTGGCCGGCGGGCTCGTCCGGTACCGTCACGATCAAGTTCAGGACCGAGGTGCGGGCATAGGTCGCTCCCTTTTCGGTGACCAGCGGCCCGTCGCCCGGACCGACCGCCCGGGCGGATCCGGTCGTGGCCTGGGTCCACAGCCGCGCCAGCTCGGACTCTACGGCGCGGCACGTCGTGCCGCGCATCTCCCAGTACGGGGTCGCGCCCGACTCGAGGCTCACGGTCGTCGCCACTCCCGCCCGTCGCGGGCCAGCAGCTCGTCCGCGGCCGGCGGTCCCCAGCTCCCGGCGGGGTAGAAGTGGATGGGACCTCCCTGGCCTGCCTGCCAGGCCTCGAGGATGGGATCGAGGATGTGCCAGGCCCGTTCCACCTCGTCGTTCCTGGTGAACAGTGTCGAGTCGCCGACCATGCAGTCGAGGAGCAGCGTCTCGTAGGCATCGGGGGAGTCGACCGCGAAGGAGCTTCCATAGCGGAAGTCCATGTTCACGCCCCGGATGTGCAGTCCCGGCCCTGGCACCTTGGCCCCGAACCGGAGCAGGATGCCCTCGTCGGGCTGGACCCGGATGGCGAGCACGTTGGGGTCGATCTCCGGGGCCCCGGCCCGCCCGAAGAGTGCCAGCGGAGCGCGCCGGAACTGGACCGCGATCTCCGTCACCCGCGAGGCCAGCGCCTTCCCGGTCCGAATGTAGAACGGGACGCCAGCCCAGCGCCAGGAGTCGATCCCCAGCTTGATCGCGACGTACGTTTCCGTCTCGGAGTCGGGTGCCACCTCCGGCTCGTCGCGGTAGGCGATCACCTTCTCGCCCTGGACCCAGCCGCTGACGAACTGGCCGCGGACCGTGTTGTGCGCCACATCCTCGGGCGACATCGGCTTGACCGCGCGCAGCACCTTGAGCTTTTCGTCGCGCAGGTCGTTGGGCTCGAACTCGACCGGAGGCTCCATGGCGAACACGGCCAGCAGCTGGAGGACGTGGTTCTGGACGATGTCGCGCAGCGCGCCAGTCTGGTCGTAGAACTCGCCCCGCCCTTCGACACCCACCGTCTCGGCCACCGTGATCTGGACCGAGTCGATGTAGCGCCGATTCCAGATCGGCTCGAACAGGCCGTTCCCGAAGCGGAATACGGCCAGGTTCTGAACGGTCTCCTTGCCGAGGTAGTGGTCGATCCGGAACACCTGCTCCTCGCTGAAGACCTCGGAGATCTGGCGGTTCAGCGTGGCTGCCGACCGCGCGTCCGATCCGAATGGCTTCTCGACAACGACCCGGGTCCAGCCCTGGCGCCCACTGGTTCGCACGCTGCTCCCCGCCAGGCCGGCGGCGCCCAGGTGGCTGATCACGTCCGGGGTCAACGACGGCTGGACGGCCAGGTAGAAGAGGCGATTGCCCGCTGTCCCCCGGTCGCGGTCGATCCGATCCAGGCGCCGGGCCAGGGCAGCGTAGGCCTCGGGATCGTCCAGGTTGCCCTGTTCGTACTCGATGCCGGCGGTGAAGGACGCCCAGACCGATTCCTTGACCGGGCGGTTGCGACTGAACAGGTCGATTCCCTCCCGGAGGTGGGCGTGAAACTCCTCGCCACTCATCGGGCGGCGGGCGAAGCCGACAACCGTGAACTCGGGCGGCAGGAAGCCGCCCAGCGCCAGGTTGTAGAGAGCCGGGGCCAATTTGCGGCGAGTCAGGTCGCCGGTTGCGCCGCAGATGACCATGGTGCATGGCTCGGGCATGCGCTCCTGGCGCAGGCCCTGGCGCAGCGGATTGACCGATGCGGATGCGGGCGTGGTGGGCGCGGATGTCATCGGCTCAGCCAGATCGGTCTGTCCCTTCGGCAGACTTCACTGCATGGCCCCCGAACTCGTTTCGCAGGGCCGCCAGGACGCGGTCGGTGTAGCTGTCGGGCGAGCGCCGGCTGCGCAGGCGCTGGATGAGCGCCATGGTGATGACCGGGGCGGGCACGTCGTGGGCCAGCGCATCGGCCACCGTCCAGCGTCCCTCGCCCGAGTCGGCCACCCAGCCCGTGATCCCAGCCAGGTCGTTGCCCTCCTTCTCGAAAGCGTGGGCCGCCAGTTCCAGCAACCACGAGCGGATGACGCTGCCGTGGTTCCACAGCCGCGCGATCGCGGCCAGGTCGAGGTCGTAGTCAGAAGCGTGGAGGATGTCGAATCCCTCGCCATACGCTTCCATCAGCCCGTACTCGATGCCGTTGTGGACCATCTTCACGTAGTGACCGGCTCCAGCCGGGCCGCAATACAGATAGCCGTTGGGCGGGGCGAGGGTGGCTACCAGCGGCTCGAACCGATCGAAGGCGTCGCGCTCGCCGCCAACCATGGCGCAGAAGCCGACCTCCAGGCCCCAGACTCCGCCCGATACCCCCATGTCCAGGAAGCGCAGTCCGCGCGCCGCAAGCTCGGTGGCGCGACGGGTGCTATCCGCGAAGTTGGCATTGCCGGTGTCGACGATCACGTCCCCCGTCTCGAGCTCGTCTGCGAGCTGGTCGATCAATCCTTGGGTGGCATCGCCGGCCGGCAGGCTGACGAGGACATGGCGGGGGGCTCCCAGCGCAGCGCACAGGTCTTCGATCGACCCAACGGCGGTGATCTGCCCGCCGTTCTCCTGCTCGGCCGCCAGGTCGGTCGCCACCGCCGGCGTCCGGTTCCAGGCCACGACCGGATGACCGCCGCGCGCCAGGCGACGCGCCATGCCGGCCCCGATCCGGCCCAGTCCCACGATGCCGACCTGCATGGCTCCTCCTTTGGTCTGGATGATGAACTACGCGACCCGGCTGGCCAGCGCCTCGGCGACCAGTTGGCTGACGCGCGCCAGCCCGTCCTCGGCATCGGCCGCGTGCAGGCGCAGGACACGTCGCCCGCGCCTTTGCAACGCGGCGAGGTCACCCGCGGCCTGGGCCGCCAGGAGGGTACCGAAGGTTTCGAGCCGGCCGGGGATGGGCAGGTCGCGTTGTGGATCCGCGGTCAGCATCAGGTACACCCCGGTGTCGGGGCCACCTTTGTGAAGCTGGCCAGTGGAATGCAGATAACGCGGGCCAATGCCCGAAGTCGTTGCGGCGCCCAGCGCGTCGCGGACCGAAGCGCGGATGTGCGCGAGACCCGCGGCGACAGCCGGGTCGGGCGGTAGATAGGCGAGGATCGCGAAGTAGTCGCCCTCGGCCAGCGTTCCGAGCAGCGCCCGGACAGCCGCTGCCACGCTCAGCGGCGCGTTGCCCAGGGCGGCCGGATCGGCAGACGCCGCAAGGCCTGGTTCGGCCACGATCGGCATCGGGCTGCGGAAGGCGCCGTCGCGCCGGTATTCGGACAAGAGCACCTCCGTGGCGGCCTTGGCCTCTGCCACGTCGGGCTGGTCGAAGGGATCGACGCCCAGGACGATCCCGAGCGCCGCGGTCGCCACCTCCCAGCGCACGAACTCGCCACCTACCGCCTCACGCCGACTCAAGGTCAGCTCGTGGACCGGATGTCCGGCGGCGCGCAGCTCGCCGGCCAGCTCACGCATCTCATCGGACTCCGGCTCTCCGGCCTGGCTGGCCAGGACGAAGCAGCGGTCGGCTCCGTATTGCTCAGCCTCGGCCAGTGGCTCGCCGACGACCGGGACCACGCCACGTCCCGCTTTGCCGGTGCTCTCGGCAATGAGCTGCTCGACCCAATCCCCCAGGCTGGCCAGCCTGGGGGTGGTCAACAGGGTGAGCTTGTCGCGCCCCGCCAGCGCTGCTTCGCCGATGACCGCCGCCAGCCGCAGGCCCGGGTTGTCAAGGGCAGGTTGGCGGCACGCGGCGGCCATGGCCTGCGCCTCGTCGAGAAGAGCCTCAACATCCGCGCCGCGCAGGGCGGCCGGGACCAGCCCGAAGACCGACAGGGCGGAGAACCGGCCGCCGACCGACGGCTCGCCTTCCACGATGGCCCGGAATTCCTGGGCTCGGGCCAGGTCGGCCAGCGGGGTGTCCGGGTCAGTGATGGCCACGAAGTCGAGGGCGGGGACGACGTCGGCCAGGCTGGCATGGAATGCGAGGGTCTCGGCCGTGGTGCCCGACTTGGACGAGACGCACAGGAGGGTCCGGGCCGCGGTCGCCCAGCTGCGGAAGCCCCGGACCGCATCCGGATGGGTGGAGTCACAGACCCGCAGCGTGGTCGTTCCTTCGAACAGGCGGGCGCACAGCTCGGGCGCCAGGCTGGACCCGCCCATACCGAGCACCGCGGCACGCCGATACCCGTCGCGGGCCACGCCCGCGGCCAGATTCCGAATCTCGCCCACCCGCCGCGCCATCGCATCGGGGAGGTCAAGCCATCCGAGCCAGGCGGCCACGTCGGCCGGGGCGTGCCCGCTCTCGGCCCACAGGCTGCCGTCGCGATTCCACAGCCGCTCGGCCACCCGCTCGGCCGTCCACCGATCCAGCCGGGCGGCGATGGCGCCGTCGAGCGGGCCGCTCATGCGGTCGCGAGTGCCCTCCGCTTGGCGTCGATGGTCGCCATCAACTCGTCGAACGAGGCCCCGAAGGACCGCACGCCCTCCTCGATGAGCTCGTCGGTGACCTGCCGCATCGAGATGCCAAGCGCCTCCACCTCAGCCACCGCCTTGGCGGCGGCGGCGAAGTCGGCATCCAGCGTCCGGCGCAGCTCCCCGTGGTCGAGCATCGCGGCGATCGTCTCGCGCGGCATGGTGTCCACCGTGTCAGGCCCGATCAGGGCCTCGACGTACTTCACGTCACGATAGGTGGGGTCCTTGGTCGAGGTGCTGGCCCACAGGCAGCGTTGAACGCGTGCTCCGGCCGCGCGAAGGTCCGCGAACTCGGCGCCGCCGAAGATCTCTCCGTAGGCCTGGTACGCGAGCTGGGCGTTGGCCACCGCCGCGGTCCCGCGCGCCCGTCGCGCGGCATCGGTATCCAGCGCGTCCAGCGAGCGGTCGACCTTGGTGTCGACCCGGCTCACGAAGAAGCTCGCGACCGACGCGATGCGTGATACGTCGCCGCCCTCCGAACGTCGGCGTCGCAAGCCGCGCAGGAAGGCCCGCGCCACGTCGCGGTAGACGTCGACCGAGAACATGAGGGTCACGTTGATGTTGATGCCCTCCGCGATGGCGGTTTCGATGGCCGGCAGGCCGGCCGGTGTGGCCGGGATCTTCACGAAGATGTTCGGACGATCGACCCGGGCCCACAGCTCCCGGGCCCGGTCCAGGCTGGCGTGGCTGTCGTTGGCGAGGCCCGGCTCGACCTCGATCGAAGCCAGCCCGTCGGCGCCGTCGGCGGCGTCGTACACCGGGCGCAACAGGTCGGCGGCGTCGCGGATGTCCGCCACCGCGATGGCCTCGTAGATGGCCTGCCCATCCGCGCCATCCGCATGCAGGCGACCGATGAGGCCGTCGTAGTAGCCCCCTGCGATGGCCTTGGCGAAGATGGTCGGGTTGCTGGTCAGACCCCGAATGCCGTCCCCGATCAGCGCGCCCAGACCTCCCGAATCGATGAGCTGGCGATCGATGGAGTCGATCCACGGGCTCTGCCCGAACTCGGCGTACAGCCGCTGGAGCGTGTTCATGGACCGATACCTCCTCAGCGCGCGGCCACGTCAGCCGGAACCGGCGCGGCCGTGCCGGCCACCAGGTCCCGGGCCGCGGCGGTGATGGCCGCGGCATCGATGCCGGCCGCGGCGAGCTGCTCCGCCGGCGTCGCGGAGCCGGGCATGGCCCGCACCGCCAGCTTCACGATCCGCGGTCGCTCGGGGACATCGGCGAAGACCTCGAGCACGGCGTCCCCGAGCCCGCCCTCGGGCCAGTGATCCTCGACCGTCAGCAACCGGCCGGTGGCGGCCGCTGCCTCGCGCAGGATTGCGCCATCCACCGGCTTGACACAGTACAGGTCGATGACGCGGGCGCCGATGCCCTGGCGGGACAGCTCGTCGGCGGCGGCCAGCGCCTGGTGGAGCGTGATGCCGGCCCCGATCAACGTCACCTGGTCGTCGGGCGAGCTGCGCACGACGCGCGCCCCGCCGATGGGGAACGTCTCGCCGGGCGGGTAGATGACCGGGGTCTTCTCGCGTGTCGTGCGCAGGAAGACGATGCCCGACAGGTCGACCATCTGGGCCACCAGGGCCGCGGTCTGGTTGGCATCCGACGGGTATAGGACCGTGCTGCCGTGCACCGCGCGCATCATGGCCAGATCCTCGAGCGCCATCTGGGACGGGCCGTCCTCGCCGATGGACACCCCGGCGTGGGACCCGACGAGGGACAGGTTTGCCCGGCTCACGGCAGCCATCCGGATGAAGTCGTAGGCCCGGGTCAGGAAGGCGGCGAAGGTCGACGCGAAAGGACGCCAGCCGCGGACCTGCATCCCCACCGCCGCGGCCACCATCTGCTGCTCGGCGATGTACATCTCGAAGTAGCGGTCTGGGTGCGCCTGGCGAAAGATCTCGGCGTACGTCGAGTTGCTCACCTCGCCGTCGAGGGCAACGACCTCGCGACGGGCGGTTCCGACCGCGGCCAGGGCCTCACCATAGGCGCGGCGGGTGGCTTCGGTGGTCCCCACCTCGTAGGCGGGCAGACGGACGACGTCCGGCTCCGGACGCGGACGAATCTCGATCGTCTGATCCGGCGGTGACACCGACACCCGGATGTGCCGAAGCCCGCCCAGCTCGGCGATGGCCGCCTCGGGATCGGCCAGCGCCTTGCCGTGGAACCCGTTCTGGTTGGCCACCGCGGCCACGCCGTGGCCCTTTTCGGTGCGGGCCACGACCATCGTCGGCCGGAGCTCGGTGCGCGCGGCATCGGTATAGGCCTGGTCGATCTCGGCGACGTCGTGCCCATCGATGGCCATCGCATTCCAGCCGGCGACCTGCGCCCGGCGGACGTAGGCGTCGAGGTCCCAGCCATGCATCGTCTCGCCGGTCTGGCCCAGCCGATTCACGTCCAGGATGGCGGTCAGGTTGTCGAGTCCCGCGTGGGCGGCGTGCTCCATGGCCTCCCACATCGACCCCTCGGCCATCTCGCTGTCCCCGCACAGGACCCAGACTCGATACGGCAGCTGGTCGAGCTGCTTGCCGGCCAGCGCCACGCCGACGCCGATCGGCAGTCCCTGGCCCAGCGAACCGGTGGCCACGTCGACCCACGGCAGGACCGGCGTGGGATGGCCCTCGATCCGGCTGCCGAGGCGGCGGAAGGTGAGCAGCTCGTCGTCGTCAATGGCGCCTGCTGCGGCGTAGATCGCGTACAAGAGCGGACTGGCGTGCCCCTTGCTGAAGATGAGGTGATCGTTGCGCGGGTCGTCGGGCCGGTTGAAGTCGTAGCGCAGATGACCGGCCAGGAGGACTGCCATCAGGTCGGCCGCCGACATCGACGAGGTGGGGTGGCCCGAGCCGGCGGCACTCGAGGCGCGGATCGAATCCACCCGGAGCTGCTGGCCAAGGTCGCGCCAGAGGTCGAGATCGTCCTCCCGGGTCACGGTCCGCATGATACCCATCGAGGACGATCCTGCGGGTTCAGGCGCCTGGAAAACGAAGCGGCGCCCCGGAGGGCGCCGCCTGGTGTACGGGTGCCGGCCGCTGCCGGCACCATCGGTCTATCCGCGCACGAGGCGGAAGCAGTCGCTGCAGTAGACAGGGCGCGTGCCGGTCGGCTTGAAGGGCACTTGCGTGTCCTTGCCGCACCGCGCGCAGACCGCGTCGTGCATCTCCCGCGGGCCACGGTCGTAGGAACCACCACCGTAGCCACCGCCGCCGGAGCCGTAGCTGCTGCTGCCCCCGTAACCGCCCGACGCCCGACGCTGCGCGCGGCAGGACGGACATCGCTTGGGCGGCGACGTGAAGCCTTTCTCCGCGAAGAAGCTTTGCTCCGATGCAGAGAAGACAAATTCGGTCCCGCAGTCTGAACACGCTAGGACCTGGTCAGAATAGGTCACCCTGGACCTCCCACTATGAGTTGAGAACCTTCCGGTTCGCGCTCGCTCGGTGTGCCGGCCACGGGTCTTACCACTACCCCGTGAGCCGACGAAACCGTGGTGGGAGGGGAGGGAAAGGCTCTGGACGCCGGACGAGCAGTCCGGAACGGCTGAAAGTCTACCATCCGATTGTGCGTCGAGTCCTCATGACCATCGTCGGGGCCCTCATTGCCGTCGCAGGAGGGATCTGGATCCTTCAGGGACTGAACGTGATCATCTCGGACAGCTTCATGACCGGCAGCCGGATCTGGGTCGTGATCGGAGCCGCGGCCGTGGTCGGCGGGGTCGCCCTCAGCTGGTGGGGGTGGTCTCGGCGGTGAGGGCCGCGCCGGCCCGCTGGAGCTGGCGCCCCGCCCACACGCATCCGGCTGCCAACGAGGCCAACCAGGCGGCCAACAGGGCCGACAGCAGGGCGTAGCCTCGCATCAGGCCGACCAGGTCCTCGACGCCGTCGAAGGAATTGACCCGGTAGGCAAGTGCGCGGATCGCGGTCTCAACGGTGCGCAGATCGGCCGCGACGACCTCGAGGTCCGGGTGGAAGGTCTCGACCTCGGTGGCCAGGGCCTCGGAACGGGTGGCAAGGATGTCCAAGTCTCCCGAAACGTCCTCGAAGGACTGCGACGTGCCGGCGAACGGTTGCTGGCCGAGGATGGTGACGTTCAGGGCCTCCGCCAGATCTCCGGTGCTGGTCGCCAGCCGATCCAGCAGACGAGCAGCGTCGTCCAGCGTCTCCTGCACGCTGCCCAGCGAGGCGGAGGCGTCCTGCAGCGTGGTCGCGCTGGAGCCCATCAGCGCGGCAGCCTGGGCCAGGGAAATCGCCGTGGCCTGTCGGTCGGCCTCAAGCCGCTCGTCAAGGTCGCGCATGGCCACCAGCCCGCCCAGCCAGGCGACCATCATCACCGTGGTCAGGACAAGCCCAACCACCCCGAACCAGACCAGCCCCCTTGCCAGCCTGCGCGCCGGAAGCCCGAGCACGTCCATTTCCACCTTCGCTAGCTGGTGGTGGCCAGCCTGGCACCCGCGGCGGCCACATCCTCCAGGGCCAGTGCCCCGTCCCCGGGTTGCCGGTCGACCGCGGCCACAGCATCGGTCAGGACCGCGACGGCGAATCCGCGATCCACCGCGTCCAAGGCCGTGGCCCGAACGCAGTAGTCAGTGGCCAGGCCCCCGATGACCACCCGCGCGACGCCTTGCTCACGGAGCATGGATTCCAGCTCCGTGGGTCGATCCGTGCCCGTTACCGGGTCGCGCATCGTGAAGCCCGAGTAGCCGTCCTCCCCGTTGCTCCCCTTGCGGACCGATGGCCCGGCCACGACCAGGTCGGGATGGAACGCGGCGCCCCAGGTGTCGGTCACGCAATGCACCGGCCAGATCCCCCCGTCCTTGGCGAAGTGCGGCGTGGAAGGCGGATGCCAGTCTTGCGTGTAGATCACGGTCGCTCCGGCCTCCAGGGCCTGTCGAATTTCGGCGTTCAGCCGCGGAACGATGTCAGCCCCACCCCGAACGCTCAGGCTGCCGGATGGGTCGGCAAAATCGTTTTGGACGTCAACCACCAGCAGCGCGGTGGTGGAGTCATATCGGGCCATGCGCCGATGGTAGCCGGTGGCTTTTGGGGGTTCAGTACACGCCGCGAATGAAACGGTGAGTCCGCGACCGATATTCCGGGTATCCCGGGTATCGATCCGCGAGCCATCCCTCCTCGCGACGGGCTTTCAGGTCAAGGACGATAGCCAGGACCAGGGCGACGACCAGGGCCGGGAGGCTGAGGGTCACCAGGGCCCACCCCAGGCCCAGCCCCACGATCCCGGCATACATCGGGTGGCGGACCCGAGCGTAGATTCCGTCCTGGACCAGGCTGGCGTCGTCGCGGGGTCGAGGCAAGGCCGTGAGGCTGTCGCCGAGGCGTCGCGCGGCCCGCATCACTACCCATCCTCCGATTCCGACCAGCAGCGCACCCTGGATGACGAACGGCCAGCTGGAAGGCCACTCTTCGATCGCTGCCGGGAGGGCCAGCGCTCCCAGGATGGCGATCAGGAGAATCAGCGCCACCTGGAGCAGGACCCAACCCTCGCCGCGCCGCCCGAGCGCCGGTATGGGACTCACGAGCCGGGCGTCAGCCCATCAGGCGTCGCAATCGGCGCACGGCACGGGCCGCTGGGCCACGTGGCCGTCGTGGCGGCGCGGGGGGCACCGAAGGGGGAGCCGAAGGGGACGGCCGCGGAGCAGGCGGCCGGGCCGCGGCCGATGGAGGTGCAATTTCGGGTGGAAGTGCGGCCACAGGCGGAGGGGTCACGGACGCCGGCCCGACGGCAACGGTGGGTGGGATGGCGGCGGTCCCAAAGCGGCGAAGCTCCGCCCGGAGGGCCTCGATCTCGGCCGGCTCCCAGCCCTCCAGGTTTGGAATCGCAAACGGTGCCCGCGACCGACCCTCGGGCTCCCAGAAGGCCGGTTCGCGTGGAATGCTCGGGGGCTCGGAGAACCGGCCCAACGCATCCAGCAGGGCGTCGTCGTCCGGGGCCGGGGGCTCGGCAGCAATCTCGGGCAGGACCTCAACCTCAGATGCCGGCTCGGGCACCATGTCCGCCTCCGGGCCGGCCCATTCGTCGGCGGTGACGGGCATCCCCAACATACCGTGGTTGGCGGCTTCGGTCGGACCCTTGGCGGTTCCTTCTGCCTCGTCCGGCTCCACCTCAACGTCCTCGTTCGCGTCGACCGCGGCCACCACCTCTACCGCCTCGGCTATGTCTTCGATCGTGGCATCCGGCTCTTCCGTCGCTTCCTCTTCCACGGCCCCTTGCGCGTCCGGAGCGGCTTCCTCGTCCGGAGCTGCCTCCTCATCCATCGTCGGTTCCTCGTCCACATCGGCGTCGCGTTCGGCGACGGCCAAGGCGGCGCCCGCCCGCTCCATTTGCTCATCCGTCGGCGCAACCCGGCTGACGGGGACGACGAGATCTTCTTCGGCGATCCAATCTGGCTCCGGGGTCTCGGTCGTATAGCCAGGCCGGACGAATACCGGCATGGTCACCGGGACGGGAGCTTCGCTGGCTGGCGCCTCGATTGCCGACCCATCGCTGGCTGGCGGCTCCATGACCGGGGTCGCCAATTCCTGGTTGTAGGCCGCCAGCGCCTCGGCAGCTTCATCGGCCCCGGGTAGCGGCGCGCCGCCCGTGAAAACCTCCGCGGTGGTTGGGTCCTCCGCTCGAGCGAGCGCTTCGGCAAAGCCAGAGACGGCCAATCGCGAGCGGCTCCTGGGCGCAGGTCGTGAGGCCTTCGGGCGTGACGAACGCGCGCGCCGGGTCCTTCGCTTGGGCTTGCGGGTCGCCGCGACCGATGGCGGGGTGGAAGGTTCGGCCGGAGTTGCGTCGGCAGGTTCGGGCGGAGCTTGCGCGGTTGCGCTGGCCTCTGGCGCCGCAACTTCGGGCTCGGGAAGCTCGGGCATCGGTTCGCGGGCAGCCTCCGGTTCGGGCTCGGGCATCGGCTCCTGGGCAGCCTCCGGCTCGGGCTCGGGCATCGGCTCCACCGCGGCAGCCAGGTCGGGCTCGGGCATCGGCTCCACCGCGGCAGCCAGGTCGGGCTGAGACATCGGCTCGGGGGAGGCCTCCAGTTCGGGCTCAGACATCGGCTCGCGGGCAGCCTCCAGTTCAGGCTCAGACTGTTGTCCTGACTCCCACGCCGCCATCGGCGCCTCGACGCGTGGCAGGCGAAACTCAACGCGGGCTTCCAGCAGCTCGACGCGTCCTCGGAGGGAGGCCACCTCACCGCGGGCCTCGCCGAGGGCCAGCAACGCCTGCCCGTAACGCTCGGTGAGGTTGCGAAACTCGGTCAGGAGCTCACGAAACGCGGAGAGCTCGCCGCCGTTGCTGCCACCGTTCGTTCCGCCTTGGGTCCCGTGCCCGCCGTTCGCGGCGGGAGTTGGCGGGGCCACCTCAGGCACGGCGCTACCGCGCAGAATTACGCGCATGTCGCCGCCAACCTCGGTCGACCCAGCAAGGACGCCGCGAGCCAGCAGCTCCCAGACACGTCCCTCCGGGATGCCGAGGACAGCCGCCGCCTCGTTGACCGAGTAGCCGTCCATCAGGGGGGTGCCTAGCGTACCGCGTCGCGGTCAGTCGCGACAACCGTCTGACCGATATCATCCCGCGCCAATGGCTGCCCCCGTCCGGGTCCCGACCCTCGACCGCTCGGACCTGCCTCACCCGCCCGGTCTGGAGGGCCTGCGCGAGCTGGCGGAGAACCTGTGGTGGAGCTGGCACCCCGATGCGCTGCGCCTCTTCGCGCGGATCGACCCGCAGACCTGGGCGCGCACACGGAACCCGATTCACCTTTTGCGCCAGACCGATGCCGAGCGGTGGTCAGCGCTGGCGGCCGACACGCGCTTCGTGGCCGATACGCAGGCGATGGTGGGGCGGCTCCACCTGGAACTGGACGACGTCACGCCTGGCCTGGGGGACGACCTGGGCGGCCCGATCGCGTACCTGTGCGCCGAATTCGCCCTCCACGAGTCCCTGCCGGTGTACTCCGGCGGCCTGGGTGTGCTCGCCGGCGACCTGTGCAAAGCCGCGTCCGACGCTCGACTGCCGATGGTGGCCGTGGGGCCCTTCTACCACCGGGGTTATTTCCGTCAGCACATCGATGCCGACGGCCGGCAGCAGCCCCTGGAGCCGGATATGGATCCCGCGGACCTCCCATTGCGCCGAGCCGCGGACGCGGACGGCAAGCCGCTGGAGGTGGTGGTCGAGCTCCCCGGACGCCCCGTGCGGCTCGGAGTGTGGGTGGCCCAGGTCGGACGGGTGCCGCTCCTCCTCCTCGACGCGGACATGCCCGGCAACCAGCCCGATGACCGACGAATCACGGATCAGCTGTACGTCGCCGAGCGCCGGACCCGGCTGACGCAAGAGCTGCTGCTCGGCGTCGGGGCGGCTCGCGCGCTGGCCGAGCTGGGAATCGAACCCGCGGTCTGGCATCTCAACGAAGGGCATTCGGCGCTGGTCCTGATCGAGCGGGCGCGCGCGGCCCGGGCAATTGGCCCGGGCCAGGACGGCGAAGCGGCGCTCCGTCGCGCCGGCCGCGGGGTGGTCATGACACTCCACACCCCGGTCCCGGCAGGCAACGAGCGCTACGACCCTGCGCTCGCCGCGGAACTCCTGGGTGGTCCTGCGGCGGCGATCAACCTGGCCCCCGAGCGCCTGCTGGAGCTGGGCCGCGGCCCGAATGGGCAGTTCCCCGGTGACTTCGATTTGACCGCCTTCGGGCTACGCCAGGCGGCTGGGATCAATGCCGTCAGCCAGCTTCACGGGCGAACCGCCACCCTCACCTGGCAGGCATCCCTCGGGCGCGAGGTGCGTGCGGTGACCAACGGCGTCCACGTTGCGACCTGGCAGGCGGAGCCGATGCGCGCCGCCCTGGCCCGCCGCGACCTGTCCGCCATCACCGATCGCGACCTCTGGGAGGCGCATGCCGAGCAGAAGCGCCAGATGATCGATTTCCTCGGCGGCCGACTGACGCGGCAGGCCGTCCGTCACGGTGTGGCGCCCGAAGCGGTGGGCGACCTAGCCGGGGCCCTCGATCCCCAGGCGCTGACGGTTGGTTTCGCGCGCCGATTCGCGACCTACAAGCGCGCTGATCTCATCCTGCACGACATGCATCGGCTGTCCAACCTGCTGGCGGACCCGGACCGACCGGTGCAGATCATCTTCGCGGGCAAAGCACATCCGGCCGACGAGCCGGGTCGCGCGGTGCTCGGGCGGGTGGTCGGGGCCTCGCGCCGGGTGGGCACGGCCGGCCGGATCTTCTTCATCGAGGACTACGACCTGCGGGTGGCGCGCTTCCTGGTGGCCGGGGTCGACGTGTGGCTCAACAACCCGCGCCGCCCGCTCGAGGCCTCGGGCACGTCCGGGATGAAGGCCGCGATCAACGGCGTTCCGTCACTCAGCATTCTCGACGGCTGGTGGGACGAGGCCTTCGACGGCGCCAACGGTTGGGCCATCGGCAACGGGACCGACGCATCTGAGATCAGCCACGATGCGGGGGACGCCGAGGCGTTGTACCGAGTCCTGGAGGCCGAGGTGGTGCCGACGTTCTATGACCGCGATCCTGACGGCCTCCCCGTTCGATGGATCGGATTCATGCGCGCCGCGCTGGCGACGGGCCTCACCCGCTTCACAGCGGAGCGGGTGCTGGCGGAGTACGTCGAACGGCTCTATCGCCCCGCGATTGGCATCGGTGAGGTGGCTGCCGGCATCGGCTGAGCCAGGGCTGAGGCTTCGGCCAGGATCGGCTAGGGGAGGTACCAGCGCGGGTTGGTCCACACCCCATAGTCGTTCACCGCGAAGTGGAGATGGCATCCGGTTGACCAGCCGGTGTTGCCCTCATACCCGATCACATCGCCCAGGGACACGCCCTGGCCGGGGTACACGACGACCTGCGCCCGCATGTGCCAATACCAGGTGAGCACGCCACCGCCGTGATCGATGACCACGCCAAAGCCGCTGTCCCACGGCCAGAGTGGCTGGCCGGACGCGACCACGACCCCATTGCCCGCCGCCTTGACCGGTGTGCCGCAGCCGTTGGCGATGTCGATGCCGCCGTGGAAATGCGGGTAATAGGTGCCGTTGAAGGTATAGGGCGGCTCGAGGACGAAGTTCGTGGGGCCCCATTCCTGGGTGACCGTGAACGAGTCCTCCGGCCAGCGGAAGCCGCGGGAGCTGATCTGGACGTTGGACTCGGCCAGCAGCCGGGTGACGAGCGCTGCCGCCGCGTTGGCGGCTTCCTCGTTCGCAGTGATCTGGGTCTGGATGTTGCCCTGGGCCGACAGGGCCGCGTTGAGCGCCGCCTCCTGTGCAGCTTGCTTGGCCTCCGCCTCGGCCTTCAGGGCGGCCAGGTCCGAGTGGAGGGCGGCCAACTCGGCCTGGCGCGCGGCCAGGAGCGCGGCTTCAGCTTCCTCGACGTCGCGCGCCGAAGCGAGCTCGGCTCGCCCTTCGCGGAGGATTTCGCGGCTCTGCTCCAGGGAGGCCCGGATCTGGCGGATCTCGTCGGCCAGCGCGGCGTCCTGCTCCGAGATGGTCAGCAGGTAGCCGACCTGGGTGGCGACGACCTCGAACGAGTCAGCCGCGAGCAGGACCTCGAGCAGCGACGTCTGGCTCCGCTCGTATGCGTCACGGTAGTGCTCCTGGAGTAACGCCTCGCGGGCTTCGAGGTCGCGGTTCTGGCGCTCGACCTCCTTGGCCAGCGTGACGAGCAAGGCGTCCAGCGTCGCAATGCGGGCGCGGAGTGCCTCGAGCCGAGCGGTCACCTCCACGATCTGGGCCTCGACCTGGACCAGGAGACCCGCCACACGCTCGTACTCGGAGCTGACGGCCGCCAGCTCGGCCATGGCCGCGTTCAGCCGCTGGTCGAGCATCGCGGAGAGAGCCTGCAGGTCCTTGAGCTGGCGGCGCTGAGAGGCGAGCGTCTCCTGCAGCTCGCGCTGCTGGGCCTGTGCCTCGGACAGCGGGTCGCCGCCGCGCGCCAGGTCCGAGGGGGACAGACCGAACAGCGTCGATCCGACCACCATCAGGGCGACCAGGATGCCGACCATGCGCGGTCGGCGACTCATGACACGATGTCGGGCAAGGGAATATTCATCGCCCTATCCAGCCCCCGCGGATAAAAGTGCCCGCCGATCCTACCCCGGGTCGTCAACCTTGACGACGCTGCGAATGTACTACACCGTAATACACCAGACCTCACAGGACGGCACTCAACCGACCTGCGGGGCGCTAGCTGCTGGCGTCGCGACGGTGGACGACGGCGGCTGCCACCTCGGCTCCGGCCAGGACGGCAATGGCCAGGAAGTCGACGTACAGCAGGCCCACCAGGATGGCTCCGAATGGGCCGGCCAATCCTCCGCTCCCGGCCACGAACAGCTGCACGTAGATGTCGAACACGATGCGCAAAGCGATGAAGCCGATGGCGGTGACCAGCGACCCCAACCATACGTCGGGCAAGGTCTGCTTCCCGCCAGGGATGACCCGCAGCAACACGGTCATGACGCCGAACACGACCACCCCGGGCAGGAGGTAGAGCGCAAAACGGAGCGTGAGGTCGGCGATGACCAGACCAGGCAGCAAGCGCTCGATGAGTCCCACCATGAGGTCGATCAGGCTGGACCAGACGCCAGACAACAGGATCAGGACCGCTGCCGTACCGAGCACCAACAGGCTGCCGAGCGTGGCGCGCGCGCGCGACCGCCGTTGGTCTCCGAACGCCCGGGCGATGCCGCGCTGGACGGCCGAAACCCAGGGCACGACCGCGATGACGAGCAGACCGAGGCCGAGCCCCGCCAGCAACGCCTGGCTCTTCCGTACGGAGGCGATCGCCGAACGCACGGTCGCTGGATCCAACCCGAAGGCGTCTGCGACCTGGCGGATGACGACGTCGAGCGCCTGCCCGGAGCCGATGAGCAGCGAGGCCGCCACCAATCCCAGCATGACGAAGGGAAACAGGGTGAGGATGCTGTAGTAGGCGATCGCGGCGGCTCGGGCCATGGCGTCGTGGTCGACGAACCCACGGTAGGCGGCGATCGCAATCCCGATCAGCGGTGACCGATCCGAGAGCGCGGCCAGGCGCTGCTTGAGCCGATCGGCGATGGTAGTCATTCCCACTCCGGCTACCCTGAGAGCGATGGCGCCCACCGAAGCCGTCAGCCTTGAGATCGGCGGGGAGTCCGTATCGGTCAGCAATCCCGGAAAACTGTTCTTCGCGGAAGCCGGGATCACGAAGCTGGACCTGGTCCGATATTACCTTTCGGTTGCCGACGGAGCCGTGCGCGGCGTCCATGACCGGCCGATGGCCCTGAAGCGCTACCCGAACGGGGCAGACGGCGACTTCTTCTTCCAGAAGCGCGCCCCCGCCCAGCTGCCGCCGTTCGTAAGGACCGTGGAGCTGTCCTTCCCGTCCGGCCGCACGGCGGACGAGGTCATCGTGGCCAACCCTGCCGCCCTGGCCTGGGTCGTGAACCTCGGCTGCGTCGACCTCAACCCGCACCCGGTGCGCGCCCACGACCTGGAGCATCCGGACGAGCTGCGGATGGACCTCGACCCCGGGCCCGGCGTGGCGTGGCCGGACGTGCGGTCCGTGGCCCTGGTCATCCGCGAGCTGTTCGACGAGCTGGGCTACGCGGCCTGGCCCAAAACGTCCGGCTCGCGGGGCATGCACGTGTACGTCCGGCTCGAGCGGCGCTGGGGCTTTGGGGAAGTCCGGCGAGCCGCCCTGGCGGTGGCCCGGGAGGTTGAGCGCCGCGCGCCGGCGCTGGCCACCAGCAAATGGTGGAAGGAGGAGCGTCACGGCGTGTTCCTCGACTACAACCAGAACGCGAAGGATCGGACCGTGGCCTCGGCGTACTCGGTCCGGCCACTTCCCGACGCCCGCGTCTCCACGCCTGTGACCTGGGATGAGGTGCCCGACTGCGAGCCGGCCGACTTCACAGTTGCCAGCGTGCCGGGGAGGGTGGAGCGCCTGGGGGACGTGGGAGCCGGGATTGACGCCGAGGCGTTCTCGCTCGAGCCGCTGCTGGACCTGGTGGCACGCCACGAGTCCGAGGGACTGGGCGACGCTCCCTGGCCGCCCAACTACGCCAAGCAGCCGGGGGAGCCGCCCCGGGTCCAGCCGTCCAAACGCCGGCAGCCGGCGAAGGGCGAAGCGTCCAAGCCGGCCACCCTTGGAATCCACTCCCCCACCGGCCGCCGCCGCTCGCGCGCCCCGCTGCTGGTCGTGGCGCAGGCCGCGACGCGAGCCGAGGTCGACGATGGACTCGAGCGTTGGAAGGCTCGTCACCCGGCTGTCGTGCCCCATCTGGCGGTGGACGACGTGCTGTTCGACGCGATGCGCGGCCGGCCCACGATCTGGTGGCGGGTGCGGGTAAACCTGCGCCATGTCCCAGTTGCGGATCGCCCAGAACCCGAACCACCCGACCCCGACTACGACCCGTTTCGCGAGTGGCGCGAGGCCGGCGCTCGTCCGGGCTGAGCGGCCGATAGGATGCCGGGCATGGACCCCACGACGACTCCCCTGGATCCCGACGTCGACGAGCAGCCAGAGCCTTCGGCGGAGCCGCCCTCACCCGCAATCATGGCCGTGCCACAGGAGGGGTTGGGACCGCCCGGCGGCGCTCCCAAACGGGTGATCGTGATCGGGGCCGGCATGGCTGGGCTGGTGGCTGCCTTCGAGCTCGCCCGCCAGGGACATCAGCCCATCGTCCTCGAAGCCCAGAACCGGGTCGGTGGCCGGGTCTACACCATGCGCTCGTTCGCCCCCGGGCTGTACGGCGAGGCGGGGGCCATGCGGATCCCGCGCGTCCATGACCTGACACTCGCCTACTGCGACCTGTTCGGCCTGGAGCTGCGTCCATTCCTGATGGGCAACCCCAGGGGCCTGGTCTACGTCGCCGGAGAGCGGATGACCGCCGAGGAGGCGGGACTGGAGCCCGACCGTCTGGGGTTCGAGGTGGCCGAGCACGAGCGTGGGCGCACCTTCGGCGACCTGTGGGAAGAGGCGACACGCGACCTGCGCGAGATGCTGCAACGGGACGGCCCGTCGGCCTGGGACGAGATCGTGCACCGGTACGACCAGTACTCGCTCCGCGAGTTCCTCGTCTTGAAGGGCTTCTCCGAAGGCGCCATCGAGATGTACGGCGTGATGAACTTCGTCGAAGCCGACATGAACAACGCCTGCGTCGAGGAGCTGCGTGAGGACCTGGGCCGGGCCTTCGAGGACATGCAGGAGATCGTGGGCGGCATGGATCTCCTGCCGCGTGCGTTCTACGGCCAACTGGAGGATCGGATCCGGTTCGGTGCCGAGGTATTCGCTATCGAACAGGACCTTGACGGGGTGACGGTCCACTTCAAGACCGAGGCCGGCCGCTACACCGAGCGGGGCGACTACGCCATCTGCGCGATTCCCTTCTCGGTCCTGCGCCAGGTCGAGGTCCTGACGCCGTTCTCGCGGGAGAAGCAGCGGGCCGTGCGCCAGCTCAACTACTCCGCCTCGACCAAGGTCCTGTTCCAGGTCCGCGAACGGGTGTGGGAGACCGATGACGGGATCTTCGGCGGCGCCACGGTGACCGATCTCCCCATCCGCCGCATCAACTACCCGACCCCCGACCCGAGCACCCCGCGCGGCGTCCTCCTGGCCTCATATACCTGGTCGCAGGACGCGGCCCGATGGGGGGCGATGGACGAGGAGACGCGCCAGGAGGAGGCGCTCCAGGACGTGGGCCGCATCCACCCACGGATTCGCGACGTGTACGAGGTGGGCGCATCGCACGCGTGGGACAACGACCGCTTTGCCAACGGTGCGTTCGCCCTGTTCCAGCCCGAGCAGCAGACGCACTTGCAGGCCGACATCGTTCGATCCGAGGGCCGGATCCATTTCGCCGGTGAGCACTGTTCGCTCCACCACGCCTGGATCCAGGGCGCGCTGGAGTCGGGGATCCGGGCCGCCCAGGGCATTCACACCGCCCCCTAGGAGGAGTTCAGCCACTCCTCGAGCCGCGCCTTCACCGCCGGCCACTCGTCGGCCAGGATCGAGTAGTACACCGTGTCCCGAACGTGCCCATCGGGGAGCTTGATGTGGCGGCGAAGCACGCCCTCGCGCACCGCCCCCAGCCGCTCGATCGCCCGCTGCGAGCGCTCGTTCCGCAGGTCGGTCTTGAAAGCCACTCGGCCCGCCCCCAGCATGTCGAAGGCATAGGTCAGCTGGAGCAGCTTGGCCTCGGTGTTGACCGCGGATCGCTGCCGCGAGGGGGCGATCCAGGTCCAGCCGATCTCCACCCGCCCGTGCTCGGGTGCGATGTCCCCGAAGCGCGTCGAACCCACCGCCTTGCCAGTGGCGCGCTCGATGGTGGCCCAGGCCACGTACTCAGGGCGCAGGGCGTCGGCGAGGTAATCGGGCCACGCGTCAGGCCTCACAGACAGGTCGGCGATCATGTACCGCCACGTGGCCGGATCTTCGGCCGCCGCCGCC
This sequence comes from Candidatus Limnocylindria bacterium, assembly GCA_046717345.1. Lineage (GTDB taxonomy): Bacteria > Chloroflexota > Limnocylindria > QHBO01 > QHBO01 > DASTEQ01. The sequence goes on along the minus strand of JBKJVN010000106.1, from coordinate 8,752 downwards.
AGGAGGTCGTCCCGGTGTCGCTCGTCCAGGGGCTCGAGGCGGACGACCCGGCCGTCGAGCACGATCCGCTCCGGGCGGAGCATGGCCAGGCCGCGGGCCGGTGGACCCTAAGCCCCCGCCGGGGTGGCCAGCGCTGCCGAGACCCAGCCCGGGATCTCGCGGCGGAGCGTCTCCAGCGGGAGCGAGCCGTGGGCCAGCACCTGGTCGTGGAAGACGCGCAGGTCGAACCGCTCGCCCAGCTGATCGCCGACATCGACCCGGGCGCGCTCGATCTCGCGCTGACCCATCTTGTACGACAGTGCCTGGCCGGGCCAGATCGTGTATCGGTCGACCTCGATCTCGGCATCCACCATCGGCAGCGAGCCGCGCTCGTGCATGAAGTTGATAGCGCGCTCCCGAGTCCAGCCCATGGCATGCAGCCCCGAGTCGACGACCAGCCGCGCGGCACGGAAGGTCTGCGCGTCGAGCATGCCTACCCGTTCGGCATCGGTGAGGTACAGGCCCATTTCATCGGCCAAACGCTCGGTGTACAGGCCCCAGCCTTCGACGTAGGCCGAACCCGCCATCTTGGCGCCCAGGGTCCGGAATCGGGGGAGGCCCTCCAGATCCATCTCGATCGCGATCTGGAAGTGGTGACCCGGGGTCGCCTCGTGAAACGTGATGGCCGCGATCTTGTGGAGCTGGCGCTCGGCCGGCTGGTACGTGTTCAGGTAGTACTGCCCCGGGCGCGAGCCGTCCATGGTGGGCGGCATGTAGAAGGCCGGCGCCGACTCCCGTTCGCGGTACGCCTCGACCGGGAGGACCACGCAATTGGCCGCCGGCAGGCGGCCGAAGTAGCGCCGGGCGGTGGCGTACGCCCGGTCGGTCTGCTCGCGCGCCAACTCGATAATGTGCGCCGGATCCGAGGTCCGGTTGGCCGGATCGGCGGCCAGGGCTTCGGCGTACGCGTGACGGTCGGCGTGCCCCTGGCGCCGCGCAATCTCGTCCTTCTCGGCCTCGATCCGCTCCAGGTCCTCGAGGCCGAAGGCATGCACCTCGTCGGGGGTCGCATCCACCGTTGTCTGCATCCGGATCGCGAGCCGATAGGCGGCCGCTCCATCTGGCGTGTCACCCAGCGCGGGGGTGGGAGCCGCGTGGGGCGTGTACGTTTCGGCGAGGTAGTCGCGGAGGCGCTGCAGGGCGGGATAGATGTGCGCCGCCACCGCGGCTCGGACGTCGTCTCGTGCCGGCTCATCGGCCACGTTGGCCAGCGTCACCGAGGGGGCGTCATGGCTGGGCACCGCCAGCATGCGGTCAATCTGCTCGACCGCCTTTTGGACCGGGACGGATGCCGAGGTCCGATGGTCGCCGATTCCCTCGTCGAGCGTGCCGATGTGCTGGTCGATGAGCTGTGGAAAGGCCTCGAACCGGGCCAGAAGACGGCGCAGTCCCTCGGGCGTCTCCGCGCGCTGGTACTGGGCAATATCGCTCGGCCATGTCTGGACCCCGGACATGTGGTTCACCGCCAGCTGGTACAGGCGCCGATCCAGAGCCTCGAGGTAATTCCGGGCGATCAGCATGAGCAGGTCGCGGGTGATGCCGGACTCGACGTCCAGCCCGGCCGGGTCCATGGCCTCCGCTTCGGCCAGCGCCGAAGCGAGGGCGCTCCGCTCGGCCGCTCGTCCGTCCGGGCCGAGGTCAGGCCAGCGGTCGTCGTATCGGTCGTCGCCGTAGATCGTGGCGGTGATCGGGTCGCGCTGCAGGACGCCTTCCCAGAACCGGTCGGCCAGGTCGGTGACGGCGGCGTTCGGGTCGTGATGGGCCACGGAACCAGACCTCCTTGAGGTGGATGCATGCCGTTCGTAGAGTGGTGGATGAGTGCCGCGGGAGTGTACCGCGAGCCGCTTCCCGGCACGGCGGCGCGCGGTCAGCCGGCGCCGAACAAGTCGGCCAGCAGGGCGGGCGGCGTCTCCTCCAGCTGGTCGTATCGGCACGTCTCGGGTTTGCGGTCCGGGCGCCAGCGCACGAAGGTCGTCGCGTGCCGGAACCGGTCACCCTGGAGGTGGTCGTACGCGACCTCAACCACCCGCACCGGCCGGAGCGGCTCCCAGGACAGATCCTTGCCTCGGTTCCAACGGCTGGTGGCCCCCGGCATGCGCCGGCCCTCCCACTCGACCTCGGCTTCCTTCCACTGGCGCCACGGGTGCCCCTTCAGCGCATTGCGGCGCAGCGGCGCCAGCTCGGTGACCAGCTCTCGGCGCCGCGCCTCGGTGAACGAGCTGGTGACGCCCACGTGCTGCAGCTCGCCCGCCGCGTCGTACAGGCCCAGCAGCAGCGAGCCGACCATCGTGCCCGGGCCGTTCTTGTGCCACCGGAACCCGGCCACCACGCAGTCCGCGGTCCGCTGGTGCTTGACCTTGACCATCTCGCGCTTGCCCGGCACATAGCCCCGGTTAGCCCGCTTGGCGATCACCCCGTCGAGTCCGGCGCCTTCGAAGACGGCAAACCAGCGCTGCGCGGTCGCGGGGTCGTCGGTGGCCGGCGTGAGCTGGACCGATGGCGGCGGCTCCGCCAGCCGCCGTTCGAGGCCGGCCCGACGCTCCGCGAAGGGTTTCTCCCGGAGGTCCCGGTCGCCCTCGGCCAGCAGGTCGAAAGCGACGTACGACGCCGGGCTGGTGGCCGCCAGCATGGCGACCCGTGAGGCAGCCGGGTGGATCCGGAGGAGGAGGGCCTCGAAGTCGAGGCCGCCATCGGCGGCGATCACGATCTCGCCGTCCAGCACGAATCGGTCGCCGGGTCGGCCGATGGCCCGCAGGGGCGCCTCGAGCTCAGGGAAGTATCGATTGAGCGGCTTCAGGTCTCGGCTCTGGATATAGACCTCGGGCCCGTCGCGGAAGACGAGCGCGCGGAATCCATCCCACTTCGGCTCGTAGCGCCACTCGGCGCCGGTCGGGATCTCGGGCTGGGGCTTGGCCAGCATGGGCTCGATGGGCGGTGGGATCGGGAAGGCCATGCCGCGATAGTAGTCGGCGGCTGCCGCATACTCGGCCGCAATGCCAATCAGCCTTCGGTTCCTGGGCGCCGCCGGCGGGGTGACCGGGTCGCAATACCTGCTCAACGTCGGTGAACGGCGGATCCTGATCGAGTGCGGCATGTTTCAGGGGGGGATGGAGGAGATTGCCCGCAACCGGATGGGATTCGCGTACCCGCCCGACAGCGTTGACGCAGTGCTCCTGACCCACGCCCACAACGACCACATCGGTCGCCTTCCGGCCCTGGTGCGGGCGGGGTACCGAGGACCGGTGTTCGCGACCGCGGCCACTGGCGACCTGGCCTCAATTGTCTTGACCGACTCCGCGCATCTCCAGGCCTACGCCGCAGCGCGGTGGGCCCGCCACCACCCTGAGGCCGCGCAGGCGGCCGCAGCTGCCGCCCCGGCCGGGGAATCGGAGAGCGCGGCTACCGAGCTGGAGATGGCCGCGGTCGCCGCCCGCACGGAGCGCCCTCCTGCCATGGAGACGCGGACGCGCGCCCCGCTGTTCGACCTGGAGGACGTGGCTCGCACCATGGACCAGGTTCGCCCGATCCCATATGCGACGCCCACCACGGTCGTCCCCGAGGTCGAGGCCACGTTCCACGACGCGGGGCACATCCTCGGCTCGGCCATCATCGAGCTGACCGCCCGTGACGCCGATGGGACGAGCGCCCGCATCGTGTTCTCGGGCGACCTGGGGCGGCCCGACACGCCCATCCTCCGCGACCCGACCCCCCTCACCCAGGCTGACGTCGTGGTCGTGGAGTCGACCTATGGCGACCGCGACCATCCTGACCCGGACCAGGCGGTAAACGAGCTCGTGGAGGTCATCTCCGACGTCGCTCGATCCGGCGGTGTGCTGCTCATCCCGGCCTTTGCCATCGGACGCACCCAGCACCTGGTCTGGATCCTCGATAGCCTGGTGCGAGCGGGACGCATCCCGCATCTGCCGCTCTTCGTCGACTCCCCCATGGCCTGCGAGGCCAACGATGTCTACCTGCGCCATCCCGAGGGCTACGACCCGGAGACCCTGGCCCTCCTGCGGTCGGGCGATTCGCCCCTCGATTACCCGGGGCAGGAGTGCACGAGCAGCGTAGAGGCATCCAAGGCGATCATCGGCAGCCCGCGCCCGTTCATCCTGGTCGCCGCCTCGGGCATGCTCACCGGGGGCCGGATCCTCCACCATCTCAAGGACCTGCTGCCCGAGCCACGCGCGACCCTCCTGTTCATCGGCTACCAGGCCGAGGGAACGTTGGGCCGCCACCTCCAGGACGGCGGAACCGAAGCCCGAATCGACGGGGCCAAATGGCCGGTCCGCTGCCGGGTCCGCTCCATCTCCGGCTTCTCGGCTCACGCCGACCAGGCCGAACTGGACGCCTGGATACGGCACTTCGGGGACGCCGGCCGCGCGGACGGCCGGCCGCGCTCCGTGTTCGTGACCCACGGGGAGCCGGCTGCCGCAGCAGCGTTCGCGGCCCGGATCCATGACGGACTGGGCGTGGTGGCCCGCGTCCCGGTGCTTGGCGAAACGGCGGCGATCCGGCCGTGACCTTCCACCGCTGACCCGGCGGCGGCTACCATCGGAACATGTCGCCCAGGTCCGAGGACCCGCCTCGCCCCGTCGTCAGCCTGCTGACCGACTTCGGCGCCCGCGACCCGTCGGGCGCCATCTGCGAGGGAGTGATCCTGGGCATCTGTCCTCAGGCGACCGTCGTGCACATCAGCCACGAGGTCACGAAATACTCGATTCGGGACGGGGCGCTGATGCTGTGGTGCGCGTTGCCGTTCTTTCCGGTGGCGATCCACATGGCCGTGGTCGACCCGGGGGTCGGCACCCGCCGACGCCCGGTGGCGGTGGTGGTGGGCCGCGGCGACGTCCTGATTGGCCCGGACAACGGACTGCTGCTCCCCGCGGCCCGCCGGTTGGATGGCATCCGTGCCGTCCACGAGCTGACGAGCGACGCGCATCGGCTGCACCCGGTCAGCTCCAGCTTCCACGGCCGTGACATCTTCGCCCCGGCCGCCGCTCACCTGGCGTGTGGACTGCCGGTTGGGGAGCTGGGTCCCGAGATCGATCCGGCCACACTGGTCGACTTGGTCATCCCCGACGCCACTCCGATCCCGGACGGCATCGAGACAACGGTGATCTACGTGGACACCTTTGGTAACTGCAAGCTGGCCGGTCTCCGCCACGAGCTGGAGGCCGTCGTAGGACCGATGCGGCCCGGCCGCGCCGTGCGCGTCCGGGCCGATGGGGCCGCGGAACGGCGCCTGGGCTGGGCCGACACGTTCGGGAATGTGCCGGTTGGCGAGCCGATGCTGTATGTCGACTCCTACGACCGCCTGACCCTGGCCGTCAACCAGGGGAATGCCGCCGCCGAGCTGGGCCTGGCGCAGGACCAGGCCATCCGAATCCAGGTCGAGTGAACACCGCGCGCGTGCCCGAGCCGATCGCCGTCGTCGAGGGACTGACGTTCCGCTACCGCCGCGGCTCACAACCGGCCCTGCGGAACATCTGGCTGGAGATCGCGCCCGGAGAGGTGCTCCTGGTCGCGGGCCCGTCGGGGTGCGGCAAGTCGACCCTGATCCGGGCTCTGAACGGGCTGATCCCCCACTCCTATCACGGCGACCTGACCGGCAGCGTCCGAATCGCCGGCCACCCGACCGACACGACACCGCTGCGCGGGCTGGCCACCCTGGTCGGGACCGTGCTCCAGGATCCGAGCCGCCAGCTGGTGGCCTCGACCGTGCCGGCCGAGCTGACCTTCGGCCCCGAGAACCTGGGCGTCGAGCGTGACGAGATCGGTCGCCGGCTGGTTGGGGTGGCCGCGGCCAGCGGGCTCGGGCCGCTGATGGACCGCACCACCGATGAACTGTCCGGCGGTGAGAGCCAGCAGGTCGCGATCGGGGGCGCGCTCATGCTCGAGCCGCGGCTCCTGGTGCTGGACGAGCCCCTGGCCAACCTCGACCCCGCCGCCGCGCGTCGACTCCTTTCCCTCGTCCGCCGCCTGGCCGACGCCGGCACGGCGGTCGTCATCGTGGAGCATCGGATCGAGGACGTGCTCGACGCCAGACCCGATCGGGCGCTGTACCTCGAGCAGGGCGCAACCCGCTATCTCGGATCCATGGATGGATTCTTGGCCAGCGCCGACCCGACCACGGTCAAGCTGCCGTTCTACACCTGGATGAGCCGCGCACGCGCCGCGTCAGCGGCGCCATCGGTCCCGTCAAAACCCGATGCGCCAAGGACTCAGCCCGAGAACGCCCCGCCGCGGCTCGAGTGGCGCCACGTGGAGGCCGGGTACGACGGACGGAGCGTGCTGCACGACGTCAGCGCGAGACTGGGAGCCAGGGAGCGGGTGGCCGTCCTGGGGCCCAACGGGTCGGGGAAGACCACCCTGTTCAAGGCGGCCATCGGCCTGCGACCGCTGACCAAGGGCGAGGTTCTCGTGGACGGGGAGTCGACCGTGCGCCGGAGCGTGGCCGACCTGGCGGCAACCTTCGGGTACGTCTTCCAGAACCCGTCCCAGATGCTGTTCGCGCCCACCGTTCGCGACGAGCTCCTGTTCGGGCCGCGCAACCTGGGCCGCGACCCGGGCGGGTTCGACGCCCTGGTGGCGCGGGCGCTCAGGCGGGTTGGCCTCGCCGACGAGCCGGAGATCGAGTCGCGCCCGCCGCGGACCCTGTCGCATGGGCAACAGAAACGGCTCGGGATCGCCGTCGCATTGGCCCTCCAGCCCCGGACGTTGGTCCTTGACGAACCGTCCGCCGGGCAGGACTATCGGAGCGCTACGGCGTTCATGAGGGAGGTGGAGCGGATCGCCGGTTTGGAGAGCGTCTACTTCGTCACACACGACGTCGACCTGGCGCTGACCCATGCCGACCGAATCCTCCTCCTGCGCGACGGCCGCATCGCGGCCGACGGCGCACCGTCGGAGGTGATCGCCGACCGAGAGCGTTGGAGGGCCTGCAACCTGCGCGAGACCTCGCTGATGGAGGCGAACCTGCGCTGGGGCGGCCGCTCCGGACGGTTCTTCGGCCCGGAGACCCTGGCGGCCATGGTCGTCACCGAACGGACCACGCCGGGATCGTGACACCGGCACGCATCGGAGGAGGAACGAACCGCCCATGACAGCAATGGCACAGCCACAGTCCACCCCGAGCCCGTGGTCGCTGACGACCCGGGTCATCGTCTATTCCGCCATCGGTGCGGCGCTGTACGCCGTGTTCAACTGGATCTCGTTCGCCATCCAGATTCCAGGTGCCGAGAGCGTCAGCGTGCGACCCCACTACGGGCTCCTGACGTTCTTCGGCTTCGCGTTTGGACCCGTCGTCGGGTTCCTGACCGGCTTCGTGGGCAACGTGGTGGGTGACCAGCTCACGGGCTGGGGCGCGTTCACGTCGCCGCATTGGAGCCTGGCCAACGGACTCGCCGGCCTGATTGCGGGGTTGTTCCCGGTCTGGATGGCCAGCCGGATGACGAGTGTCGGGAGCAAGGCCCTCACCGCCGCCGTCGCGGGCGTGGTGGCCACCGTCATCGGCTTCCTGGTGATCTTTCTGGGTCTGGTCCTCACGCCAGAGTTGGACTTCAACACGATCCTGACCACGGAATACATCCCGGTCGTCATCGCAAACTCCATCGCGGCCGCGATCGTGACCCCCATCCTCGTCCTCGCCTGGGAGCCGATTTCGGCCCAGATGGGGCGCTAGCCAACCGCGGCCCGCGTACCGATGCGGGCTGCGTTCGCGTACCTGGGTCGAGGATCCTGGCTCGCCCGCCGGGATCCTCGATCGATCCTGTTGGCGGCCTTCTTCTTCGTACTCGGTGCTCCCCAGATTCGGGACTCACGCCACCTCGTCCTGATCCTGGCAGCGGCCGTCGGCTATTACCTGTTGGCCGGCATCCCCTGGCGGGCGGTCCGCCGTCAATGGTTGCTCCTGGTGGTCGTGATTGGGGCCGTGGCAACCATCAACGCCCTCATCACCGGTGGCCGGTCCGGTGGATTCGCGGATGCCGAAACTCACGTTCTGCTGACCATCCCGCCGTTCGGAACCGAGGTGTCGGCGGAGGGGATCAGCCTCATCGTGACCCAGGTCCTGCGCTTCGGTGCCATTGCGGCGGTGGGATTCCCGGTGGCTTACGCGATTGCCCCCGGCGACCTGGGTCCGGCGCTCAGGCAGCTCGGGCTCGGCGACCGGATGCCGGTCATGGTCGACCTGACTGTCCGATTCATTCCGACCCTGTCCACCGAATTCGGGGAGACGATCGATGCCCAGCGGGTGCGCGGCTTCGATCCGCTGCGGGCCGGCGGCAGCCCCATGACCCGGCTCCGACGACTGGCGCCCGTCTTCGTGCCGGTCACCGTGGGTTCGTTGACGGGCGCGGAAGACACGATCGACGCCATGGACCTGCGCGCCTTCGGTGTCGGCAAGCGGACGTGGTATCGGAAGCTCGAGATGGACACAGCTTCATGGCTCGTCGTCGGGGCGTTCCTGCTGTTCCTGTTCGTGGCGACGTCCCTCAACCTGAGCGGCCAGTCGGAGCATTACCTGCTGCCGTTTCTCGTGCCGTAGTGGACGGGGCGTGGATAAGTCCACAACCAACCGCAAAAAGTCGTGGATAAGGCGCTTGGCGGGGCTCGGTGAGTCCCCTATTCTCTAGGAGTCCCGGAGGAGCCGGACGAGTCCAGAGATTGCATCAAAGGGCCCGCCAGGTTCCTCCGGGGCGTTTTTGCGCCC